>CAXSEA010000063.1:0-16012 GCA_964235675.1 uncultured Armatimonadales bacterium | reverse complement strand
GAAAGAAGGCGTGGAAATGTCGCAGGAGCTTCAGGACGAGCTAAAAAAGCATGTCGCGACGAAAATCGGCGCGATCTGCCGCCCCGACGATATCTTCTTCACCGCCGAATTGCCCAAGACCCGCTCCGGCAAAATCATGCGGCGCCTCCTGCGCGATATCGCCGATGGCCGCGCTTTGGGCGATACGACCACCCTAGCCGACCCGAGCGTGGTCGCGTCGCTTAAGACGCAGTACGACGAGGGGTAAGCCTGCCTGACGCGATATGACGGCTCGACGGCTTCGTCAGCAGCTCTCGGCGGACGAGAACGGAGCCGTCCGAGCCATTGTAGATCATGACCCAGTTGGGATTTGTCGCCAAAGTATTGATCAAATTCGGCATGTAGGTGTTCGGAGCAATATGATCGGCCATGATGCAGTTGATGCCGCTCCGCTGCAGCGCGGCGACGCCTTCCGGGCTGGCTTCCCACATTTCGCGCCAGGTCCGGTAGACAGAATCGGGATACGCGTTTAAGCCATCGATATAAAGCGGCACCGAACCGTCGAGACGCCATTCGAGGTAGGCCGCCGAATTGTACAGGTTCAGCGCGTGCAGCTGCGGCGAGGCAAGTCCGGCCACGAACGCAGCCTGCCGGGTCGGCAAGGCCTGACGAGTGGCTTTCACGAACGCCGCGCCCGACTGAAGGTACAGCAGCACGATCGTCATCCAGACGAGATTGCCCGCCAACGCGCCCGCGCCGATCACACCGGCGGCACGCCCAATACGGACGGTTTTGGCATGGGGCGCAAAACGACTCACCCATCGCAGTGCCAGAGAGGGATATTCGCGTGCGATGATTGTCAGGGAGGTTATCGCCAGCAGGTCCATGTTGCGCCGGGCTTGGATGAACGAGGCTGCCGCCAGAAGCAGCCACGCTAAACTGCCCCAGCGCTTTTGCGCGTTCGATTTCCATGCCGAGAATGCCGTCACGACCAGCGCCAATTCGTAGGCAGGCACTTTCAAATCCAGCCGCGGCTTCACCCAAAACGGCAGCCACTCGCCGATATAGTAGAACGAGTGGCGGGCGAGCGGCGTGTAGATCAAGAGATACTTTGCGCCATAAGGATTGATGAGAATAGCGCCCGTGCTGAGCGCGGCGCTGACAAGCAGTTGCCGCGCGAGCGTATCCCGGTACTGCAACGAGTCGCAGACGGCCGCCAGCCACAAGACGACGATGCCGTAAAGCACCGCGCCGTGCAGGTTGGTCCAAAGCGCGAAAAGGAGCGGAAGCGCAATGAGTAATGATCGTCCCCGGCGGGCGCGGGTTTGCTCATCGGCGTGCCGCAAGTGTGCCAGAGCGCTGTAAAGGCAGACAGTGAACAGCGTGGTGAAGATTTCCGGGCGCGGCACGAAGCGGTTCGAGCAGCACAGAATCGCCAGGAACGTCGACACCGCCACCAAAAGCGGCAAGCGTCGCTGGGAGTTGAGAATCGGCCAGAGCGCCACGGCGAAAATAATCAGGCCGATCAACGCGGTGAATGCCACGGCGAGCACCGGGCCTCCCCAGTCGCCGCCAAGCCGCATCAGCCCGTAGCAGGCCAGCTCCGACAGCCAGGAGTGGGCCAGCCAAGGCCCGTTGAAGGTCCAGATAAAAAGCGCCGCGCGCGGTACGGCACGGTGCTCGAAAATCCATCGTCCGACAGCGGCGTGCGCCCAAAAATCCGAGCCGACTTCCAGCGGATTCCAGCAGAGCAGCACGAGTAGGATTCCGAGCAAAGGGAGCAGAAGGCGTTCTAAAAAGCGCATGTCACACCAGGTTGATAACGATCACATGCCCAGTTGCGTATTCAAACGATGCATATGGGAGCTACTCCCATTATCGGGAGAAGACCCGGTAATGATGAGGGGGACTCGCAAAGAAAAAGCCTTCCCTCATATTGAAGGAAGGCTGAACATATAAGCGAGTGGCTATAAGCTAGAGTTTGACGTACGCCCTCGAGTAACTAGACGCGAGATGAATAGTAGTATAACCGCTCCGACGAATGCGACTACCGTACTTCCTACCGGCCCATCGAGCGAATGACCGGAGATCGCTTTGAACACGAATCCGCCGATGAGCGCTCCCACTAAGCCCACAATCAGGTCACCTATCCAGCCGCCTGGAGATTCTCCAGGTACTACCATTTTAGCCAAAGCTCCGGCGATGATACCGACGATGATCCAAAAAATCCAGCTATGTTCTTGCATTTGAGCGTTCTCCTATTGGTTATTTGTAGCTAACGCCCACGCAAGCACTTTAGAATCTGCCGTAACATGCGCGGCAGCTACTTTGATCAATATTCCCTAAACCTAATTTTAGTAAACTGAGGAGCAAAGGAGTAAGCTCGGTCGCATAAAGAAAAGAAGATAATCTCTAAGCTGATACGCTGTCCTGCACGGCAACTTCGGTTTCGAGTGCATCCTCGCCAAGAGGCTGCTTTACCCAAAGGGCATGGTCACCTTTCGGGCCTTTGGAAATTTCGAAGGCCACTTCCTGGCCCTCTTTCAAGGAGCGGTAGCCCTCGGTTTGAATGACTGAATAATGGACAAAAACGTCGCGTCCCTGCTCGAATTCGATGAATCCGTAACCTTTGGCGTCATTGAACCATTTCACTTTGCCGATCATTTTCGTTAAGTCCTCCATGGCCTGAAACGAAACGGTGAGCATCACCCGAATAAAGAGTATGGGATGATTGCCGCGATTGAAACTCACCTGCTAAGGCCGATTTACTGCTGTTTATTGCCGGATCGAATGCGGTGTTCAATCCACTTTCATATAAAGCAAAAAGCGTGCCACCCCTTTTTCAGCACTTGACAAACGGTGAAATTGGCATCTGCAACTACAGGCATGCTACAATAAAGGCCGATTTGCAGCCGAAGCAACGCCGATGATTAAATGGTCCCGAGTACAACTTGTCCTTTCCGTGATTACCGCTGCCGGTCTCTGGCAGACCGCGCTGGAGCGGTTCGGCTTTGCGCGGCCGCAGAGACCGGGCAGCGCCGGCGATGACGAGCGCGCCTCCGCGCCGCTGCCGACTTACTCCGACCTCGCGGGCGCCTTGCACGTGCACTCCACTTACAGCGACGGCGCGGGAACGGTAGCCGAAATTGCTGCCGCGGCAGCGGGGGCGGGAGTCGATTTCGTGCTCTTGTGCGATCACTCCTCCCTGGAGGCGATTCCAAACGGCGAGGCGACATGGCAGGAAGGCGGCAAGGTTTTGATTGTCGTCGGCACGGAGCTGACCACGTCGGTGGGGCACTTGCTGGTGCTCGACGTACCCGCCGATTTTGACGTGGCCTATGGGCAGGGCGCGGTGCAGCTGCAAAAGCAGATGGCGGAAAGCGGCGGATACGGATTTATCGCCCTGCCGCTCGACCTCAAAGATCACTGGCGCGATTTCTCCAAGCGGCAGCCGGAAGTCGGCATCGAAGTTTTTAACTTGAGCGCCATCGCGCGGACGAAAATCAGCTTGCCGGGCTTTTTGCTTGCTTTGCAGCGTTATCTGAGCAACGAGCCGATGAGCGCGTTCAGCTATATCGCCGGACGTCCGACGCGCGAGCTGCGCTTATGGGACAAGCTGATGAACCAGGCCCACCGCGCCCGACAACCCATGCCCTACGCGATTGGCAGCTTGGATTCCCATGCGCTGATGAAGATTGGACGCAAGCGCTACCCGTTTCCCACCTACGAAGAGACGTTCCGCGTGCTGCGCACCCACGCGCTCACCGCCGAGCGTCCCGGCAGAACCGCGGAAACGGCAGCCGATGACACGATGCGTATCCATGAGGCGCTCAGGCACGGGCGCAGCTATGTCAGCTACGATAACTACGGCGACGCGACGGGTTTTTCGTTTTTGCTGAGAACGGACAAGGAATGCCTTGCCGCGCTTGGCGATAAATACTCTCTGACGGGGAGCCGCGCCGGTAAGACGAGTGCACCACAAGCGTTTTTCGAGGTCTGCTCACCCAGCCGCCGCTCCATCATCCGGCTGCTGCGCAACGGGCGCGTAATCGCCAAGGTGCGTGGCCCGCGTCTGCTCTGCGACTTGAAAAAGCCGGGCGTCTACCGCGTGGAAGTGGACAACTACCGCTGGCGTGTCGGCGGCATTTGCATCGGCACGCACCCCTGGGTTTTCAGCAATCCCATCGAAGTGTGCTCACTGTCCAAGTAGTTAGTTAACAATCTCTTAACATTGCCGCCCCATAATCGCTCTGATTCTGAGCTACTGCTCAGCGCGTTTTTACCGAGCGATCCATGGCGACAATTACCACCGACGATCTTCCATCCCGCGCCGCTCCGTCCGCCGGCGCAGCGCCTTCCCCTTTGCTTTCCCGCTCGCGGGCCGAGACGATGGATCGCGTCTACATGGCGCTGCTGTTTCTCGCGTCCTTGACCATCTTTTTGCTGATCGTCGGGATTGCGGTGGAGCTGGCTTACGGCTCGCACCTGAGCGTCGCCAAGTTCGGCTTGGGCTTTTTGACCAAGAGCAAGTGGGACGCGAACCACAACATTTTTGGCGCATGGCCGTTTATTCTCGGCACGCTGTACTCGTCGTTTTGGGCTTTGCTGATTGCTGTTCCGGTGAGTGTCGGATCGGCGATCTTCCTGTCCGAAATCGCCCCGCGCTGGCTGCGCACTCCCCTGGGATTTTTAATCGAGTTGCTTGCGGCGATCCCAAGCGTCGTCTACGGCCTGTGGGGATTATTCGTCCTGCAGGGCATTCTGGCGAATCATGTCGAGACGCCGATCTCCAACAACCACTTTTGGAGCAAGCTGCCGATCTTTACCGGCTCGCCCAACGGCACCGACATGCTGGCCGCGTCGCTGATTTTAGCGATCATGGTGACGCCGTTTATTACGTCGGTGTCGCGCGACATTTTGCTGGCGATCCCCAAAGTGGCCCGAGAAGGCTCTTACGGCATTGGAGCGACGAAATGGGAAACCATTACCGGGGTGGTTCTGCCGTTCGCGCGGGCGGGAATTATCGGCGGTATCATCTTGGGCTTGGGCCGCGCGCTGGGCGAGACGATGGCCGTGACCATGGTTATCGGCAACAGCGAAGGATTTAAGCTGTCGCTGTTCAGCGCCGGCAATACGATGGCTAGCCTGATCGCCAACGAGTTCTCGGAAGCCTCGGTCGATTTGTACCGCTCCGCATTGATTGAAATCGGGCTGATCTTGTTCATCGTGACGATGATCGTGAACGGGCTGGCGCGCCTTTTAGTGCGGTACACGGCAAAAGATATCCAATCAGGGGGACGCCGGTAAATTATGGCTACTCTGATGCCGCAACCCATCGCCCCGGCGCCGCTCGGCAAAGCCAATTCTTTGCTGACGTTTCGCAAGGCGAAGAACGTTTTTTGCCAGGGGCTTTGCGTGATCGCGGCGGCAATCGCAGTCGGCGCGCTCGGAATCGTCCTCTTTTACTTGCTCTCCAAAGGCTTTCACTATTTGACCCTGCCGATGCTGACGCAAGGGCCGACGCCGCAGGGTGAGCCGGGCGGCGGACTGCGGAACGCGATTGTCGGGACGCTGGTGCTGATCGCCATCGCCTCGGTGATTGGGCTGCCACTTGGCATTCTAGGCGGCGTGTACCAGCTGGAATCGCGCGGCAAGTTCGGGGCTACTGTGCGATTCTTAACGGACGTTCTGAACAGCATCCCCAGCATTGTGATCGGCTTGTTCGTCTATATTCTTGTCGTGGTGCCGTCGGCGAACGCTTTGCCGAAAATGATGAATTCCACCGCGCTGGGGCATTTGATCGTTCATCTGGTGCCGTCGGCGAAGGATGCGAGCGGTGGTTACTCGGCCTTGGCGGGAGGACTCGCGCTTGGCTTCTTGATGGTGCCGACCGTGATGCGCACCACCGAGGAGATTTTGCGCCTGGTGCCGAACACGATGCGGGAAGCATCTCTCGCGCTCGGCGCGCCGCGCTGGCGAACGATGTGGAGCATCCTGCTGCCGTCAGCGCGGGGAGGAATCATTACCGGCGTGATGCTTGCCATATCGCGCGTCGCCGGCGAGACTGCGCCGCTGCTCTTCACGGCTCTGGGCAATTCCAACTTCAATGCCAATATATTAAAGCCGATTGACGCGCTGCCGCTCACGATTTTCAGCTACGCCGCCTCGCCATACGACTACCTGCACAACCAGGCTCTCGCCGGCGCTATTTTGCTGATCGGCATCATTTTTGTGATGAGTTTAGCCGCCAGGTATGCCACTCGGGGCGGAATGGTAAGCGATAAATAGACCGGCGGATGCGCCGGCAAAATGCGCCTGCTTGTTAATCAATTGACCGAACCGGACATAAATAAAACAATGGCAACACCGACTACTTTTACGCAGCCGAATTCCGATACCGCCGCAAATCCCCCCGGCTACTCGGCGGGCACATTGGCGCAGATTACTCCGCCGCGCGCCAAGACAACGGTAGAGTCGTCGTCCCAGACCGACGATAGCGCGGCAACCGCTGTTTTGGTTGAAAACTTGAACTTCTTCTACGGGCAAGTTCAAGCGTTAAAGGACATTAATATCAATGTTCGAGAGCGGCAGATTACCGCGCTGATTGGCCCATCGGGATGCGGCAAGACGACGTTTCTGCGGACGATGAACCGCATGAGCGACTTGGTGGACGGAACCCGCATCGAAGGCAGAATCCTGCTGAACGGCCAAGATATCAACGCCCGAGGCGTGGACGTCGTCCAGCTGCGCAAGCGTGTCGGCATGGTGTTTCAAAAGCCGAACCCGTTCCCGATGTCGATCTACGACAACCTCGCTTACGGCCCCCGCATTCATGGCGTCCGCAGCCGCAAGGCCCTGGATGAGATCGTGGAGCGCACCCTGCGCGGCGCGGCGCTTTGGGACGAAGTAAAAGACAGCCTAAAGAAGAGCGCCTTTGCCTTGTCCGGCGGTCAGCAGCAGCGGCTTTGCATCGCGCGGACTCTGTCGGTAGACCCCGAAATTATCTTGATGGACGAGCCTTGCTCCGCGCTTGATCCCAACTCCACGTTCCGCATCGAGCAGTTGATGGAAGATTTGGCAAAGAACTACACCATCGTGATTGTCACCCACAACATGCAGCAAGCGGCTCGCGTTTCCCAGCAGACCGGCTTCTTCCTACGGGGCGAGATGCGCGAGTTCGGCGATACCGCCAAGATGTTTACTAATCCGGACGATAAGGAAACGGAAGCGTATGTCTCGGGACGGTTCGGATGATTTGCCTTGGCTTGGGGGCGGAACCAAGTTCGTAAGCTCATCATTACAAGATTAATAGGCAAGCGCGACGGGTATACTCGCCGCGCTTTTGCTTGTAAAGGAGATTTCACAAATGGCAATTAGAACAGCGGACGCGCAATGGGGCGGCGATCTACAATCCGGCGCGGGAACGATGCGGGTCGGCAGTGGAGCTTTCGAAGGAAACTACTCCTTCCGGACCCGCATGCTGGACGGCACGGAAGCGACCAACCCCGAGGAATTAATCGGCGCGGCGCACGCGGGATGCTTCTCGATGGCTCTCTCGGCGATATTGTCCGGGGCTGGCCACATTCCGACGCGTGTCCACACGTCGGCCAAGGTGCATTTCGATCAAGTGGAAGGCGGATTCGCGATCACGTCAATCGATCTGACGACCGATGCGGTCGTGCCGGGAATCGACCAGGCGGAATTCCAAAAGCATGCGGACGCCGCGAAAGCCGGCTGCCCGGTCTCCAAGGCTCTTGCCGCCGTGCCGATTCACTTAATTGCCACGCTTCAAAGCGCTTAATTTTTTGGAATTGAGTTGCGCCAAGCTGATGCATTGAGGTAAACTTTAGCCTGCCCAAGAGCGGGGAATTAGCTCAGTTGGTAGAGCGCCTCAATGGCATTGAGGAGGTCAGCGGTTCGAGACCGCTATTCTCCACCATTCGCGAAAGCGAGCACGACAGCGATGTCGCGCTCGCTTTTTTGCGTTTGGGCGCTGCTTCGCTCTTCTAAGTTGCGGCACCTGCGGGAAGAGGGTAGAAACCCGGAACACGAATCAGTTTAGGAGAAACGCTGCATATGAACCTCTCATCATTAGAAAGCCTGCTCAACCCTCAGACAATCTCCGGTGGCGCTCAGGCGATGGACCAAGCGCCCCAGGGACAAATCGACGCTCATCGGGGCCTGCTCGGCGAGGCGTTCTCGATGCTTCAGCAACAGGGCGGCAATCCGCAGCAGCTTGCGGCTAACGCCGGAGCCAGCGAGATGAACCCAGGCAGCATGGGTTCGGAAGATATGGTCAGAACGACGCTCGCTTTGGCGCAAAGCCACCCGCAAATCATCGAGCAGCTTGCTTCGCAGTTTCCGGAGGCTCAACCTATCGTCAACATGGTATTAGGCAACGCGGCAAGCAGCGGTGGAGCAGGCGGATCCGGAATTGGAAGTCTGCTCGGACGACTCACCGGCTTATAAATCCAGGGAGCGTTCGGCGGCGTGAAACGCTATCAATCGGACGATTATTCTAGCTCGCCTTTTTGATGGAGTACGCTGCCGATTTGCGCGGCGTAACCTTCCCCATTCGCCCAGTGCAGGGCGGTCATGCCACGATTGGTGACCGTATCAACACGCGCGCCATGTTTTAGCAGCAGATCGACAATATCGGCGTGACCTGCTTCCGACGCGTACATCAGGGGAGTCGTTTGATCGTTGGGGCCGTTCAGCGGCGATGCTCCGTGCTGCAGAAGGTCGAGGACTACTGCAGCATTGCCGGCGGGAGCCGCGCAGGCATAGCAAAGCGCAGTTACACCGTCGCTGGTGACGGCATCGACTTGCGCCCCATGCGAGATCAGCAGATCGACTGTGGATTGCGGTAAAGCGTTTTGGGCGGCAAGCATCAAAGGGGTGAAGCCGTCGGCGGTGCGGGCGTTTACCGGAGCCCCGGCGTTGATGAGCGCGTCGGCGTCGGCGGAATCGGAATCATCGAGCGCGATTGCCAGTGGGAGGTTATCGCCCTGCCCTGCCCCAATCGCTGGGTTTGCTTCCGACGCCAGCAACTGCTTGATGATGCCGCTCGATTTACTCAGCGTGGCAATACTAAGGGCAGTGTAGCCGCGCAAATCCGTCAGGTTCACAGCCGCGCCGTCTGCAAGCAGAGCGCTGCAAGCCTCGGTCTCGCCTCGCATCGCGGCCCACATCAACGGAGTAGCCCCAGCCTTATCTACGGTATTTGGGGCAGCGCCATGCGCGAGTAAAGCCGTTACGATCTTGCCGCTGTTTGTTTGGATCGCATAGATCAGCGGTGTTTTGCCTTTCCGCGTGCTGGCGGAAGTGGACGCTTTATCGCTCAGAAGGGCGGCGGCGACTTTATCATTTCCGCGATATGCCGCCGCGATCAGCGGCGTCCAGCCCAATGAATCGGCCGCATCGATCTGCTCAGGATCGCCGTTGTGCAGCAGAAACAAAGCCAGGCTGGTCTTTTTCGACAAGATCGCCTGTATCAGCCGGGTTCTGCCCGGAATGATGCCATGCAGGAACGGTCCCGGCAGACCGCTCGTGCTCTGCGCGCTGAACTCCGTGGCAATGCCGCCACTGCTTTGGCGATGCGTTTCCCGCACGCCAAAAAGAATACAAGCGGCAATACCGACAATCAGGGCCGTTTGAGCAATTCGGTTTGCGCCAAGCATGCGCCGAGTCAGTGCGTTATTCACTTTCAATGCGCGTAGAAATCTGACGGAATCGGCGCGTTGAGAGTATAGGAGAGAAACGCGAGCACGTCGGTATCGTCGGCGATCCACTTGGAAATCGGTCGGCCACCGCCGTGGCCCGTGGCCGTGTCGATGCGGATGAGGATCGGCGCGGAGCCTGCCTGATCGGCTTGCATCGCCGCCGCGTATTTGTAGCTGTGGGCCGGGACGACGCGGTCGTCATGGTCGGACGTCATAATTAAGGTCGGCGGGTAGCTGGTGCCGGGTTTGATATTTTCGTAGGGCGCGTAGGCGCGGATAAACTTGAAGTCCGTCGGGTTCTCCGGATTGCCGTAATCGGCCACCCAATACTGACCGGCGGTGAACTTGTTGAAGCGCAGCATGTCCATGACTCCGACTTCCGGCACGCACGCGCCGAAGAGATCGGGGCGTTGCGTCTCGCACGCGCCGACCAGCAGGCCGCCGTTGCTCGCGCCGTTGATGGCGAGCTTGGGAGTGGACGTATATTTGTTGTCGATCAGCCACTGCGCGGCGGCGATAAAGTCATCGAAAACGTTCTGCTTGCGTCCCCGCGTTCCCGCCAGATGCCACTTCTCGCCGAATTCGTTGCCGCCGCGAATATTGGCGACCGCGTAGGCACCGCCCATCTGCAGCCAGACGGCGGTCATCGCGGAAAACGCGGGCGTGATGGCGATGTCGAAGCCGCCGTAGCCATACAAAATCGTCGGCGTGGTGCCGTCGAGCTTCATGCCTTTGCGGTGGGTGACGATAATGGGCACCTGTGTGCCGTCTTTCGAGGTGTAGAAATGCTCGTCGGAGACGTAAAGCGATGGGTCGAAGCTAAGCGGCGCGGAGTGGAGCACGCTTAACGCGCCCTGTGCCACCTGGTATTTATAGACGGTGTAGTTGTGCGTATAATCGGTGTAGTCGAAGTACGCGATTTTGTCTTTGCGCTCGCCGCTCAGGCCGTAGACTGTACCGAGGCCGGGCAGCGCGATATCGCGCTGATGCGCTCCATTTGTGGAGTACACCGAGACACGCGAATAAGCGTTATGCAGGTAGACGAGCAGCAGCCGGTTGGCGACCATATCGTAGCTGACGATGGCGTCGCGCGATTCCGGAACAATCGTTTTCCAGTTGGAAGGGCTGGGACGGCGGAAATCGATGCCGACGATTTTGCCGTTGGGCGCGTTTCGGGTGGTCCAAAAATAAAATAGCGGGCCGTCGTTGCCGAGAACGCTGTATTGCGCATCGAACTGCGGCGTCAGAGCCACCCAGGAAGCCGCGTTGGGCTTTGCGCGAAGGTCGCGCGCGATCACCTTATAATTGGAATCGCTGCCGTGGCTGACAGTGACGACTAAGTAGCGTCCATCCTCGCTTTCCCATGGGCCGTAATCCCAATCTTTATGCTGAGGAGCGAGGTCTTGGTAGACTAAGGGGTCGCTGGATTGCGGCGTGCCGATGCTGTGGTAGCGCAGCTGCTGGTAGTCGGCGGGCGCGGTTAAAAGCTGCGACGCCTTTGGAGCATCGTACCGGCCGTAATAAAAGCCTTTGCTGTCGGCAGTCCAGGCGATGCCGGTGTATTTGAGCCAGCTGAGATCGTCGGGAAGGTCGCGCCCGGTGGCGACGTCGCGTACTTTCCACTCTTGCCAGTCGGAGCCGGAACGGTTGATGCCGTAGGCGAGCAGCTTGCCGTTTTCGCTCGGAACATGATCTTCCACCGCGACGGTGCCGTCTTTGGACAAATAATTGGGGTCGAGCAGCAGGCGCGGCGCGGTGCCTGCCTTACTGGCGACATAGATCGGGGATTGGTTTTGCAGGCCGGTGTTGTGGCTGTAGAACAGCATCCCGCCCTCGCTCACCGGCACGCCGTAGCGGGACACGTTGTACAAGCGCGTGAGCTGGGCGCGGAGACGGTCCCGGCCAGGAATATCGGCGAAATAGCCTGCGGTCACTTCACGCTCAGAAGTCACCCAGGCGCGAGTTTGCGCCGAATCCGGGTCCTCCATCCATCGATAGGGGTCTGCCACTTTGATGCCGCTGTAATCGTCAACGACCGTGCCTCGGGCCGCAACCGGATACGGCTGGTGGGTATCCGAGTTGCCAGGCTGCTGAACTTGGCCGAAAGCGGGTAGCGCTACGGTTGATAAGAGAAGCGCGGCGATGCTGGCTAAACGCGCGGCAGAGGAACGAATCATGCCCCTATTATACTTGGTGCCGGTGAGCGCGTTCACGAAGGTGAGAAGCAACTAATCTCACCCTTGCGATCAACCAAGGCTCAAAGCGGGAAGGATTGTGGCAAGCCGACATGGACGGATGTTTGCTGGCGCGATTGCTCGATCAAGCCGACCCACTGGGCCGGGTCGAGCACGCCGTCGTCGGAGTTGCCGCGCACGCAGTTTTTGCCGGACTCTTTGGCTACATAAAGCAGACGGTCCGCTTCGCTCACAAGCGCCTCGCGCGACTTCAGCTGCGGCGTGAACGTTGCCACTCCCACGCTGACAGTGACTTTGCGCGACGGCCAGTTGCCCCCCGCCACATGCTCCCGCAAGCGCTCGGCGACAGCGTAGGCCTCGGCGGACGCCGCGCCGCGCAGGATTACCGCGAACTCCTCGCCGCCGTACCGCGCGACGAAATCGTACTCGCGCGAGCATTCCAGCAGCATAATGCCGACCGCTTGCAAGACGACGTCCCCAGCGGGGTGGCCGAAGCGGTCGTTGTACTCTTTGAAATAGTCGATGTCGATGAGAATCAGGGAAAGAGCGGTTTTGTTGCGGACGGCATAGAGCATTTCGTCCTCTAATCGCTCCTGAAAAGCGCGATGATTGTGCAGACCGGTCAAACCGTCGCAGGAGGCGAGCTGGCGCAACTTGTCGTTGGCAGCGGAAAGCAGCCGGGTTTGACGCCGCAGCTCTAGCTGGCTGACGGCCAGACGGGCCAGCGTGTTCAAGCGCTCGATCTCATCTGCGGAGAAAGACCTCGGCTTGTCATCCAGCACGCAAAGGGTTCCAATTGATTGACCGTCCGCCGTGACCAGAGGCGCTCCCACATACGAGCGCACGAAAGGCATGCCTTGAACTATCGGCAACCGCGCGTAGCGCTCTTCAGAAAGCGTGTCCTCGACAATGAACGGTGAGGTGGAACTCTCGACGACGTGCGCGCAAAAGCTTTGGTCGCGTCGCTCCGGCAAAAAGTTGGCTCCATACGCGGAGCGGTAAAAGACGGTGTCGCGACCGACGAAGCTCATCGCCGCCCAGGGACAATCCATTGCCTTCGCGGCAAGCAAGACAAGGTCATCGTAGACTTGCTCGGATGCCGTTTCCATTGCTCGGTACCGCTCCAACGCGGCCAGCCGGTTTTCTTCCGTGTCCAAGGTCGGCAGTAACGCCATGCAATCAAAGCCTCCAAATTACGATTCAGCATCATGCGTGCCAACCACGCATATTCTCGGTCTTATATACTACAGTTTAAGCACATAAGAATAAGCAATAGTGTTACCCAACTCAAGCATAAAAAAGACGCCGCGAAAAATAACTTCGCGGCGTCATTCCACTTTTTCCTATTTCGCCTTACAAAGCGACGACTATGCGGCGGGAGCGGACGCGCTTTCAGACTTGCGGTCGGCGATATACTCGCCATCGATGAAATCGACCAATACCGTATCTCCCTCGCCGACAGTCCCGGCGATGAGCGAGCGCGCCAGGCGAGTCTCGACCTGCCGCTGCAGCAGACGCCGCAAAGGGCGCGCGCCGTAGATGGGATCGTAACCTTCCCTCGCCAAGGCAAAGCGGGCGCGCTCGGACAATTCCAAACCGATTTTCCTACCCTCCAGCCGCTCACGCAAGCTGCCCAGGAGCAAATCGACGATTGTCTCGATCTGCGCAAGCGACAGCGGCTTGAACATGATGATGTCGTCCACTCGGTTCAGGAACTCCGGCCTGGTGCGGGCGCGCAGCTCGTTCATGACCAGATCACGGGCGTTTTCCTTGATGTCGCCGTCGGCGTTCAGGCCGCTCAGCAAGAACTCGGAGCCGATATTGCTCGTCATGATAATCACCGTGTTCTTAAAGCTAACCGTTCTCCCTTGAGCGTCGGTGACACGGCCGTCGTCTAAAATCTGCAGGAGCACGTTGGCGACGTCCTGGTGCGCTTTCTCGAACTCGTCAAGCAGAATCACACAGTACGGCTTGCGGCGGACCGCCTCGGTCAACTGGCCGCCCTCATCGTAGCCGATATATCCGGGAGGCGCTCCGATCAGGCGCGAGACGGTATGGCGCTCCATGTACTCGGACATATCGATCCGCACCATGTTCTCCGCGCTGTCGAACAAGGCGGCGGCCAGCGCTTTGGCGGTTTCGGTTTTGCCGACTCCGGTCGGGCCGAGAAAAATAAACGAGCCGATAGGGCGGTTCGGGTCGCCGATCCCGGCGCGGGCGCGGAGGACGGCGTCGCTGACCAGCTGCACGGCCTCGTCTTGGCCGATTACCCGCTCGTGCAGGATATCGGCGAGGCGCAGCAGCTTGTCGCGCTCGCCTTCGACAAGACGAGTAACCGGAATACCGGTCCAGCGCCCGACAATCTCGGCAATCTCTTCCTCAGTCACTTCCTCGCGCAACAGACGCGGGCCTACCTGCTCGCTCGCGACATGCTCCTCACGCGCCTTGAGCTGCTTTTCCAGCTCGGGCAAGCGTCCGTAGCGCAGCGCAGCGACCGCGTTCAAATCATAGTTGCGCTCCTCGCGCTCGATCTCCAAGCGCACCCGCTCAATCTCCTCGCGCAACGCCGACACTTCCTTGATGACGCTCTTTTCGGCGTCCCATTGCGCTTTCATCGCGTCGCGGCGCTCGCGCAGATCGGCCAGCTCGCGGACGATGGCCTCAAGACGCTCGCGGCTGCCACGATCTTTTTCCTTGGTCAGCGCCTGCTCCTCGATTTCGAGTTGCAGGATGCGCCGTGTAATTTGATCCAGCTCGGCGGGCATCGAATCGATTTCAGCTCTGACCATGGCACAGGCTTCATCCACAAGATCAATGGCCTTGTCCGGCAGGAAGCGGTCGGCGATATAGCGGTTCGACAGGGTCGCGGCAGACACCAGGGAGCTGTCCAGAATGCGCACGCCATGGTGCACTTCGAAGCGCTCCTTCAAGCCGCGCAGGATAGAAATAGTGTCTTCCACCGTCGGCGGCTCCACCAGCACTGGCTGGAACCTGCGCTCCAGCGCCGGGTCTTTCTCGATATTGGTACGGTACTCATCGAGCGTGGTCGCGCCGATGCAATGCAGTTCGCCCCTTGCCAGCATGGGCTTGAGCATGTTGCCCGCGTCCATCGAGCCTTCGGCTTTGCCCGCGCCGACAATGGTGTGCAGCTCGTCGACGAACAGGATGACCTGCCCTTCGCTTTCCTTCACCTCGTTCAAGACGGCTTTCAGACGCTCCTCGAACTCGCCGCGATACTTCGCGCCCGCGATCAACGCGCCCATATCGAGCGAGAACAGAGTTTTGTCCTTCAAGCCCTCGGGCACGTCGCCGCGCACGATACGCTGCGCCAGGCCCTCGACGATAGCCGTTTTGCCGACGCCAGGCTCGCCGATCAGCACCGGATTGTTCTTGGTTTTGCGCAAGAGAATGCGAATTACCCGGCGCACCTCTTCGTCGCGTCCGATCACGGGATCGAGCTTGCCGCGCAACGCCTCGCCGACGAGATCACGCCCGTAGCGGCTGAGAGCTTCATAGGTCGCTTCCGGGTTTTCGGAGCGCACGCGCTGGTTGCCGCGCACTTCGGTAAGGGCGCGCAAAAACTTGTCCTTAGCGATGCCGTACCGCTCGAACAGCTTGCCGGACGGCGTCGCGTTGCCTTCATCGAGCAGAGCGAGGGCCAAGTGCTCGACCGAGATATACTCGTCTTTGAGGCGCGTCGCCTCATCGCCGGCCTTTAGCAGAAGCTGGTTGACTCGTTTGCTGACGTAAGATTTGCCCAGCTCCGAGCCCGGACCGCTGACTTTCGGGCGGCGCGCGACATCGGCCTCGACAGCCGAAGTGAGGCCGGCAACGTCCACGCTCATCCGCTGAAGGATGCGCGGCAGCAATCCTTCCTGCTGCTGAAGCAGCGCCAGCAAAAGGTGCTCGCCCTCGATTTCCGCGTGCCCGTAGCGCGTCGCCAATGCCTGCGCCTGATTCACGGCCTCGCGTGATTTTTCAGTTAGTTTATTGATATCCATGTCTTTTGTCTCTTTGTAGCGCAGCACTCGCGCTTCGCTAAAATTGTTAAATCTACTTTATAAACGCTGGTTTAGCGTGCCGCGTTCCCAATTATTGAGTGCAATACACTCAAGT
>CAXSEA010000062.1:0-16094 GCA_964235675.1 uncultured Armatimonadales bacterium | reverse complement strand
ACTGATAACGCGGGTGACGTACGCGGTAAGACTCCGGTGGTACTGGAAGGCATGCTTACCTCCGGCGGCAGCATGATCGAGTGCGTGAACGCTCTGGTGGCGAACGGCGCGCATCCGGAAATTTCTGTCTGCGCCAGCCATGGAGTGCTGGCCGGAAATGCGGTGGACCGCTTGCAAAACCATGAGGCTATCGCCGAAGTAATCGTCACCGACAGTATCCCGCTGCCCGAAGAGAAGCGAAGGCCGAAAATCAAGCAGATATCCATCGCGCCGCTGCTCGCTGAGGCTATTCGGCGCGTAAACCAGGACCTTAGTGTGACTAGCCTGTTCGATTAGACTCAGATTGCCATGACAATTCCTGCTGACGTTTCCATTCGGGATTTCGTTTACTCGCTGCTGGATTGGACGGATATTTACTCCGTCCTGGATATGGGCTGCGGCGACGGCTACGATCTTAGGCAAATCGCCGAGATGATTCCCGGCGACTGCCGCCTGGTCGGCGTGGACAGCATGCCGTCGGCGATTGAGACAGCGCGCAAAGAGACGCAAGGAGACAGCCGCTTCTCGTTCCTCACTGATGATGCCGCTCAATTGTTGCCGTTTGCCGATGGCGAGTTCGACATCGTATTTTCCAGAAACGCGCTGGAATGTTTCGCAGACAAGAAGCTGCACCTGGCCGAAGCCAACCGGGTGCTGAAGAGCAGCGGACAGATTGTCTACGCGCATTACGATTGGGACTCGCAAACGATTGACGGCACCGATAAGCATCTGGTGCGGCGAATCGTGCAATCCTTCAACGATTGGCAGCAGAACTGGATGGGCGCGTGCGACGCCTGGATGGGACGACGACTCTGGAGCACGTTCCAAGAAAGCGGATTGTTTCGGGGCAACATCCACGCGCAGGTGCTCACCGAAACCGACTTCGCGCCAGGACAGTACGGCTACGAGACGATCAACAGCTTCCGCGCTCTGGTGCGCCGGGGCTTGATCTCGCAAGACGATTTCGATCAGTTCTACAAAGACATTACCGCTCTTGCAGTCGGCGGGCAGTATTTTTACAGCATCACGCTGTTTGCCTACGTCGGAACGCCGATTCGTTGATTTTTCGCTTGCCGAGCAGTCGGCGGCCCCATCCGGCCTCCCGGCCACCTTCCCTGAAAGGGAAGGAAATTTGCTGCCCGCTTACTTTTTTGCTCGGAATTTGACGCCATGCCGCTTTATGATTTCCATACCCACACCTTCTTTTCCGACGGCGAGCTGCTGCCGACGGAGCTGGTGCGCCGCGCGATTGTGAAGGGATACACCGCGATGGCGATTACCGACCATGCATCGGCCTCGAATATCAGCCAGTTGGTGGAGTCCGTCAGCCGGGACGCCGAGCTGATTTTCGAGCACTGGGGATTTACGGTGCTGCCTGGGGTGGAACTAACTCACTGCCCTCCGGCCAGTATCGCCAAGCTGGCGCGGCAGGCGAAGGCGGCGGGCGCGAGAATCGTGGTGGTGCACGGCGAGACGGTGGTGGAGCCCGTGCCGCCGGGCACGAACCGGGCCAGCGTGGAGTGCCCGGATATCGATATCTTGGCGCATCCAGGGCTGCTCACCGAGGAAGAGGCACAAATCGCGCATAGAACAGGGGTGCTGCTGGAGATCACGTCGCGCCGCGGCCACTGCCTGGGCAATGGACGCACCGCCAAGCTGGCCCGAACCGCCGGCGCGCGGCTGGTAATTAACAGCGACACGCATTCTCCGAGCGATCTGCACACGGAAGAGTTCGCCCGGATTGTCGGGCTGGGAGCGGGGCTGACCGAGGAAGAAGTGCGAATCGCGATGGTGCACAACCCGCAGCAGCTTATGGAAAAGGCGATGCGGGCTGGTTAGCGACCCTATGTGGCCTTTCGGACACCGTCCTAGCTATGCGCCCTTCCCACCCATCCGCCGTAACGGGCACTTTCCCTGAAAGGGAAGGAACTCAATATAAAGCTGGGTTGGCTATACATGCACGCATTCAAACGATAAGATAAATGCAGCGTTGTAAACAGTTCCTTCCCTTTCAGGGAAGGTGCCCGTTACGGCGGATGGGGTTGCCGTTGGCATAGCTTGTGCTTGCAATACAGAGTTGTGGAATACCTGATTGCCATGGCGATTATCCTTTGGGCGAGCGTGCGCAGCATGGTGCGGTTGAGCCTGGGCGGGTATGACGGCATCTACGGCTATCCTCCCTCGACCGAGACTTGGACTCCCGTGCTTCCCAAGCGGTCCGATAAGCGCAGCATCCCCGCTCGCGTTTGATTTCTTGTTCTGAATCAGCTTGAGCGCAGTGCTTTGATGCTGTTGCACGAGAATGCTCGACGGCGTAGAATAAGGCTATATTGCTGTTGGCTGTTTGCGCTGCACGGAGGTCTGCATCATGCCTGTTCCACGCCTGGTTCCGACGACTGCTCTAAATGCTGTCGTCGCCGATGTCACTTATCATATCGAAGGCGAGCTGGTCCCGGTGCTGGCGTTGCAGCTGGACCGGATGCCGGTTTATTTCGAGCATCATATCATGCTCTGGAAAGACCCGCAGCTCGATATTCGCGTGAAGCCGCTGGCGGGGGCGTTCAAGCGGATGCTGGCTGGAATGCCTGTTTTTATGACGGAAGTGGCCGGGCCTGGAAATATCGCGTTCAGCCGCGACGGGGCCGGGCATATCCTGCCGATTCATTTGCAGCACGGCCAGTCGATCAATGTCCGCGAGCACCAGTTTATCGCGGCGACCGGAAATATCGATTTTACGTTCGCGTGGGTAAAGGGCATCACCAACATGCTGCTCGGCGGGACAGGACTGTTTATCGATACGTTTACCAGCACGAGCGGCGAAGGCTGCGTCTGGCTGCACGGCTACGGCAATGTCTTTGAAGTGAGCCTCGGCTACGGCGAGGCAATCGATATCGAGCCGGGCGGATGGGTGTACAAAGACCCGACCGTGACCATGCAGTCGATGTTCCAAAATCTAAAGACGACGTTTCTGGGATCGTCGGGCGCGTTTACATGGAACCGCTTTACCGGCCCAGGGCGAATCGGCCTGCAGTCGATGTTCCCCGGAGCGGCCACGCCTGGAAGCGGCACCAACCCCGCCGGAAGCGATACGGCTGCCGGGGCAGTCATCGGCGGCGTGTTCCGAGCGCTTGGCGGCTAACGCTAACGCTTCGGACGTTTGTAGATAATTGCGCCTGGCACATCCCGGCGGATGCGCTTTAAACTGCGCTCGCGGCCGTCCGTTACACGCAGCCAAGTCTGGCCGGGCCAAAGACCCTGCCCTTGCTTTTGCACCCGGTCGAGTAGCAGGCGGCGCTTTCCTTTGGCATCAAAGGTGAGCCAGCCGTTAAACGCAACCATTTGAAGAACGTAGTAAGGTTCCGAGTCGGCGTGGTGACGCAGCGATTTGCGCACGAGAATGGCTTCTGAGATGCTTTTGTCGCTGCTCAAAAGTGCGGTGATTGGCTCTATTTCGGAGGCGCTGAGGCCGTGCGGAATCACGGCATCGCCGGGCTTATAGCCTTCCCGCTCCCGGCGGGCGGCGACGGCTATGTCATGCTCCGCATAGCGGCGCTCCTGATACGCGGCGGCTCGCTCGCGGTCGCCGCGCCGTTCCCAAAAGGCTTGCAGAATTTCCGCCGCTTGCAGCGCCGCCTTCGGCTCGATTTCAGCGGCGCGCAGAAGACGCGCCTCGCCCGATACATCGCCGTTTTCAAGCATCGCTCGCCCAAGTGCGTACTGTAAGTCGGCGTCGTTCGGCGCTAGCTGGGCCGCCTGCTGCAAATAGGGAATCGCATCCACGCTCGCGCCAAGCTCCAGCATCGAAAACGCTCTTTGCTTGGCTTGCCGCGCGGTCAGCGTGCCGTCTGCCTCGCCGGCGGCGGCGACGTCCACGGCTTCGCTCAGCACCTTGAGGCGCTCATGCCGCCGGCGCCATCCTTCGGCGCGCGAGGCTCTCCAATAGTGATCCATCTGCTCGGACAAGCGTGGCAGGGAGGCTGCCAGCAGATCGTCCGCCGCCGAACGCGTCACGGGCTGCCGAGGATAGCTGCCCGCGTCGACCGGAAACTTCAACGCCCCCAATCTGTCACGCAGGGATGGGTGCGTATCTGCATTATCCGTGTTCTCCTGGAGCGCGTCGCCAAGCCAGTGGCTGGATTGGTCGGCGGGCGGGGCGGTACGCAGGCTTGCGTAGATTAAACCGGTCACGCCTATGGGAGGCTCGGGCAAAGCGGCGGTTTCGGCGCGCAATGTTGAATTGTAGGCGTCTTGCAGCATCATCGCCCGGACGCGTCCCGCGATCAGCGCCTGCGCGGCCGTTTGCGCACCCACCAACTCAGCCGAGCATTTATCCGCCATATACTCGTCCATGCGGGCGAGCACAAAAGAATAAGCGTTGAAGTAGGGCACATACCATTCGACGAATGGCTTCAAGGCAAACTCGCCCCGGCCCCGGCGCGCCTCGGTTTGCGTCAGGATATTAGACCAAGTCTTGCGGATCCGGTAAACCCACCCTCCGAAGCGGCCATGGTTGCCGGAAAGGTGACCGAACTCATGCGCCACAACCGACTCGAACTGCTCGGGCGTAAGCGCCTGCATCAGCGGCAGCCCAAGGATCAGATAATTGGTTTGCCAGCCGAACACGCCTAGGCGCGGGCATTGGGCTATAGCGGCGTTGAACTCATCGTTGAGCAGGACATGGTGCAGCCGCGGAGCGTTGAGCTTGGCGGCGATGCTGTCGATCATCGCGTAAAGCGCGGGCTGATCGGCGCGCGTCAGGGGAATGCCCTCCGGCTTGGGAAACTTGACGACGAGGGACTTCAAGATCAGCCAAACGAGCGCGCCGCAAAACAGCGCCGGCTTCACCAGGGCTATGCTGGAATGACCGATGACGAACAAAATGGCGATTCCCACGGTCAGCGCCAGCGCCACGATCAGAACAAAAAGAATATAGCCGTATCCGAGCGCCGCCAGCGCGATGACTTGAAAACGGTACGCCTTCGGATTGCGCTTGGCGAAGCGATCGAGCTTGGAGATCAGCGCATCGTATTGTTTTAGTGATAAAGCCATAACGAGTCGTAATGCTGTCCGGCAGTTAGCGTCATTGTAACTCACGTTTTCTAATCAGCGGCGCAGACTAAGCCGCTTTCGGTAGAGCTTGCACGCTCTTCGAAGGCGACACGCTTTGAGGGTTCTGCTGCATGACTTCGAGAAACAGTGCCGCAAGCTCTGGATCGAACTGGCTTCCCGCTCCCTGCTGAATTTGGCGCAGCGCCGATTCCATCGGCATGCCGGCGTGGTAGACGCGGTCGAGGGTCATGGCGGAGAAAGCATCGGCGATGGCCATGATGCGTCCGAGTAGGGGAATATCGAGGCCTTTCACGCCGTTGGGGTAGCCGCAGCCGTCCCAGCGTTCGTGGTGGTGCGCGACGCCGTCAATGATATCGCTGAGGCGCGGCAGGTTGTGAATAATCAGCGTGGAGATGGTGACGTGGCTTTTCATCACCTCGTATTCCTCAGCGGTGAGCTTGCCGGGCTTGCGCAGTATGGAGTCGGGAATGCCGATTTTGCCGACGTCGTGCAGCAATCCGGCGATGCGCGCCGCCGCGACGGTTTCCTCGGAGAGGTTGAGGGCATTCACCATTATCAAGCTGTAGCGGGTGACATCTTCGGAATGGCGGCGGGTGAAGCGGTCCTTGTTGTCGATCGCGGTGATGAGGCCGTCGAGCACGTCGAAAGACGAGCGCGTCGGAGTGTCGATGTTTTGGCCGTCGCCGGTTCCGGTTTCTCCAGCAGCCTCCCGCGCGTGGACTGTCACTATGCCGTCGCCTTGCTGCTTGCTTTCGTACAACGCGGCGTCGACGGCGGTGATCAGCAGCGCGGCGCGGGTGTGGGAATCTTGCGTGGCGCTTGCGGTTCTCAGCGTGTCAGCGACTCCGAAGCAGACTCGGACGGGAATCCGCTCGCCGCTGGGGCAGGTGAACGGATGCTCGGCGAGCGTCTGCCGCAGCTCGTCAATCAGGCCGACGGCGCGCGAGGTGTCGCTGCATGGGAGTAGCACCAGAAAATCATCGCTGCCGCAACGGCCGACATGGGCTGAATTGGCGAACACCGTTTGCAGCGCGAGCGCGAAATAGCGCAGAAGCTCATCGCCAGTGGGATGGCCGTGCGTATCGTTGATGGCTTTGAAGCCGTCCATATCGACGGCGATCAGCGCGACCGGCTCCATGCCGGAACCGGCGATTTCGGTTTCCACTTTCGCGTGCAGGGTGCGGTGGTTGAATAGGCCGGTCAGTCCGTCGATCTCGGCCAGATTCGTCAGTTTACTCTTGGCTGCTTCCAGCTCAATCACCCGCTCGCGTAAGTCCCGCACCAGGCGGGCCATGGCCGCGCCCTGCCGGAGCACCACGAGAACGACGACGCAGGCCGTGCCCAGATAGACGCCGTCTTCGAGAGATTTATCCCCATGCGCGGCTCTCATGTGCAGCATCAGGATTGCGAGCAGCGGCAGCAGGCAATAGGGCGCAAGCGTGCGCCATAACACGGGAATGACAGGCGCTTCGTCGAGGGCCGCGACAACCGGACGCGAATTGCCGTCAATCGTCAGCCGGCGCACGGCTTGTAAGGCCATGCCGGTCAAGAGGCAGCCGAGCGGCCACAATGCCTCGAAGGGCTGACCTTCATGATAAGTGTTTTTGAGGCTTCGGTACGCGAAGATCACGTCCCCCAAGATCATGCTAGCCAAGCCTGCGCCAAGAATGGCCAGAACGCGGGGCGGGACGCTGTTACGTGACTGCGCGGACAACACGAGAAGGCAGATGAGCAGCATCAAGTCGCCGATGGGATACGCGGCGGCAAGCAGCTTCGCCAGGAGCGATCCCGCGCCTTCTTGAACTGTCGGCCCCAGAATGTAGTACCAGCTGAACGTGCCGAACGCCGCCAAAGTAATCAGCGCGTCGAGGATTACGCGGCCGCGCGTCTCAATGGGGATCGGCTTGCTTGGCAGCATCAAAATGCCTGCGAGCAGCAAGGGGTACATCGCCAGATAAAATGCGTCGGCGCACGAGGGAAGCGGCGCATCCGGCTCCCCGTGGTAAACCAGCCATGTCCAGGCGGCATTCCCCAGTCCGAAAGAGACGACGCCAAGGCTAATCAGGAGCATGGCAGCCGTGCGCATTCCCGCAACCGGCAAGCCGCCGGCAGTCCGGCGCAGAGTGCTGTGGAGGCACCAGAACCCCGCAACACCGAACAAAGCGAGATTGTACAAGTAGTCGACGTGCCGAAATACGCTAATTGGAACAGGGTGCAGCAGCTCCCAAAGGTACATCAAACCGGCAAGAATGGTCACGGCGCATGACGAGCGGAGAAGCTCGCGCTCCGCGCCCCGGCAGAGGAACGGATTCCATCGCGCCCACTCTATTTGCGGACGCAGCAGGGCGCGTGGAACGCGCGATGATAATAATGTTGTCGTCGAGGGACGGCGTCGCATAGAAGTCTTGTAGCCTAGTTAGTACGCGCGGTAAAGGGCTGCACTCTTGATAATCGGCAAAAGCAGGGATAGAAATTAGTGCCGATTGCCGCGCGGGAAGCCTGAACTAAACCGTAAGATTTAGCTAAACTCTTCTTTTCGACAAAACTGGAGGATCTTTTATGGATGTGGATGTTCTTATCGTCGGTGCCGGGCCTACAGGGCTGACAATGGCGGCTGTTTTGGCAAGGCATGGAATTTCTTTTCGCATTATTGATAGCGGGCGCGGCGCGACCGATTTGAGTAAAGCGGTCGGCGTCCAAGCGCGAACTTTGGAGACGCTGGAGACCATGGGTTTGGCGGAGAAGTTGATCGCCCAGGGCAATCCGGCGCGCGCGTTTAACCTCTACGACGATTCGCGTCAGATTATGCGGCTTAGTCTCGACGGCAATGGAAGCCGCTATCCTTATGTCCTTGTCGTGCCCCAGAGCGATACCGAGCGGGTTTTGCTGGGTGAGCTTGACCGCTGCGGAGTCACAGTGGAGCGCAACACGCTGTTGACCAGCTTTTCCCAAGATGAGACTGGTGTGACAGCCGAGATCAAGCGCACGCCGGAAAATGGCGTGGAAGCCGTTGAAACGGTCCGCGCCCGCTGGATGGTCGGTTGTGACGGCGCGCACAGCACGGTGCGGCATGGGCTGGGCCTTGCTTTCGTGGGGAGCGAATATGAGGAGGGTTTTCTGCTGGCGGATGTGGAGGTGGAGTGGGATCGTCCGAGCGACGAGCTGCAGCTATTCGTGCATGAAGGCTATTTAACGGCATTTTTTCCTCTGCCGGGCGGCCATTGCCGGTTGATTGCTGATCTGCCGCTGGAGCAGGCTCCAAAAGATCAAACTCCGTCGCTGGAGCAATGCCAGAAGCTGGTGGACGAGCGCTGCCCGATTCCGATCAAGCTGAGCAATCCCAAGTGGACGTCCTACTACCGGGTGCATCACCGGATCGTCTCGAAGCTGCAGGAGGGGCGGGTGCTGGTGGCGGGCGACGCGGCGCATATCCACAGCCCAGCGGCGGCGCAGGGAATGAACACCGGCATTCAAGACTCGTTCAATCTGGCGTGGAAGCTGGCGCTCGTCTGCGAAGGCTCGGCGGCGGACAAGCTGCTGGCGACTTACAACGAGGAGCGGTATCCGGTGGAGCGCGGCGTGCTGGAGATGACGGACACGCTCTTGAAAATGGTCACGCTGAAGCAGCCGCTGGCGCTAAGGATGCGGGACGCTTTGTTGCCGCTGGTTTCAGGAGCAAGCCTGTTTCAGGAGCAGATGGCATCGCGCGTTTCCGAGACGGCGGTGGGGTACCACGGCAGCTCGATCTGCCTGGATTTCGACCATGGCAACGCGCCTCTTGCCGGGGACCGAGCGCCTGACGGCGTGGCGACGCACGCCGACGGATTTTCAGCCAGCTTGTACCAGATTTTGCGAAGCGGCAAATTGGTCCTCCTGCTGTTTCCCGGCCACGGCGACGAGGAGTTGACCCGGTTGGCGGCGGCATTGACCGTCTTGGACGAATCGCCTTTTGTGGAACGAGTTCAGCGGTACGCCGTCGTTCCGGAAGGCTTCGCGTTGCCTGACGGCGCCTACCCGCTCCTCGACTCGCCCGGAGAGCAAGGCTACCGAAAAGCGTTCGGCATCGGCCACGCCAGCCTGCGCCTGATCCGCCCCGACGGCTATATCGGCCTGCGCGCATCCGCCGCCGAAGGCGTCGCGGCGATGAAAGCTTGGCGGATGGCGATGGAAGGCGGGTAGCCGGCGGGTTTGCTTGGCGAAACGCGGTAATGCTGTCATAATGGAAGGACGCTTGCCTGAGCCGCGATGAAGCCGGTTTTTGGAGCGTCCTTTTTTCTTATGAGCAACGACAAAATGACCCCCTGTGACGACGAGCAGCTTTACAAGATGCGGCATACCGCATCGCATGTGATGGCGCAGGCTCTGACCGAGATATTTCCCGAGGCCAAGCTGGCTATCGGGCCGCCGATCGACGACGGCTTTTACTACGACTTCGATCTGCCCCGCTCGCTGACCCCGGACGATCTGGGCGATATCGAGGCGCGGATGCGCAAGATCGTCAAAGCCAACCTGCCGATGGTGCGCTCCGAGAAGAGCCGCGAGGACGCCCGCGCCTACGAGGAGGAACTGACGCAGGACTATAAAGTGGAGCTGATCGACGATCTGCCCGAAGGCGAGACGATCAGCTTCTACACGCAGGGCGACTTCACCGATTTGTGCCGGGGACCGCACGTGGCGAGTACCGGGCAGATTGGCGCGTTTAAGCTGGACCGGGTAGCGGGCGCTTACTGGCGCGGCGACGAGAAGCGCCCGATGCTGCAGCGCATCTACGGCGTTTTGTATCCCACCCAGGAAGAATTGGACGCGCATTTCGAGCGGGTGGAAGAGGCGCGAAAGCGCGATCATAAGGTGCTCGGCAAGCAGCTGGGATTGTTTATGAACTCGCCGGTAATCGGGCCGGGACTTCCGCTGTGGCTGCCGAAGGGCGCGACGATCCGGCGCATCCTGGAGCGGTATATCGTCGATTTCGAGATCGAGTCCGGCTACCAGCATGTCTACACGCCCGATATGGCGAAGACGGAGCTGTACAAAATCTCCGGGCATCTCGCGCACTACAAAGACTCCATGTTCCCGATTATGAAAATCGATCAGGAGGAATTCGTCCTGCGTCCGATGTGCTGCCCGCACCATATTCAGATTTACAAGAACGAGAACCATTCCTACCGGGAGCTGCCGATTCGCATCGCCGAGATCGGCACGATGTACCGTTACGAGAAGTCGGGCGAATTGTCGGGATTGTCGCGCGTCCGCGCCATGCACCTCAATGACGCGCATATCTTTTGCCGCGAAGATCAAGTGATCGAGGAAGTGACCGGCGTGGTCCGGCTGGTGGAGGATACGTACCGCAAGCTGGGAATCACGCAGTACAAGTATCGTTTGAGTTTGCACGACCCGAACAACGGCGATAAGTATGTCGACAACCCGGAGATGTGGGCGCGCGCCGAGGGCGAGTTGCGCCAGGTGTTCGAGGACACGGGCTTGCCGTATGTGGAAGCGGTCGGCGAGGCGGCGTTCTATGGGCCGAAGATCGATATTCAGCTGGTGAATGTCATGGGCCGGGAAGAAACGGTCTCGACGATTCAGGTGGACAGGCATCTGCCGGAGCGGTTCGGGCTGGAATACAACGGCGACGACAGCCTGCCGCATCAACCGGTGATGATCCACCGGGGCGTGATTTCCACGATGGAGCGGATGGTGTCTTTCCTGATCGAGCACTACGCGGGCGCGTTCCCGACCTGGCTCGCTCCGGTCCAGGCACTGCTGCTCCCCATCGCAGACCGCCATCACGGCTACGCCAATGAAGTGGCCGCGCGCCTGAAGGCCAAGGGTTTTCGGGCCGAGGTGGACGTGCGCAACGAAAAGGTTGGCAAGAAGATCGCCGAAGCCGAGCAGCAGAAAATCCCGTACATGCTGGTCATGGGCGACCGGGACGCCGCCGGGGGAAACGTCAGCGTCCGCAAGCGCGGCGAGGGCGATCTGGGCGCGATGCCGGTGGACGGGTTTATCGAGCGGTTGCGGGAAGAGACCAGTTAAAACTCGCTGAGTTCATCAGGAGGTCACATGTTAATTGTGATTCAGGAAACCAAGAGAATTGGAGTCTTGGCGTGTCTGATAGCGATGCTTATCACACCTGGCTGCGGAATGGTTCATCGGCCTGCTGTGCTTGTGGACAAGATGGTTGTGATCGACGGCAGCACCGGGAAAGTGGTGTCCACGACGACGCGCGTGATTTATCCGGCGGCGAAGCTGTTCAGGCCCGCGCACGCGACTGGCAAAGCTCCTTAACCGATACTTGTTATCATCGTGAACGTATTTGATGTCGCTTCAGCGCGTGAGTCTGCCGCGCAAGGAAAGCTCCACGAGTGGGTAGAGGCTTATCGCGCGCAGCCGGATTCAGCGAATGCCGGTTTGCCGGCGATCATCCGGTACCAAAAGCCAGTTTTGATAGGTCCAATCGAAGTGACTTTGTCGCAAATCGAGCGGTCTGCCGGGCCCGAGCCGGAAATGCGCTACAGAAAGCCCGTGCAGGAGTGGGAGCAAGGCGTTGCAGCGATCATTTCGTCCTTACGCGCGCCGACCGATTTGCCGCCGATGATTGTCCGCGCTACTGAAGGCAAGCTATGGTTGCCTGACGGCAATCACCGACATGAAGCGATGGTTCGCCTCGGCTGGAGCAGCGCCTGGACGCTCATCTGGTGCGACCGCGAAGAGCGTTTTGAGCGCAGTTGGCGCTCACGCGACTGAGCGCGTCGGCCAACGTTCTAAGTTACTTGTTCATGACTCTCGGCGATGGTTCCACGCGCAGCAGATACCGCACCGGCGGATTCCATCCCGTGAGAGGGCCGGAGGCGACAACGGTGAGGTCGAGCGGCTTGCCGGAGAAGGCTCTCGCGCGGCTAACGGCGTCGGGTTCGTCGATAATATAGCCGATGCGGGCGGCGGTTAGATAATCGGCGAGGCGGTGGGATTTCCAGTAGGGGACGGCGTCGTGGTTGACCAGGCCGTCCAGGTTGATGATCGTTCGATTGCTGAAGTAGGCGGGGATGCCGGCGTTGAAGCAGCCGATCCGCTCGCCGGGCGGGATCATCTGCTCTAAGACCGGCTGGGAGCGGTAGACGTCCACCTGCCACGGGTAGTGCGGCGCGAACTCGCGGGCTCCCGTCACTCCGAGGATTGTAGCGGCGGCCAGGAAGGCGCATCCCGCCGCCGCTGTTTGCCGCGCACCAATTTTGCTCGATGCAAGAGCCCCGATCCAGCCGAAGAGAACGATCCAGACGGCGAGGGCAGGCTCCGCTAGGTGCCATACCTGATGATCGCTGACGCCGTAGCCGTAGGCCAGGCCCATTCCGATAGTGACGACGGCCAGCAGGGCAGTCGCGGCGAGCATCTGGCCGTGCAGTGGTTGCCGTCGCAAAAGGCACGCCGCCAGGATGGTCAGAGCCGTAGCAGTGGTTGTAAAGAGCGCACCAGCTACCCAGGGAAATTGAAGCGTGATCTCCAACGTTCGCCATAGCCACTCTCTCACCATAAAGCTAATGGCTGAGGCGACGCGCTCGGCCAGCGTCAAATGCGCCGCGTTCTCCGCCGTGGTCTGCCAAAGCGATTTCATCACGCCGCTGTCTTGGGCGAGCGTATGGACGTTTGTCCAGGAGTAGATGAGCCAGGGCATGAACATCGCCGCGCATATCATGGCAGGAGTAAAGAGCGTTGCCGCGCAAGATTTGGCGCGCAATAATCGCGGCGCGATTTTGTATTGCCGTGCTGTCAGGCAGATAAGCGCGGGCGCGATGAGGCACGCGGCGTCGGTTCGCGCCAGCAGGGCCGCACCAAACGCAAAGCCGAGGCGGATAAGGGCGCGATTTGGTGGCGGGATACCCGGCTGCTCCCATGTCGATGCGCAATTCGCGGCATTGAGCGCGTCGCGCAGAGCGATCAAAGCCAAAGTCAAGCAGAGAATATAGAACGGCGCTTCGGTGAGACAGAGGCACATGTGCAGCGCGAGCGGGTTGAACAGCCAAACCGCGCCGCCGATCTTTGACCAAAACTCGCCGGTATAAGGCTTGAGCAGGCGCGCGAGCAGCAAACCGGTGGCGGCGTGGCAGACGAACGCCAGACACAGCGCGGCGCGGATCAGCATAATTTTGCCGTGAAAAACGAGCGCCAACAGCGTGCAGCAGAGTATCCACAAGGGATGATAGCCGTTGGTGCGCGTGACGCCGTCGAAGGTACTGACGCCGCTTGCGGCGATATGCCGCGCGATCTGTAGGTAGTAAAAGGCATCGTCGGCGACCCAGTTGAGCAGCGCCGGGATAGGCATCGTCACGTAGGGTAGAGCGACAAGCAAGGCGAACGCGGCCAGCGCCGCGGCAAGCGCGATGGTTGCCAAGACTCCTGAACGGTCGGGCTTTGCAGCGGTTTGCAGAATGAGATGGGGAGGGGAGCTTGGGGAGCGGCGAGTGGGCGAGAGCTGAATCATGGCAGGGTTTGGGGGCGCGATTAGCGGCGGCGATGGTATGATACGTGCGCAAATAGAAGGGCTTGCCGGAACAATTACCGGGACGGCCTTTCTCGATTATCTTTCCATGTGCGCTCCCGTTCGGTGGCGAAATGCTTGAGGCAAACTCGAAGCGTTGACCGGCGGAGGGCGCAAATCCGCACTGGAAATTAGGATTGGTGGATTTCGGCCCGCGCCGAGCCCGCCGCATCAGCACGAACCCATGCACAAAGCACAACGACTTTCCCTGATTCCCCCCTACCTGTTCGGCGAGATCGCCCGCTTGAAATCGCAGGCGCTCGCCGCCGGGCGCGATTTGGTCGATCTCGGTATCGGCGACCCCGACCAGCCGACGCCGGACGCTATTATCGAAAAGCTGGGTGAGTACGCCGAAGACCCGACCACGCATCGCTACGACGAGTCCGCCAACGGCCGCCCGGAATTTTTGGCGGCGGGCGCGCGGTGGTTCAAGACGCGCTTCGGCGTCGATCTCGACCCGGCCACGGAGATGGTGCAGGTGATCGGCTCCAAAGAAGGCCTGGCGCATATGATGTGGGCTACGATCGACCCAGGCGATATCGCGCTCGTGCCGGACCCGGCCTACACGGTCTGCAAAGTGAACACGCTGCTGGCGGGCGGGGAGCCTTACGAGGTGCCGCTGACGGCCGAGAACGGCTTTTTGCCTGAGTTGGACAAGATTCCCGCCGAGATCGCGCAGCGGGCGAAAATTATCTACCTGAACTACCCGAACAATCCCACGGGCGCGATTGCCACGCTGGAGTTCTTCGAGAAAGCCGTCGCTTGGGCCAAGGCGACCGACACGCTGATTCTGCACGATTGCGCGTATTCCGAAGTGTGCTTCGACGGCTACCGCGCGCCGAGTATCCTGGAAGTGCCGGGGGCGAAAGACGTCGCTATCGAAATGCACTCGATGTCCAAGACGTTCAACATGACCGGTTGGCGCATCGGCTTCGCGGCAGGCAATCCCGACGCGGTAAAAGCGCTGAACACGATCAAGTCCAACGTCGATTCCAAGCAGTTCGCCGCTGTGGCGCTGACGGCGGGGTGGGCGCTGGAAAACGTCAACAACGACGAGTCGCTGGCGATTATCAAGAAGCGCCGCGACGTGCTGGTGGACGGCTTGAACTCGCTGGGTTGGAAGCTGGAGAAGCCCAAAGCGAGCTTTTATATCTGGGTGCCGGTGCCGCAGGGGCATACCAGCTCGACGTTTTCCAAGCTGCTGCTGGAGGAGTCTGGTGTACTCGCCATTCCCGGCCTGGGCTACGGCAAGCACGGCGACGGATTTGTGCGAATGTCGCTGACTGTGAGCGGCGATAAGGATGGAGAGCGGATTCAAGAGGCGGTAGACCGCATTGCGAAGCTGGGGCTGACTGTATAGTTCAGCATCGCCGTCGTGGAAGAACCCATCCGGCCTTCCAGGCCACCTTCCCTGTAGGGAAGGAAAAGTCTACAGCCGGGTACAAGCTCGTCTAGCAGAATGCGCCATCTTATATTTCCTTCCCTACAGGGAAGGTGGCCTGTAAGGCCGGATGGATTCTTCCATGCGAGAGATGCCTGTATGTCCGGATAGAGTCGCTTCTCTACGCCGCGCGATCTTCCCGAAGCGTCAGCAGCAGATCGGGGTAGCGGGTGGAGATGCCGTCGATGCCGCATTCGGCGGTGAGGCGACGCATCTCGTGGGCGAGGTTAACCCCACCGGCGTAGACCAGGGTGCCTTTGGCCTTCAGAATACGGCAAAGGTTCCGGGTTATCACCGAGGACGGCCAGACGACCGCATGGGTGTCGAGGCTGTGCAGCAGCTTGGGCGTGATCTCGGCTTGGTGATCCATCCGAAAGCGGTGGGCGAGGGGGAGCCTGGGATTAAGGCTGCGGAGCACCTGGCGGGAAACGTCGCTGTCGGTTGCGATCAGCAAATTTTCGCTTGCCAGCCCGCTCGCCTTGAGCTTGCGTGCCAGGCCGTTTTCCAGGCCGGCCTCGCGCAGATCGAGCAGCAGTCCGCAGTGAGTCCGGGCCGCCAGGGCGAAAACTTCGTCGAGGGGCAGGATTGGGTGCTGCTCATCGGCGGTGAGGCGACGCCATTCCGCGAGGGAGTGGTCGTGTAGAAAGACGGCCTCGCCGCTCAACTCGCGCTGCAGCGACGGCGCCGCGACAAGCTCGTTGTCGCGCGTGGCGCGCACTTCGACATGCAGCATGCTCGCGCCGACTTCCAGCGCTTTGCGCAGCGACTCGGCGGTATGCCCCGGCGGCTCGATGCCCGGCGCGCCGCCGTAGCCGATGCAATAATGAGATTTCACGCGCTGCGAGTTCGACATAGCCATTCCCAGCAGGTATGTCGGCAGTTTTGGAAGACGTTTGTAGCCATGTGCTATGGAGTGGGCGCAAAAAATCCTGCCGCGCGAATCATCGCGGACAGGAAATTAAGTGGTGCCGCCTACCGGACTCGAACCAGTGACACGCGGATTTTCAGTCC
>CAXSEA010000061.1:0-16684 GCA_964235675.1 uncultured Armatimonadales bacterium | reverse complement strand
CCTACGGCACCGATGCCGACAAAACCCAGCTCCAGCCCCTCGCCGACGAAACCTCCGGCAAAGTCTTCGACAGCGGCGATAATCTTACCACCACTTTCCGCGAAGTGAAAGGCTATAACTGAGGAAGAGACGCTCCATGGCCGCTGGGCCATTTTTCTCATTGGATTTTTGCTGGCGCGAAAATCCAAAGGTAATAAAAGGACGCATAATCAAGCGAATCCAGTGCGTACTCACCCTCTCTCCGCCAAGTTGCCTCGCTGGGCGGCAACAGTCCAGAAGATCTTTCAAAGCTACAAATGGTCTGTCGCACCGGCTCGAGCTTCGGGTAGGCGGGGTATCCGCCGCAATGAGGAGTGCCTGTTTGAGCGAAGCGAGTTCACCCCGGAATGGAGGCGGATACCCCGCCTACCCGAAGCGGCGATCTTAGCACAGCTTCTAGGCTGCGCTTAAAAACCGCGATGAAAATACGAATCATGCCCAAGGCTAAACTCACCGCCTACTGGCCGGAAGCCGCCGCAATCGCGCTGTACATAGTGCTACTCGCGGCGCTGCACGTGCCGGTGGTCATTGCGACGATGCTGGCCGTAGTCGGCTACGCGTCGCTGAGGTGGATTGCTTCAAGCGAAACTAAAGGGGAGGGCGCTGCGCAATCGGACGACTACTTCTCTACACTTCCGACTGTCGAGCAGCTCTTCGGACAGCTGCGGGAGATACAATCCAATTCCAAGCTCGCGCCATTCGCGCCGGAGCTATTTGGATTAATCTCGACCGTGCAAAATGGCCTGCTAATTGTGCCGAAGCCAAGCCAAGATCCATCAGTCCGAGAGCTCACCCGTGTCACGCTCGATCAAGCCGTGCTCTATACGCGCCAGATCGCCGCATTGCCGGTCGCGCCGGGAATCGAAACGCCGGTGAGCAGCAACTACCGCGCGCTGCTCCGGCAAAGCGCCGATGAGCTTAACAAAAGCTATTCGGCCACAAATTTAAAAAACAACGCGGCGCTGGCCGAGCAGATCGAAAGCTCCAGCCAGGCGCTGCAGACTTTGCATCAGCAGATGCGCAGCGAGGACGCTTAAACCATCATGCCGACAAAAGGCAGCATCGCCGCCGGACGAGTGATCGTCACCCTGATCGTCATTATCGCCATCGGCTGGCTCTACACCCGGTATGCGACAGGCCGGCATCCCGGCGTGGGCAGCGCGTCGGTTCAGCCCGGCGGCTCGCAGTCGGCCTCGATCAACGTCAGCGGCGCGGTGGGCGGCGAAAAGCTGGGTTTTCTGACCGACCCGCAGGTCATCGATATCCTGCAAAAAAAGTACGGCCTTACGGTGGATGCCGATAAGGAAGGCTCGATCGACATGGTCAAAGGCAGCGTCGCGGGCCGCGATTTTCTGTGGCCCTCCAGCCAGGTCGCTTTGGAACTCTACAAAGAGCGCGGCGGCAAGATGCTGAAAAGCCAGACAATCTTCAGCTCGCCCGTCGTGCTCTATAGTTGGACTCCGGTCACCCAGGCTCTAGTCCGCGCGCATGTGGTCCAAAAAATCGCGGGAGTCGACTACGTCACCGATTTCCCGAAGCTGATCGCGATGATTAATGCCGGCACCCCTTGGAAAGACATCGGTCTGCCCGATCTCTACGGCCATATGAGCGTCCGCTCCACCGACCCCAACAAAAGCAACTCCGGGATGATGTTCGCCGGACTCCTCGCCAACACCGCCGCCGGCGACGTCGCCACCGACGCCTCGCTCGCCCGTAGTATGCCCACCGTAAAAGCCTTTTTCGACCGCCTCGGCTATATGGAAGGCAGCTCCGGCGACATCTTCGACCAGTTTATCACGCAGGGCGAGGGCGAAAACCCGCTGATGGTCGGCTACGAGAACCAGCTCCCCGAGTACACCCTGGCCCACTCGGATTACCGCGCCACGATCCAGCAGCAGATCACCATTCTCTATCCGCGCCCCACCGTCTGGAGCGACCATCCCATTATCGCCCTCACTCCTAACGGACTAAAGCTCCTGAGCGCCCTGCAAACCGACCCCGACCTCCGCCGCCTCGCCTGGACTCAGCACGGCTTCCGCACCGGCCTCCAAAACGACCCCGCCGCCCTCCAAGTCACCGGCATTCCCGCCACCATCAGCAACGTCGTCCCCATGCCCCGCCCCGAAGTAGTCAACCGCCTGCTCGGAGCGATCGCAAAGTAGCGCTCGAAACTTATCCGCTCCTGCGGGTCACCTTCCCTGGAGCAAAGGAAAAGTCCACAACGCGTGCTATCTGGTTTCCCCTCCTTGTCTGAGGAGGGAATTAAGGGGAGGTCCGCCCAACACCAGCGCTGCCTCAAAACCGGACGCCTACCCCCATCCTTATTCGTGATGGTTATCTATGCGCGAGGCTACTTTGTTTCGCGGGAGCTCGAAAGTTTTAGCATAGTCTGCAGCTGGTGTGGGACTTACCCTTCGGTGAGTGTTTGATGTGTCTCCCGCAGCGGTGTGCCGTAGTCGCGAGTTGGTAGCATCGGGTAAATCTCCTGGAATGCCTGGATCTTCGCCTCCCTTTTTGACACTCCTTTGTCTATCAGTTGTTTCATGCGTTCGACTACTTCTTTGATCTTTTGCTCGTCTATTGGTTCGCTGTTTTCCATTAACTTGATTTAAGTCCTTCCCTTCAGGGAAGGTGGCACGCTTCCGAGCGTGACGGATAAGTGGGAAGGTGCCCCACCGGGGCGGATGGGCTCCCACGCCGCCGAAACAAATCCTGATGAATATTATTTACCCGGTCCAAAAACAAAATCCCGTCCAGATGATCGATCTCGTGCTGCAACACCACCGCCTCGAACCCCTCCGCCTCGATCTCCACCAATTCGCCGCCTAACCCATGCGCCCGCACGCCGATTCTCATCTTCCTCTCAATATTCGCGGTGAACTCCGGAATCGACAAGCACCCCTCCCGAAACACCTGCACCCCCTCACTGTAAGCAATGGCCGGATTCACCAATATCAAGAGCCCATGCCCCGCCGGATACTTCGGATTCCGCGACACATCTACCAACGCCACCCGCGCCATCGCCCCAATCTGTGGCGCGGCAATCCCAACCGTCCGCGGCGGACAAGCCTCCATCGTCGCCAGCAGATCGCCCGCAATCTCGGCGGCCTCGGCAAAATCGACGATATCGGAGCAGCGCTCCTTCAAGCGAGAATCGGGATAAACAACAATAGGGCGAGCAAGTGGCATTTCTGGTTCCCCTCCTTTTCCAAGGAGAGGTGAGGGAAGGTCCGTCACACACACACAATGCTTTACTAAACCGGACCTCCCCAGCCTCTCCTTGGAAAAGGAGGGAGTTCAGCATACTGCCCCTAAGCTCTCTAGGAAAGAAAAAACTACTGCTTAATTTCGAGTCCGTTCAGACCCAACGCCATCTTATATTTCCTTCCCTACAGGGAAGGTGGCGCGCAGCGCCGGATGGGTTCCTGCGGAGCGCCGGATGGGTTCCTAAAGCGTCTCCTCGTCCATCATCGAGAAGCTGACATCCACCGCCAGAGTGCGGCCCATTTCGGCGAGAGCGTGGGGAAGATTGCTCCAGTCGCCGCCCGAGGTTTCCACCATCATCACATAAATCGGTTCGCCGGATTCGTTGGTGAGGCGGGTTTCCAAATCAGTGATATTCGCCTGGTATTGCTCCAGCAGGGCGGCGACATGGTGGACGATTCCGGGATGGTCGGCGCCGTAGACCGTGATAATATGGTCGGGACCGCTGACATGGTTTGCCGCTCCGTCCGCCGTGCCGTCGAGCTGGTCCAAGACGATATGCAAGTCCAGATTACGTGAAAGCCCGTCAAGGCTGTCGTGCAGCGGCTCGATTGCGCCTTCGTCGATGCGCGCGGCGATCATCGTGGCGAACGCGCCGTGCAGGCGGGTCATGGTGGCGTCGTCGAGGTTGCCGCCCGCCTGCAGCACGGCGAGGGAGAGCGCCGCGACAATTCCGGGACGGTCCCTCGGCCCGACAGCGGTAAGGATAATCAGTTTTTCGCCCATGGCAAACTTAGCGTACCACGGACGGGCGCGAATTGACTCGAGAGTCGCCGCCACTGCCTGCTGCCCTTCCTACGCTCCGGGCGAGTGCGGTGATGCGGCTTGCCCGGTGGTTCATGGGCACGGCAATAAAACAAAAAAATGTCGCCGCCTTGCGCGCAGATCACAAGGCGGCGACAAACTAAGTATCGGAGACTCCGATTAAAGAAACATGAAAGCCCCAAGCGCTCAAAAAATATTTTCGCGAAGCTAAGAAAGACGCTTGACTTAGAGCACTCTAAGTTTTTTATACTCTAAATATGCCTACCACAACAGAGCACGAACCGGCGCAGCGGCGCGGCCTGAGCATCCAGCAGATGGCGCGTCAAAGCGGCCTCAGCGAGCACACTCTCCGCTACTACGAGCGCATCGGCTTGATCGAGCCCACCGAGCGCGACCTCAGCAGCGGGCATCGCCGCTACGCTCCGGAAACCGTGGCCGTCGTGGAAAGCCTCGCCTGCATGCGCGGCGCGGGCATGTCCATCAGCGATGTCCGCCGCCTGCTCCATCTCTACGCCGGCCCTCGCGGCGAGGAGCACACCGGTGAACTAAAGGCGATCTATACGGCGCACGCGGAAAAGCTGCGCCGCGAGATTGCCGAAATGCAGGAGCGGCTCGCCTACGTGTTGGGCAAAGCGGCCTTTTTCGAGGCCATGGAAGTAGGCGACGAGGCGCGGGCGCGGGAAGTCGCGGCGAGTAATCAGCAGCTTGCCGCGGCAGTCGCCATGCTAGCCAAGAACGATCAAAAAAGGAACAGCAAATGAAAACATGGTTTATCACGGGAGCATCGCGCGGCTTCGGACGCGACTGGACCACCGCCGCCTTAAAGCGCGGCGACCGGGTGGCGGCGACAGCTCGAAATACGGACACGCTGGATGACCTGGTCCAGCAATATGGCGAAGCCATCCTGCCGATCAAGCTGGACGTCGACGACCGCGCGGCGGACTTCGCCGCCGTCAAGCAGGCCTACGACCGGTTCGGCGTGCTCGACGTCATTGTCAACAACGCGGGCTACGGCCAGTTCGGCGCGGCCGAGGAGCTCAGCGAGCAGGAGATGCGCGCCCAGATCGAAACCAATCTCTTCGGCGCAATCTGGGTGACCCAGGCTGCGTTGCCCTATCTGCGCGAACAACTGCACGGCCATATTTTGCAAGTCTCCAGCATCGGCGGCGTCGCCGCTTTCCCTGGAGTCAGCGCCTACCACGCCTCGAAATGGGCATTGGAAGGCTTCAGCGAAGCGCTCAGCCAAGAAGTCGCTTCTTTCGGCATCCACATCACCATCATCGAGCCGGGCGGCTTCAGCACCGATTGGGGCGGCAGCTCGTCCAAGCACGCGGCTGAAACTCCGGCTTACGACGCGATGCGCGAGCAGCTCAACAAAGCCTTTGGCGGAATGAAGCTCGGTGACCCCGCCGCCTCTAGCGAAGCCATCCTTAAAGTCGTCGATTCCCCAAACCCGCCCCTGCGCCTCTTCCTAGGCGAGTTCGGCACGCAGTTGCTTCCGCAGCTCTACGCCGAGCGCCTGAAAACCTGGGACGGCTGGAAAGCCGTTTCCATCGCCGCCGACGGCGAAGCCGGCAAATCCCCCAACCCCTGGGCAAGCAAGTAGCCCCATCCGCTACCCTCGGCAGCGCGCCACCTTCCCTTGAGAGGGTTTAGAAAAAGTCCCCAGCAAGTGCCGTCTGGTTTCCCCTCCTTTTCCAAGGAGGGGATTAAGGGGAGGTCCGCCACGCACAAAACGCCTCACGAAACCGGACCTCCCCCAACCCCTCCTTGGAAAAGGAGGGAAGTTCAGATAACTTTTTCCAAATCCTCTTCAGGGAAGGTGGCATGCTTTGTTTGCCGACTGACGCCAAGACCAGACTTTCGGCTACGAAGAGCCTAATTTGCGCAAGCAAGGCGACCGGCTATAACAACCACCAGGCATCAGTCCTTCCCTTCCCTTCAGGGAAGGTTGCACGCTTCCGAGCGTGACGGATAGGTCCGCCCAGAACCGGGTAAACACACCAAACCGCGCCCCGAGCAAGCCAAAAGCTAACTTCGGGGCGCATCATTGTGCCAACAGCAAGTAAAAGGAAGTAACTATGAAGACCTGGTTTATTACCGGCACCTCGCGCGGCTTCGGACGCGAATGGACCGAAGCCGCCCTGAAGCGCGGCGACAAAGTCGCCGCCACCGCCCGTCACACCGACAGCTTAAACGATCTAGTCCAGCAGTACGGAGAGGGCAACATCCTCCCTATCGAGCTTGACGTCACCGACCGCGCCGCCGACTTCGCCGCCGTGCGCCAGGCCAAGGAGAAGTTCGGCACGCTCGATATCGTCGTCAACAACGCCGGCTACGGCCAGTTCGGCATGATCGAGGAACTCAGCGAGGAAGAAGCCCGCGCCCAGATCGAGACCAACCTCTTCGGCGCGCTCTGGGTCACGCAGGCTGCCCTGCCGATTCTCCGCGAGCAGGGGCACGGCCATATACTCCAAATATCCAGCATCGGCGGCCTGGTCGGCTTCACCAACATCGGGATGTATCACGCATCGAAGTGGGGACTGGAAGGCTTCACCGAAGGGTTGAGCAAAGAAGTCGCGCCATTTGGCATCAACGTCACGCTGATTGAGCCTGGCGGTTTCACCACGGACTGGGGCGGAAGCTCCGCCAAGCACGCCACCCCGATCCCAGCCTACGACGAGATCCGCAACATGCCCCGCCCCGCGAACGCCAAGCGCGGCGACCCAAAGGCCACCAGCGAAGCGATCCTCAAGGTAGTAGACGCCGAAAAGCCGCCGCTCCGCCTCCTCCTGGGCGAATTCGCCACCAAGGTCGTCCCCCAAACCTACGACGAGCGCCTAAAGGTTTGGAAAGAATGGGAAGACGTCTCCAAAGCCGCCGACGGCGGCTAGCTTCAATAACTAAAAACAGCCCCACGCTATTGCGAGCGCGGGGCTATTTTTGTCAAATCGAGCGTGAATTAACTGCTGGGTGTCGAAGCGTCGAAATTAGCGTTCGTGGGCAGCGAATACTGCCGGTGCTTTACGGAGCCGTCGTAGGCGAGAGCGTTAAAGCCGTTGGTATGCCACACCGGATAGTGGATGTGCGTAGTGTCCTTGGCGGGCGGAAACGGGTTCCAGGTCCCGTTGTAGCCTGTTGACGGAGTCAGCGGGGTGCCGGTATCGGCGCAGCCCGGCATCTTGTTGTGGTCCCAGACGACGAACACCGCCGGGTTTTGCACCACGCTGTCCAACTTGCCCATCGGGCCCGCCGTAATATAGCTCATCGCGTAGGTGCATTGCAGATTCTGCGGGGCGCTGGGGCAGTGGAAAATCGCCAGCGACTTCACATACGGCTGAATCATACCCGCGTTGTTGGCAAGCAAGTAGTCGCTGTCCGGCACGCGCGTGTTGTAGTAACTGGTGCCGCAATCGGCCGGGTTGTTGTCGAACGGCGCCCACCAGCGCTCTCCAGGCCCGGAGTAGGCAGTGCCGGTGTTGCCGCAAACACCGCCGGGATAACCCAACGTAGGGCAGGTGCGATAACTCACGTTCACCGAATCGTTGTCGCTGCGGTACAGCGCCAAGGCGATCCCGATCTGGCGCATATTGCTGGTGCAGGTAGCCGCCCGCGCCTTCTCCCGCGCCGCCGCGAACACTGGGAATAAAATAGCCGCGAGAATCGCGATAATAGCGATCACAACAAGAAGCTCGATCAAAGTAAAAGCGGAGTTATAACACCGACAAACTTTCTGAAGATGCATTTGGAAGAGTTTTCCTAATATCTTATGGGGGTGCGGTTGCACAATACCCAATTAGAACTGTCTCGCTTGCGTCTTAGGGAATATGATTATTAGAGCCAAGCGCTATCTGCGCATAACTAGCTCTCGGTTAACGTCTTTAATTTGAGCTGGATGCCACGTTGACTTGCTCGAATCCAAATCATGACGCTTTAATGCCGGTAACATTCAAGCGCAACACGACACTGTTGCCTTCGACAAAGTTCGGAATCAAAATTGGCTCCTTTTCACCTTCGCGATAAAGGTACCAGTCGTTGGACTCGATAAAATCCATAAACTGCTCTGCTTTAATAACTGCGGCATCCATTTCTGGACCGTCTTCTTTGCCATCCATCAGTAAGCGGTCAACGGCAAGCGAGTGCTCAAAATAGCGCTGCAATTTCTCGCGCAACGGGTTGCCCGCAAATGCCTCTTCGTTGCGTCGGAATTTGCAGAAAAAACTGGGAAAGTTGAAATTCTCTTGAGTGACTTCCCCAAGTTCGATATCCTGGTAGAACAGCCGGAACGTTTTGCCGACGGGATTGCTCACCGCCGGGGCCCGCCGCTGATCCGCGACCGCCGCGTCGCTCCCGCCGTCACCGGCGCCTGCGACACATCCAGCCCCGCGCTTTGCAACTGCTCGCGCAGCTTGCCCGAATTCGACGCCGTCGTCTCCAGGCTGGAAATCCCTACTCGCTCCTCGCGGCTCCGGTCGGGAAGGGCGTTCACCAAAATCTCCACCATCTCCTCCACCGCCGTCAGCGCCTTAGCCGGGGTATCAGGCAGAGTAATACCGACATGGTCGCTCGCAAACTCATATTGCAGGAATGCCCGTCCCAGAGTTTGCACGCTGTCTTGCGGCAGATGCGTATTCTTGAAGCGCAGATAAATGCGGTCTTTCTCGGTCAGCACCGAGCTGATCCCGATCTGCTTGCAGCGCAGGCGCAGACGCATAATCGCCAGCAGGTTCCAGACCGACTTCGGCGGGTCGCCGTACCGGTCTTCCAGTTCCGCCTGAATCGAGTCCACATCCTGCGCCTTGCGCACAGCCGTCAGCTTCTTGTACATCAGGATACGCTCGGCTTCCGACGGAATATATTTCATCGGGATATTGGCGTCGAGCGGCACGTTCACCGTCGGGAGCAGGAACTCCGCTTCCACGTGATCGCCCTTCAACTCGCTGATCGCCTGCGACAAAAGCTGCGTGTACAGGTCGAAGCCGATCTCGGAAACCGTGCCGGATTGCTCGGCCCCCAGCAAGTTGCCCGCGCCCCGGATTTCCAGGTCCCGCATCGCCACTTTGTAGCCCGACCCAAGCCCGGAGAACTCCTTCAGCGCCGCCAGTCGCTTCTCCGCCACTTCCGAAAGCGATTTGTCCTTGCGCGTCAGCAGGTAAGCGTAGCCCTGCTTGTCGGAGCGCCCGACACGCCCGCGAATCTGGTACAGCTGCGACATGCCCAGCTTGTCCGCGTTGTCCACAATCATCGTGTTCACGTTCGGCATGTCCAGCCCGGATTCCACGATCGTGGTGCAGACAAGCACGTCGTACTCGCGGTTATCGAAGGCATTCATCACGCTTTCTAGCTCGTCCTCGCCCATCTGCCCGTGGCCTACCGCCACCCGCGCGCCCGGCACCAGCTTGCGCAGACGCTCGGCGACATGGAAGATTCCCTCCACCCGGTTAGACAAGAAGTACACCTGCCCGCTCCGGTCCATCTCGCGCAAAATCACTTCCTTGACCAGCGACTCGTCATACTCCCGGATATGCGTGACAATCGGCCGACGCCCCTCCGGCGGATCGTTAATCAGCGACAAATCCCGAATCCCCGACAGCGACATGTGCAGCGTGCGCGGAATCGGCGTCGCCGTCAGCGTCAGCACGTCCACGTTGGCGCGCATCTGCTTGATTCGCTCCTTGTGCGTCACCCCGAACCGCTGCTCCTCGTCCACCACCAGCAGGCCCAGATTACTGAACTTGATGCTTTTCGACAGCAGCTTGTGAGTCCCAATCACGATATCGATCGTGCCGTGCTCCAGCCCTTCCAAAATCTTCTTCGTCTCCGACGCCGACACGAACCGCGACACCCTCGCGATAGTAATCGGGTACGCGGCGAACCGCTCCTTGAACGTCTTGAAGTGCTGCGCGGCGAGCACGGTCGTCGGGCAAAGCACGGCCACCTGGCGGTGCCCGTCCACTGCCTTGAACGCGGCCCGCATCGCCACCTCGGTTTTGCCGTAGCCGACATCCCCACAGATCAAGCGGTCCATCGGATGCGACTTCTCCATATCGGATTTGATCGCCTCCACCGCTTTCAGCTGGTCCTGCGTCTCCTCATACGGAAACGCCGACTCCATCTCATGCTGCCACGGCGAGTCCGGCCCCGCCGGCGGACGAATCGCCTTACGACGCGCGGCGTAGAGCTTAATCAGCTCCCCCGCCATCTCCTGCACTTGCTTCTTGGCCTTCTTGGTCGCCCGCTGCCACTCCCCGGAATTGAGCCGGTGCAAAGCCGGCGCGTCGGCGTTCGAGCCGATATACTTCTGCACCCGGTCCACCTGGTCCGACGGCACATACACCTTGTCGCCGCCCTCGTACTCCAGCAGCAGATAGTCCCGCACGGCCCCGTCGGAGCCCTTTAACTTCGCAATCCCATGGTACTGCCCGATTCCGTGGTGAATATGCACCACATAATCGCCCTCGCGCAACTCCAGATACGACGTAATCCGCAAGCCCTCTTTGAACTTGTTGACCCGCCGCTTCACCTGCCCCGACGCGCCGAACAGATCCGGGTCGGTCAGCACCATTACGCCCGCGGTCGGCAGCCGAAACCCGCCCGGCAGCGCGCCGTCGAACACAAAAACGCCGCCCTCCACACTGCCCGGAGCCAGCCGGCTCTTCGGCGCGGGGGCCAAATTGTGCTCCCCAAACAACTCGCGGATACGCTGCGGCTGGCGAGTAATGACTATCGTCCGCAGACGCGACCCCAGCCACCCGTCCACCGCGTTGTACATCGCGGGCAACCGCCCGGCAAACGATTCCATCGCCGCCGATGAAGCCGCCTCCACATTGTTTTCGGGTCGCACCGTCAGCCAATCCAGATGCCGGTTCAGCAGCGACAGCGCCACCAATCCAGCCGGACGAGTCTGCGCGAAATCGGTCAAGCAATCGAACGGGCACTCCGTTTCGATCGCCTCCAGCCACTCGCCGCGCACCAGACGCGTCCGCGCAATCTCGCCCATCTCTTCCATCGACTTGTCCCAATGGAGATGAATCTGCGACGGCTCATCCAGCACCAGCGCCGCGTTCTCGGGGATCATATCCAGCAGGCAAAACAGCTCCGGGAACAAATATGGCAGATACACCTCGGCCTGGTCGAAATAAACTCCCGACTGCAATTGCGCCAGATCGTTCTCGACCCGCTCCTCCAGCCGCGACGCATGCTCCTCGCCGCGCTCTTCCAGGTTCTCCTGCTTCAACGCTTCCATGCGAGGCCCGAGCTTGGCGCGAAGCGCCTCAATCGCAGCCGGTTTATTAGGCGATTTCAGCGGCATCTCCCGTGCCGGCAAAATCCGCACCTCTTCCAGCTCCTGGCTCGACCGCTGCGACTCCGGATCGAACACCCGAACGCTTTCCAGGTCGTCGCCGAAGAAATCCAGCCGGAACCCCATTTCCTCGCCGACCGCGAAAATATCGATAATCCCGCCCCGACGAGTCCACTGCCCCGGCATCTCCACCGTCTCCACCCGCTCGTACCCCAGACGCAAAAGCTCTTTTTGCATCCCGGCCAGCTCGTAAGTCTCGCCCTTCTTCGCCTCGAACACCCGCGCGCGCAAAATCTCCGGCGACACGGTCCGCTGCAGCGTGGCGTTCACCGACGCCACCATAAACTTCGGCGTGTCCCGCAAAACCTGCTGAATCGCCTGCGCCCGACGCCCAATGCGGGCGTAATCCGGCGCGCCTTCTTCATAAATCAGTGTCTCCGCCGTGGAAATCAGCGGCGCAATCGCCCCTGGCTCCGGCGCGAACACGCCCAAGTCCCCGATCAACCTCTCCGCCGCCTGATCGTCCTGCGCCACCACAAACAGCGGCCGCCCCAAATCCCGCTGCAACTGCGCCAGCAGAAACGCCTTCGCGTTCACCGGCAGCCCTTCCATCTGCACCACCCGCGCCCCGTCCGCGAGCTTTTCCTTCAAAAGCCGGTAGGGAGCGTAATCCTCGATCAATGCGGAAATTTCGTTCAGTTCCATAGACAAATATTCAGACCGAAAGCAAGGGGACGTAAAGTTCAGACATGCCAAAAGGCTTCAGCAATATTTTGCCCAAGCCTAGCATCCGTTACGCATTCAGTTTTAAGGTATGCTCTCAAGCCAGCCCATTTTCGTTGCTTGCTCATAAGCGGTTTTCGCTCTCAAACTGCGCGTTGCAGAGCCAATCAGTATAACACGCCGACCGAATTGCGTGTTCCTGCTGAACGCCTAAACGCGCCCTTTAAACCCCAGTTGTAAGAAATTCCTTCCCTTTAGGGAAGGTGGCCGAGAGGCCGGATAGGTGGGCAGGCAGCCATAAGGCCGGATAAAGCTGGCCTTACCTCCCGCCCAAAATCCCCATCCCCAGCAAACTCCCCGCGCAATCAACAATCGTTTCCCGCGCCGGACGAGTACGCCACCCCAACAACCTTTCCGCCTTTGACGCATCATACTCAATGCGCTCGCCTAAAATTGGCACGATCAGGCGAGCGTCTTCATCGAATAAAGCTGCCATCCGCACCAGGGAGTCGGGCACCATTCCTTTCGGAACTCTCCCCGCGCGCTTGCCGATCTTGTCCCGCAATATAGCGGCGATCTCCGACACCCAGAGAAACTCGCCCGCGCCAAGAAACCGCTGCCCGTCCGCTTCCGGACGCGTCATCGCTAAAATGTGCAATTCCACCAAATCGCGGACATCCACGACGCTCACCCCGATGCGCGGCAGCAGCTGCACCTTCCCCGCGAGCATCCGCGAAACGATCTCCAGCGCTCCTGAAATGTCCAGCGTCATCACCGGCCCCAGCACCGCCGACGGCAGCACGGTCGCCAGCGACATCGCCCCGCACGCCTGCCGCGCAAACTCCCAAGCATCCTGCTCCGCCAGCGTCTTCGAGCGCGCGTACCGGTCAAGAGCGTTAGCGTCTTCTCGTGACAATTCCGTCCAGACCGTCTCATCGGCTTGGACAGTCCCGTGGATGGCCTGATTCCTAAGTGGATGAGCGGCCTCGATGGACGAAGTGACCACAACTCGCTGCACGCCCGCTTTCACCCCAGCCTTCAGCACCCGCAGCGTTCCCTCGCGAGCTGGCTTAACAAGGTCCTGCCCCCGGTACTTGCCCACCGGCAGGGGTGACGCGACATGCAAAATATAATCCGCCCCGTCAGCCGCCGCGTCCCACCCCGCGTCCTCCAGCAAATCGGCGGCAAAAAATCTCAGCCGATTTTCCGCATCCACCTGCCCAGCCAGCATCGCCCGAATCTCCGGCTCCCGACGAAGCCCGCGCAGAGTGGCCCGCACCCGATACCCGCGCCGCAGCAAGCCCGCAATGGCCCAGCTCCCGATATAGCCTGAGCCGCCCGTCACCAAAACGGTGGATTCCTGCAATTGACTTTCCAAGCACGAGTCCTTTCAGCATAAGAATTGCAAGCCGAGTACCGACCCGTTCCTTTGGAAGTTGTACCAGTCGCCGAGTATCGAGTGCCATGCAATGCGGGAACCCCAGCCGATCCCCTCGTGTTCTATAGTGTATAATAGGCGGCTGAGAATGTCCCGTCCGTCGCAAAAGCTGACAGGCGCGGGGCGAAAAGGAGCACCGAGAAACCCATGCAAGCAGAGATTCATCCCAAGTATTACGACACCACGATCAAGTGCGCCTGCGGCAGCGAGATCCAAACCCGCTCGACCCGCGAGAACCCGACCGTGGAAATCTGTTCCCAATGCCATCCCTTCTACACCGGCAAGCAGAAGCTGATGGACACCGAAGGCCGCGTCGAGAAGTTCATGCAGAAATACGGCATGAAAAACGGGGCTGTTGCGGGCAAGGCTGGCGCGAAGAAGTAATATATCTTTTTGCCAGTTCACGATTTTAATACGGAGCGTAAGTCATATTTGGCTTACGCTCTTTTTACTGGCGGTTACGTCATAAGGCAATGCCTGAACTATGAAGTTGGACAGCCTAACGATAAATACGTCGAAGTATGGATATTCTGACGAAGATAGCCGAATTACCTGGCGGCCTCTACCACAGACCCGCTTCCTGGCCGCCTTGCTCGCTTGGGTACTGGTAGGCGGTTTGCTTTATCTCCTGTGCATGATCGTGCCGGGATTGTTTAGACCGTCTCCGCTGCCAGTGTATGCATCGCTGATCGTTTTTGGCCTTTTTCTGGCGGTGTTTGGCTACCCCATCGGATTTTTCTTCAAGCTCTGCTCCGCCGTCGATTTTACATTTTCTATTGACGTGGCATCTAGAAAATACGAGTTTGCATGCGGGGTATTTCCGCTGCGAATCCGCCGCTCCGGCTTTTTAGAGGATTTCACGCAGGTGAAAGCCTACAAACGGCAACGACAGCGTGGCTGTCCTGAGCCGGGGTACGGAGTTATGCTTGATTGGCGCACCATCACGTGGCCATATGGCTGGGCAATGCCTGGTCTGCCGCTGGACGGGATGACCAGCCGAGCCGCTGCCGAGCAGTTCGCTAGGCAGCTTGCTGAGCGGATTCAACTGCCGTATGCTCAAGTCGAAGACGACGTGCGGTAATACATCAAAGCTGACTCCAATTTTAAGCAAAACACGCCTGCGATGGAAAGCCACCCGCCTATGGCAACCAGTACTCCACTGACCGATTATGTTGACGACAACGACCGGATCACCTGCCGGACTATGCTTTGGGCCAGAATCGGCACTGCATTCGTCGCATGGCTGATGGTCGGCGCTTTCTTGTTTTTCTTGTGGATTATCACTTCTCTCGTCATCAAAACCGGGCACATGACTTTTCAACAGGCGCTCATAGCTCTTGTCTGGCTGGCAATCGTCGGAACAGTCGCAGTTCTTATCTTCACCGGCACATGCGCTACTTCTTTTACGCTTTCCATTGATATACCGGCACGGCGCTATGAGTTCGCCTGCGGCATTTTTCCGCTTCGATTCAAACGCGGCGGCGATCTGCAAGATTTCGACCAGGTCGGACGGTACTTCATTCGGCAAAGAAACCTCTACGTACCGCTCGGTGCAGGATACGAATCCATGCTTTGTCTTCGCTGGCGCAATCGACGTTGGCCCTACGGACGAGCGTTGGACTCCATTCCACTTACAGCAATCGTCGATCGAGATGAAGCCTGGCGATACAGCCACGAGCTTGCATCGCGGCTTGATCTGCCGTATGCTGAGGTCGAGAACAAGCAGCTCTCCCAAAGTGCGAACCTATCGCGCAGGCCGTAAACTTTTCCTTCCCTCCAGGGAAGGTGGCCGGGAGGCCGGATAGGGTTGGGGTTATGCCAAACCAAGAAGACGAGCGAACCAAATACGGCGGCCAGGCGGTAGTCGAGGGCGTGATGATGCGCTCGCCGCGCTACTTCGCCGTCGCCTGCCGCCGCGAGACCGACCAGCAAATTGTTGTGCAAGTCGACAACGTCGAGCAGCACATGGCCCGCTGGAAGTGGCTCAACAAGCCGTTCCTGCGCGGCACTTTGGCGCTGATCGACTCTTTCGGCATGGGCTACAAAGCGCTCGCCTACTCGGCTGGCGTCCAGCTCCAGGCCGAGGAGGAAGCCGCCCGCGCGCGCGGCGAAGCCCCCGACGCCCGCAAACTTAATTCCGAGGAGCGCCAGCTCAAAGCCGATGCCGGCAAGCCGATCAACAGTATTGCCATCGGCGGCGCGACCACCGTCGCCCTGCTGATCGCGCTCGCCTTCATCTACGGAGTCCCGACCCTCGCCACGCAGGGCATCCAAAAAGCGGAGCGCTGGACGCATCCCAACTGGCACCAGGGATTGCTCCTGAACGCCGTCGATCTCGCCATCCGCCTCGGATTCTTCCTCGGCTACATCGGCCTGATCTCGCGGATGGAGCGTATCCAGCGCGTGTTCCAGTACCACGGAGCCGAGCACAAGGCCATCAACACCCTGGAGCGCGGCGCGCCGCTCACCGTCGAGAACGCCCGCGAGTCCAGCCGTATCCATCCCCGCTGCGGCACCAACTTCGTCTTCATCGTCTTCCTGACGCACTTCTTCGTCGTCGCCTGCTTCGGCCGCCCCGAGCCAGCTCTCCGCGTCCTCATCAACCTGGCCGTTCTCCCCATCGTCGCCGGAATCGCCTACGAAATCCTCCGCTTCGCCGGCACCCGCCGCGACAAGAAATGGGCTCAAACCCTGATCGCCCCCGGTCTAGCCCTCCAGTACCTGACCACCCGCGTCCCCGACGATTCCCAGCTCGAAGTCGCCCTTGCCTCGCTTCTGGCCGTTTGGAACAAAGAGCACGCGCGTCCCGAAACCGCCTACGAGCGGACCATCGAAGAGCCGGCGGACGCGGTAGCGTAAGAACCCATCCGGCGCTACGCGCCTCCTTCCCTGTAGGGAAGGAAAAGTTTACGGCGCTTTCCTGTTGATCTCGCCTGCCGACTCCAGAATTTGACTGAGTACCTGGTCAAGGTTATGGAAAATCCGTTCGTTGCGAAAATGCAGTATCGTCATTCCCGCATCGGTCAAAACCGCGTCGCGTTCTAAATCACGATTCGCCATCTGTTCGTGAACGGCTCCATCTATTTCGACCACTAGCCTCAAGCGATGACAGTAAAAGTCTACGATAAACCCGAAAATCGGTTGTTGCCGCC
>CAXSEA010000060.1:0-16933 GCA_964235675.1 uncultured Armatimonadales bacterium | reverse complement strand
TGTTCACCGGCGGAAACGCTCAGCACAGTGAGATCAGTTCCCGCATCAGCATAGGCGCTGCCTAGCTGTCCGTTACAGGTTTTTTCAATGAGCATTGCCACTGAACGCTGTATCCAATTCTTATCCCCGCGAACGCTGCCGCGGAGTACATCCAGCAACGCCGAGATCGGAAAAACCTATTCCCTAAGAGGTCGATCCGGCGGCGAAGCAATCGTTTCGCGGCAAACGGGTAACTTGGCGGCATGAACCCTACCCTGCGCTTTTACGAGCACGCTTTTTTGGTGCCGCTGCAAAATACGCTGGCGCGCATCATTTCCTTCGTGCCCCGGCTGGTTGTCGCCGCGCTGCTGTTCTACGCGTTCGTGCTGCTGGCGAATTTCGCGCGTCGTGGGACCTACCTGACGATGAAGCGAATCGGGCATTTTCCGTGGGTGGTGCGCGTGCTGGCGGCGCGGACGCTTTATTTTACGATGCTGCTGATCGGCCTGCTGGCCGCGCTCAGCTCGGCGAACGTGAACGTCACGACCGTGCTGGCAAGCCTCGGGGTGGCGGGGTTCGCGCTCGGGTTCGCGCTCAAGGACATCCTGGAGAATTTTATCGCGGGCATTCTGCTGCTGTTCGCGCGCCCGTTCGAGCTGGAAGACCAGGTGACGCTCGGCAATTTTGAGGGCACCGTTTACGAGATCCAGATTCGCGTGACGACACTGAAAACATACGACAACCAGATCGTCCTGATTCCGAACGCCACGGTCTACACGAATCCCGTCATTAACCATACCCGCCTGGGAAAACGCAACTACAGCGTGACGTTCGAGACGAGCCTCAAAGTCGACAGCGACGCGGTGGAGGCGGCGGCTTTGGAGGCGGTGAAACAGGTGCAAGGCTTAAGCGACGATTTCGAGCCGGTGATCCGCGTAAAGAGTATCAATTCGGCGGCGGATTCGGTGAGCTGGCAGGTGATCTTCGCGGGGCAGCCGACAAAAGGGGAAGAAGTCAGGACGATTTCCGAGGCGCTGCACAATATCAAAACAAAGCTCTTCGACGCGGGCATCCCCGCGCCGGCTTCGATCTCGACCACTATTTTGGCGCGCGCCAAGGCGGAGCCGAGCGCATCGGACGGGCAATAGACGCGTCAGCCGGTTTCGCGTCGGCGGAGGGCGCGGCCGTAGGAGAAAGACCAGGCCATGAGGCCGAAGTAGACGGCAATCGACATGATCGGCGCGACGAGGATAAAGACTGAAATCGGCAGCGTGAAGGCCAAGGCAACGCGGAGAGCGGCTTCCAGCAGCAGGCCGAGACCCCAGACGAGAGTCATGCGCGGCATGCCCATTTGGGTGGGCGAGCTGTCGTAGCGGGCGTCCCAGGCGGCGAGCTTTTGGAGGTTGTCGCCGGTGGTCATCTGGCGCGCGAGATAGAACACCAAGGGGCGTTGCAGAAGGAGCGATCCAAGAAAGACCAGGCCGATTACGCCGGTGATAACTGAATCCCGCGCGAGCAGCATCCGGGGCGAGCCGCCGAGAAAATAGATGCATAAACCGGCGAGAGTTCCGGCGATGACGATAACGCCGACATAGTCGAGGGTGCGTCGGCGCGCGTAGGAGACCAGGTTGCTCAGGATCGACGGCACGGCGGACAAGACGATGGCGAGCTTCTGGCCAAGGTGCGGCGCGAGCAGGGTGTAGACAAGGTACGCGCCCCCGGCGTCGATGAGAGCGCTGACGAGGATGTGGCGCAGAGGATTAGCGCCCGGACCAGGCGTTAAGCTTGACGGCGCGGGCGATTCATCGTTCGATAGGCGGTTTTCTAGCTCGCTCACGCGGTTTTGGATTTAGGCTCGGGGATTTTGCAGGCGGCGGCGAGGGTGGAGATTTCGTGTAGGAGGGCGTCTTGGTCCCAGGAGCATTTTTGCAGGATGCGCTCGACGTAGCCTTCCAGGCGGTGGCGGTCTTCGACGGTGATGTCGGCTCCGGTAAGGACGATTACGGGAATTTCGCGCCACTGCGGGCGCTCGCGGAGGCGGCGGGCGAACTCGAAGCCGTCCATCTCGGGCATCGTGAGGTCGAGCAGAATGAGGTCGGGGCAGGCGCCGGTTTCCAGCTGCTCGAGCGCCACTCTGCCGTTGGGGGCGGTGGTGACTTTCCAGGTTTCTTTGGCGAGCATCTGGCTCATCATCTGGCGCTGGTCTTCGTCGTCATCGACCACCATTGCGGTGCAGCCGTACTGCATGTCGGCGCACTCGTGCTTTTTCAGGATCATGGAAAGCCTGGCGCGGTCCACCGGCTTGGTGATGTAGTCTGTCGCGCCGAGCGCGAAGCCGATCTTTTTCTCGTCCACCATGGTCACCATGATAACCGGAATGTCGCGGGTGACGTCATCGGCCTTGAGCGCTTTTAGAACCGCCCAGCCGTCCATGCTCGGCATCATCACGTCAAGCGTAATCAGGGTGGGATGCAGTTCGCGGGCGAGGCGCAGGCCGTCCTCGCCGGTGGCGGCGGTTTCGGGATGGTAGCCTTCGCGGGAAAGGAAGCGGCGCATCAGCTCTCGCGCGCCGGGCTCATCGTCGATGACGAGCACCGTGTTCTTCTCGGGCTGCGCGGACGGCTCGAACGTCTTGTCGGCAACCGTTGCCGCCGCCGCGGCTTCGGCGGTTTCGGCGTCGGTTGCCTCTACCTGCGCGGGAAGATTGATGGTGAAGGCGGAGCCCCGGCCCGGCTCCGAGGTCACGGTGACGTCGCCGCCCATCATCTGGCAGAAGCGGCGGGTAATCGCGAGGCCGAGGCCGGTGCCGCCGAATTTGCGCGTGGTGGAGGCGTCGGCCTGGGTAAAGGCCTCGAACACGCCCGCAAGCTGCTCGGGAGTCATGCCGATGCCGCTGTCCTGCACTTTGAAAATGATGCGGTCGCCCGCGCTGCTGACACCCGCCTCGCGCTCCACATGCAGCGTGACCGCACCGTTCGACGTGAATTTAGCGGCATTGGAAAGCAGGTTGAGCAGGGATTGGCGCACTTTGGTAAGATCGGCGCGCATGACGCCTGCCGTGGGGCGGCACTCGACGACGAGAGTGTCGCCGTTGGCGTCGATCAGCGGCTGGACCGTACTGGCAAGCTCGTTGACCATCTCGAAAACGTCGAAGCTCTCCAAGTAAAGCTCCATTTTTCCGGCTTCGATTTTGGAGATGTCGAGAACGTCGTTGATGAGCGACAGGAGGTGCTTGCCGGCCTTGTTGATTTTTAGCAGGTCGGGAGTGAAGGAGTCGAGGCCGTCGGCTTCGGCTTCCTCGGTGAGCATTTCCGAGTAGCCGAGAATGGCGTTCATCGGGGTGCGTAGCTCGTGGCTCATGTTGGCGAGGAACTGCGATTTGGCGACGCTGGCCACTTCGGCGGCGTCGCGGGCTTTGATAAGGGCTTCCTCGGTGAGTTTGCGCTCCACGCCCAGCGCGATGCCGTCGGCGACGGAGGCGATTGACTGCAAGGTGGCGTCACCGAGCTTATTTTTGGAAAACATCGCCACGACACCGAGCACCCGGCCTTCGAGCATGAGCGGGTGGCCGGCGAAGGCGACCATTCCCTCGCGCCTCGCCCATTCGTGGTCGCCGACTCTGGGGTCGTCGAGCACGTCGTTGGTGAGGTGCGGCAGCTTCTCCTCGGCGATCAGGCCGATTTTAAATTTGCCGACGGGGACGCGTCCATGCGGGCCGTCGAGGTGGGTATACAGGCCGGCGCTGGCTTTCAGCACCAGCATCTGCTCGTCTTGGTCCAGGAGCCAGATCCGGGCGAAGGCGGCGTCGAGATACCGCACCATCGCTTCGGCGCACTGCTGCAAAATATCTTGCAGCGGGGCCTTTTGCGTGAGGGCGATGCCGACGTCGAGGCCCATCATCGCCAGGCGAGTGCGCTCCAACAGGCCCTCGTCGGCGGCTTTGCGGGCAGTGATGTCGCGCAGGTAGGCCGTGAACTGGGGCGGGCCGGCGATGGGAATGCGCGTGATGGCGAGCTCGACCAGAATTTCGCTGCCGTCGGCGCGTAGGGCGGGGACTTCGATGCGCTGGCCGAGGACAGGCCCCTCGCCGGTGGCGAGATAATGGGCGAGGCCTTTGAAATGCGCTTCCCGGAGCGCGTTGGGGATAAGAAGCTCGGGCAGGCTGCGCCCGACGACGTCCTCGCGCTTGTAGCCGAAGGTCTGCTCCGCCGCCGGGTTGAACTCGGTGATTTTGCTTTGCGAGTCGATGCCGACGATGCAGTCGAGGGCGGTTTCGATGATGGCGGTGGTGCGAGTCTGGTTTTCGCTTAAGACGGAGGCGGCTTGCGCGGCATCTTGCGCGTTGCGCTGCTCCGCGAGCATCGTTTGGCGCAGGCGGCTGCCCATCAGCGAGACAAAGATGCCGACGGCGACATAGAGCGTCAGCGATATTCTGTTCTGGCTCATCACCAAGGGCGTCTTCGCGTAGGGAGCGAGCACGAAGAAGTACGCGTAGATCGAGGTGGCCGCCGTGGCGAGAATGCCGCCGCCGAGTCCGGCTACCCAGGCGCTGTAGATCAGCGCGGGGAAAAAGATCAGATAGGGCGCTTTACCGCCAAGATAGATTTGCAGCACGGCACGGGCGACGATGGCGGCGGCGACCACTAAAATCACGCTGCCGTAGCGGGCGGTGCTGCTCAGGGCCAGACGCTTGGTGCCGTGTGGCGGAGCGATGCTTGCGCTAGGATCTGACATGAGCGGCGCGGATGTTTGCTGCATGTTTTATCATAGCATAATCGGCCTCGCGCGAGGCACGGCGCGACCTATCCGGCCTTTCAGGCCAGTTTCCTAAAGGAAAGGACTACTGTTGTAGCGAAGCGCCGTTAGATTATTTGTTCTGTGTTACAGATTATAGGAATCCTGAGTTCGGGGGCGACTCTGACTCCCCTCCATGGAAATGGAGGGGAGTCAGATCTGGAATGGGGTTACGGTGGTAATCGGAGCGGTTTGCGGATACTGTTTAGTTTATAGGGAGCTTTTATCGGGCTCGATTTTGATTATGGCGATTGCGATTCCGTCTGCCGCTTTGTACGAAATTTTTCTATTCGGAGGGCTGCGCATTGCGGCGCTTGCGCTGGATGGCGCAGGCGAGATGCCTCGGCTGCCGACACAGAAATCGGGGTGGCTGCTGGCCTACCTGGCGTTGCGGCCGGATCGGCCACAAGCGCGGGAGCGGCTGATCGAGATTTTCTGGAGCGGCTTGGAGCCACTCGCGGCGCGTCGGAATCTGAACACCACGCTGACCACGCTGCGGCGGACGCTGAAGATTCCGGGCGCGGCGGCGCGGGGCGGCGTGCTTCACACGAGCCATGCCGACGTGACGCTGTACGGCGCGGCAGTGGCAACCGACGCCGGTGAGTTCCAGCGCTTGCTCGCGGGCGGGGCTGAGTCGCCGGCGGAGCGCGCCGGACATCTGGGTGAGGCGGTCGCGCTTTACCAGGGCGAGTTTCTGCCGGATTGCCCCCTGCCCTGGGCGCGGGAAGCGGCGGACGCCTACCAGGCGCAGTATGTCGATGCGCTCGGAGGATGGTCGCGGGCGCTGGATGCGTCGGGCCGGGCCGCGGACGCGCGGCAGGCGGCGGAGCAGTGGGCGGCAGCCGCGCCGTATGACGAGACCGCGCGTCTTTGGCTGATGGCTTTGCAGGCGAGGGAGGGGCAGATCGGCGCGTTGAAGGCGACGGCGCAGGAGTTTGAGCGCCGCTTGGAAACTGAGTTCGGCGCGGGGCCGTCGCAAGGATTTCAGGCGGAGACGAAACGGCTCTCGTACACCGCCGGGTTCGCGCGTCCCCGCGCTCCACGTCCGGCGGCGCTTGCCGAAGATCAGCCGGCGCAATCGACGGTTCCCGGCGGCAGCGGCGCGACCAGCGTTTCTCCAGGCGCGACAGGCCTGGGCGCACCCACGGAACCGACGAGCGTGGCGTGGCTGGCCGCGCCGCCTTTGAGCTTAGACCGATTTTTTGGGCGGGGCGATGAGCTGGCATTGCTGACGCATCTGTTGATCCGGCAACATGGCGAGTCCGGCAACGGCCAGTTAAGCGGCGAGCGAGCGCGTCTGGTAACAGTGACCGGTATGGGCGGCACGGGCAAAACGCGGCTGGTTTCGGAGTTCGCCTGGCGCGCAGCGCGAGCCGGAGGGCGGGCTGTTCCGCGCATCGGGTTTGTGCCGCTGGCGGACGTCTTGTCGCCGTCCGGAGTTTTGCCGGCGATTGCCGGAGTCCTGGGCGTTCGAGCCACGGGCGGGGAGTCGTCCCTGGAGCGGATTACGGAGTTTTTGACGGCTGAGGCGGGCGCGGGCGCGGGCGACGGCTGCCTGCTGATTTTAGATAATGCCGAGCATCTACTCGTGCCGCAGGCCTGCCGGGAAGCGTTTTCGCTCGCGGCGCGGTCGCTGCTGGAGCGCGCGCCGGGCTTGTCGCTGCTGGTGACTTCGCGGCTGCCGATTGGACTGCGCGGGGAGCGCGAGGTGGCTGTGGCTCCCCTGCCCGTTCCGCTTGAGGAGCGTGGCGGCGAATCGTTGGCAGTCCGGCAGGAGATGGGCGAATCGGGCGCGGCGACGGAGAAGCTGGGCATCCCGTACGGCAGCGAGTCGGTGCGGCTGTATGTGGACCGGGCGCGGGCGGCGCGCTCGGATTTCAATCTGACGCCCGCCAACCAGGGCGCGGTGGCCGCAATCTGCCGGGCGCTGGATGGCAGCCCGCTGGCGCTGGAGCTGGCGGCGTCGTGGGTGCGGGCGCTGCCGCCGGGAAAGCTGTGGGAGCGTCTTCAGCGCGATATCGGTGAGGGCATGAGCCTGCTGAAGGCCCGCCATGACGATGTTCCCGAGCGCCATCGCAGCTTGGACGCCGTGCTGGAAGGCAGCTACCGGCTGCTCACAACGGCGGAGCAGAAGCTGTTCCGGGAGCTGTCGGTGTTCGCGGGCGGCTGGACTTTGGAAGCGGCGGAAACGGTGTGCGAGTGCCCGAACGCGCTGTCTCACCTGGCGCGGATGGAAGAAGCGTCGCTGGCGCGTTCCCAGGAAAGCCGCGCCGGCGAGGACGACGAGCCGCGCTGGCGGTTTCTGGAGATTGTCCGCGCTTGTGCGAGCGCGCGCGCGAAGAGCTCGGATGAGCCGCCGTTCGACGAAGTGCGAGCCAGGCATCTCGCGTATTACGGGGCGCTGATGGAGCGGGTTTATTTACTAATGTCGGGCGACGAGCAGACAATTTGGCTGGCGCGGCTCGACTCGGACCTGCCCAATTTCCGGGCGGCGCTGGAATGGGCGTCGCGGGACGAGCGCGTGGAAGAGGAGGCGCTGCTCGGCTTACGCTTGGCGGAGCAGCTTCATCTCTATCATAGAAAGCGCGGCAGCTACTCCGAAGGACGCGCCTGGCTCCGGCAGCTGCTGGCTCATCCGCGCGCGCAAGCGCCCACTCTGACACGCGCCCGCGCGCTGAATGCGGCGGGATTGCTGGCGTACCTGCAAAACGATACGTCCGAAGCCACCCGCTTGCTGACGGGCGGCTACGAAGTCCGGCGGCATATCGGCCATCGGCAAGGCATGGCCTGGGCGCTGAACAACCTGGGCAACGTCGCCGTGGACACCGAGGATTACCCGGCGGCGAGGCGGTACTTTGACGAAAGCTACGCTCTTTGGCGCGAGATTGGAAGCCGGATCGATACAGCGATCACGGTCAGCAACATCGCGATGCTGGACGTCCAAGTTCACGAGTACGCGACCGCCGAAAAACTGCTGGCCGAGTGCCTGCCAATTTTTTTAGAGGACAATCAAAAATCGATGTACGCCAACAGCCTGACGCAGCTCGCTTTTGCCCGGCGGGGACAAGGCGACGCCGCCGGCGGCTTATCGCTGCACCGGCAAGCTTTGGAGATTCGGCGCGGTATCGACGACAAGCATGGGATTAGCATTTCCCTCTCCAGCCTGGCGGAAGACGCCATCCGCGAGCAGCGATTCGACCGAGCCAAGGAGTATCTGGACGAGAGCACCACGCTCGGGTTGCAAGTCGGCAACTACGACACGATTGCGTCGAATTGCCTGAGTTTGGCTCAACTCGCGTGGCTGCGAAACCAGCCTGGACGCGCGGCCAAGCTGCTGGGCGGGCGCTACGCGCTGCGAACGCGCAACGGAGCGCCTGAGTCGGCGGAGAAGATGGCGCCGCATTTGGAATGGATCGAAGCGGTGCGCCTTTCGCTCGGCGGCGAGTTCGACGCGCGGTACGCTCAGGGCATGCTGCTGACGCAGGAGCAGCTGGCGGCATACGCGGTGGATGAATAAGTCGCTGGCGAGATGCAATTTAGGAGTCTCGGAGGCTGGCGAGGGCTATGGCGACCAAGGCGCGCACTCCAACGGTGAGGGCGGCGTCGGCGAAGTCGAAGGTGGGGGCGTGGAGGGGGGTCGGGTTGCCGAGGCCGAGGCGCAGCAGAGCGCCGGGAGCGTAGTCGAGGTATTCGGCGAAGTCCTCGCCGCCCATGGACGGGTTAGGGAGCGCGATGACGTTTTCCGGACCGAGCGCCGCGCCGACCGCAGTAATGGCGAGCGCGGTGGATTCGGGAGAGTTCACGACAGGCGGAGTGCCGCCGTGGAACTCTACCCGGCAAGTGGCGCGGGTGGCGGCGCAGACGCCGTCGGCGATGCGGCGCATGCGGTCTTGGATTCCGGCGCGGACTTCTTTGGAGTGGGTGCGGATCGTGCCTTCGAGACGGGCGGTGTCGGGGATGACGTTGGCGGCGGTGCCGGCGTGGAACTGGGCGACGGTGACGACCACCGGCTGCAAGGGATCGATTTCTCGCGACGCGATGGATTGCAGGGCGGCGACAATCTGGGCGGCGGTGTAAATCGGGTCGATCGACAGATGCGGGTAGGCCGCGTGCGCCCCTTTGCCCTGCACCGTGATATTGAACGTATCGACGGAGGCGGTCATGGCCCCGGCCCTGATGCCGACCTGTCCGACCGGAAGAGCCGGCCAGCCGTGGAGCGCATACGCGGCGCTGACTCCGTCCATGACGCCCGCCGCGCACATCGCGAGCGCGCCCGAGCCGATTTCTTCCGCCGGCTGAAAGATGAGGCGAACGTCGCCCGCCATTTGATTGCGGACAGTCAGGAGCGCTTCAGCCGCGCCGAGGAGCATGGTAGTGTGGCCGTCGTGGCCGCAGGCGTGCATCACGCCGGGATGCTCGGAGCGGTAGGCGGGCTCGCCTTCTTCCTGGATGGGCAGAGCGTCCATGTCGCCGCGCAAGGCGATGATCGGGCCGGGGCGCGCGCCGCGCACGGTGGCAACGACACCATGGCCGCCGACGCCGGTTTGCGGCTCCAGGCCAAGCGCTTGGAGATGCGCCGCGACGGTGGACGCGGTATTTTGCTCGTCGCCGCTCAGTTCGGGATGGCGGTGCAGCTCTCGCCGCATTTTGGTGAGGCGCGGCTCCATGACGAGAATTGTCTGTAGAAGTTCAGTCATCACGCTATGCCTCCCGTTTCCGCCACGATATAGTCTACGACGTCTTCCATGCGTCCCATTTTGGTGAATACGGCGCGCTGTCGCTGGGCGCCGTTGCCGCGCGCCAGAACCGACTCGGTTTGAGCGGAAACAAAGTTCCAGTCACCGGCTTCTTCCAAGGCTGGGCGCGTGAAAGCCAGCAATGAATGGACGACCTCGGAGGCAGGCGCGGCGCGGCGGGCTTGCGTGTCGATCAGCTCTCCCTCCAGGCCGTAGCGAGCCGCCCGCCAGTGGGCCGCGCGCAGCAGCTCCGGGCGGAGCGGGTCGAGCGGCACGCCGGATTGGGATTGCTCGAGGCAGGTGCGGGCCAGGGCGCGAATCAGACCGGCCATGAGAACGGCTTCGTCCACGGTGAGGCAGACGTCGGCGACCCGGAACTCGACAGTTGGGGATTTGGCGGGCAGGCGGACATCCCAGTAAAGCTTTGTGGCGTCGGTGATGCTGCCCGTGGCGACTAGATCATCAACCAATTGGTCGTGCTCGGCGCGGGACTCGAAAGCCAGCGGCGGCCCGGCCATCGGCCAGCGAACCCAAAGCTCGGTGCGGTAGGAAGCGTAGCCGGTATCTACCCCACCCCAAAACGGCGAACTGGCGCTAAGGGCGAGCAGCGGGGCCAGCCAGTTGCGGGCGCGGCTGAGAACTTGCAGGGCATCGTCGGGATCGGCCATGCCGACGTGGACGTGGCAGCCGAAGATGACCAGCTCGTCGGCCAGCTGGCGGTATTCGTCGGCCATGTCCCGGTAGCGGGGTTTGTCCGTGACCGGCTGCTCGCGGGCTTTGGAGAACGGATGCGTCGCCGCCGCCGCGATCTGGTTGCCGTCCCGCTCGGCTGATATTTTGAGCGCCGCGCGCGCCTGGATTAGCTGGACGCGGACATCGTCGAGGGTGCGGCAGACGGGCGTGGCGATCTCGATTTGCGAGGCGTGGAACTCCGGCTGGACGCGCTCGCCCAGCGCGGCTTCGGCCCCGCCGAGAACTTGCTCCTCGCGCGGAATCAAGGCGCGAGTGCGCGCGTCCACGATTTGGTATTCTTCTTCCACGCCTAACGTGAAATCGTCGCTCATGGTCCTTGGCCCTCAGCAAAACTATAGCACAGGGGCAATTGGTCATCGCTTGGCGACTTAGTCGAGGCGTAGCTAATCGGCGCTCTGATAAAGCACGGCTGCGGACAGCGGAGCGAGAGTCAGGGTGGTTGTAGAGACTAAGCTGCCCTGGGATTGCGCCTGTTCTCCGATAACCGCTAAGTGCCAATGACCTGGCGGCAAGGTGATTGTGCCGGAATCGCTCGCGCCGTGGAAGATCACCAGGGTTTTGCGCCAAGGATCGCCGCTGGGGGTGCCGTCGAGGGTGAAGGCAACCGTGTTGGCGGGCAGAGCGGACGCCGGCAGGAACTTGAGGGTTTGGCTGACCTGCTGGGCGGTGGCGCAGCGGAAGGCGGGGTGGGCTTGGCGGAGGGCGATCAGGCCTCGGTAGTAGTTGGAGACTTCCTGGAATTGAAGGCCGCGCTGCCAATCGAAGTGGTTGATGGAGTCGCCGGCGTTGTAGGAATTGGGATTGCCTTGCTTGGTGCGGCCTAGCTCGGAGCCGCCTTCGAGGATAGGGACGCCCTGGCTGAGAATCACCATGGCTCCGGCGAGTTTCAAGGCACTGCGGTCTAATGCGTCATCGCCGGGGAGGGTTTGGGTGATCTTGTCCCAAATCGACATATCGTCATGGATGGAGACGTAGTTCATGCTTTCGGTCGGGGCTTGGGTGAAGTCGGGCGAGCCGTTGATGGCGGTTTGGAGGGCTGTAGCGTCCACGTCGCCGCCGAGCGCGAAGCCTTTTTTGGTGCCGTTGAGGTCGCCGCGCAGGAGATTGCGGATGTTGTCGTTGAAGACGGCCACGCCGAGGCCGCGTTGCGCGCCTTTGCCGAAGCGAATTGGGCCGCCGCCGGTCCAGGGCTCGCCGTAGAGCAGGATATCGGGGCGGATTTTGTGCAGTGCCTGGGAGATGGCGGCAACGGTTTGTGGCGTGAAGATGCCGAGCAGATCGAAGCGGAAGCCGTCGACGTGGTACTGGGTTTCCCAGTAGGTGAGGCTGTCTATGACGAATTTGCGGACCATGGGGTGCGCGTCGTCCATGGAGTTGCCGACGCCGGATTCGTCGAGCAGGTCGCCTTTGGCACCCGTGCGGAAATAGTAGTACGGGACGGCGGCCCAGAACGGGGACGCGTCGCCGCTGACGGGGACGGCGTGGTTGTAGACGACATCCATGACCAGGCCGATGTGAGCTTGGTGCAATCCGGCGACCATGGTTTTAACGTCGCGGATTGCGCTGGTGGGGTCACTGGGGTCAGTGGCGTAGCGTGACTCGGGAACATCGAAGAGATCGGTCTCATAGCCCCAGTTGTAGCCGGGGGTGCGGCTGTTGGCGATGCTTTCGATGGGCAGCAGGTGGATATCGGTGACGCCGAGCTGCTTGAGGTAGTCGAGGCCGGTCGGGGTCGCGGTGCCGGGGACGTGGGTGCCGGGGGCGATAAGGCCGAGGTACTTGCCGCGCATATTGTCGGGCACGCCGCTGGAGGGGTCGATGGTGAAATCGCGGGTGTGGATTTCGTAGACGACGGCGTCGGTGGGCTGAGCGAGCGTCGGCGCGGGAACGGCGCTCCAGTTGGCGGGATCGGTGCGGGCCAGGTCGATGACCATCGAGCGCTGCAAATCCTCGCTGGCGGCGCGACCGTAGATATCGGGGGCGATGTGCTGGGCGCCGTAGGAGGTGTAGGCATACTGGTAGTAGACACCGTCGAGATTGCCGAAGACGGTGGCGGACCAGACTCCGGCGGCGCTCCGGCTCATCGGGATAGTTTGGTAGGCGGCGGAAGTGGCATCTTTGTAGAGAAGCAGCGACGTTGCCGAGGAGACGGGGCTCCAGACTTTGAAGGTAGTTGCGGCGGCGGCATAGGTCGCGCCGAGATCATTGCCGCCGTAGAAGTAGGCGGGAGTGGAGAGCACTTCGCGGGCGTAGATCGGGCGCGAGGGCATGCTGGAAAAGTGGAGGGTGAGCGGGCGGACGATGTCGGCGGGAGTGAGGCTGCGGCCTAGAGTGAGGCGCAGGACGTGGCTGGATGGAGCCGCTGGTTGGCCCATCGCTGCGGCGACCGGGGTTGGGGTGAGGCCGCGCGTGTCGAGCGACGTTTGCAGCGTTTTCTCGTTGAAGTCGGCGCGGAACAGGACGAGAGTATTGTCGGCGGGCACAGTGAGCAAGATATTGTCGCCGCCTTTTTTCAGGCCGACGCCGTAGTTGTCGTCCCATGTGCCGCCGCAGGCGATTTTGTACTCGTAGCCGCCTTTGGGGAGGGTGGCCTGGAAATCGTAGACGCCGGGCGCGACGGCGTGCATGCGGGTGTGAGCGTCGTCGGTGCTCCAGTTGGAGCCGCCGAGCGCCGCCTGGAAGGTGCCCGCCAGGACGACCTCGCTTTTGTCCACTTTCCCGCTCGCCTCTTCCGCGCCTTGGACGATCTGCACGCGCGTCACGGGCACGAGCTCGGTGCCGACGCGCACGGAGACGTGGTTCATCAGCGACGATGCCGTGGTGGGCTGATCCATCCAGACGGTGACCAGGTTGGGGGCATCAAGGAACGCGGGGGTTACGCTGGCGGGAAAGCCAGGATTGGGATTGCTGCTGACGTTCAAAGGTTGGAGGGTTGATCCCGCTTGTTTTGGAATGGCGTGAGCGCAACCTGCGCTGAAGAGCATCCCAGCCAATATAGTCAGGCTAAAGATTCGAAGAGGAATACAGTTTACATTCATTAACTTAGATTCAAGAGAGCTAACCGCAGGTTTTCGCGTCAAAAACAGTCAAATGAGAATTACACAATGCTGCATCCAGAAGCTGTACGCGTATAAAAAGAACCGCCGGCTACTGGAGACAGCGGTTCTTTTGCGTACTTTCCCAATGCAGCAGCTATTTGTCGCTAACTACAGCCTAGGTTTGGCTAAACGTTAAGGTCGCTTGGTTGGGGTTGCTGCATACACCTTGCGTGTTGGCGGCTGAGGGGTCGGCTGTGGTTCCGAAGTCTTTAGGCGTCAAGTCCATGCAGCTGGTTCCGGCCGCCTCGCCTTCGCTGTTTCCAGCACCGTTAGTCGGAGGGTTGCTCGCGCCGTCGTTATCCTTGCCGCCTGAAACGCGACTCGGCTGTAGGAACTTGGCATGGCCGTCACAGGCAAGATAATTCGCTCCACCGGTGTGGACGGGACCTGAAGCAAGCGTTCCGTTCAACACCTTGCCTGGGCTGCTGCCTGTGGCATACATGTGCTGATTATTGTTGCCGCCCGAGGGATACCCGCCGTAGAAATAAGGGTCCATCGATCCTGCAGGAGATAAGTCCTGTGTAACGTTAGGGTTTTGCGGGTTCCAGTAGTAACCCTGCACTTCAAAAAGCATCACTGTGGATGCCGGCGCGCCTTGATGCGCCAGTGTTTCCGGCAAACCGCCAGTCACGTTGAAGTTAACTGCGTAAGAAATCGGGTCGTAGATAAACCCGTTGGCTCCAACCCCGCCTTGAGGCGAGGGATCGTCAGGGCACTTGTAGACAGCAGCGGTCTTGACGTAAGGAAAGATTGGCTCGGCCCAACCCTCGGTATTCGCCTGCGAGCGCGGGAAAGCCTCGTCGTTGTCCTGATTGTACTGAATCAGACCTAGACCAAGCTGCTTGAGGTTGGACAAGCAGGAGGTGGCGCGGGCTTTTTCGCGGGCTTGGGCGAAGACCGGGAAGAGGATGGCTGCTAAGATGGCGATGATTGCGATAACAACCAACAGCTCGATGAGGGTGAAGCCTTTTCGCGAGAGTGGGTGGCGGTGGGTAAAAGTATTAGTCATTAGAGAGTCCTTATTAACTTCCCCCAGACGATTGGGGTGAACTGAAAGCCAGTATAACAGTCGCCATTTGGGTTGTCAAGCAGCAATTTTATGGAGTGTCGCGATGATGAAACTGACAGAAAAACAGCCTGCTCAGGTGAGCAGGCTGTTTTTGTTGGATCGATGAGTCTGACGTTCGCTGTTTAGCGGTAGCCTAGGTGATGCTCATCGTCAGTGTAGCTCCGTTAGGAGTGTTGCAAGTGGTCGGGGCAGTCGTGGTGACGTCTGAGCCGTTGTTGTCAAGGCACGAAGCACCGGCGGCATAGCCTTCAACGGTTGCACTGGTGTCAAGCTGTTCCGCCGCATTGGTAAGAGGGTTGTTCAAGCCGCCGGAAATCTTGGCCGGGGTCAAGTACTTGGAGTGGCCATCTACCGCGAGGTAATTGGCACCAGCGGTATGCACGGTTCCAGCTGAAATCACCACAAGCTTCTTGTGGATTTCGGTGCCCGTCGCATACTTGCCTGCGGCATTGCCGGTCGCGCTTCCGCCGTCCGGATAGCCACCGTTGGTGGTGCTCATATCAGCGGTTGAAGAACTGTCATCGGCCTGATTGGGATCGGTGATGCTAGTGGCGAAGCCTTGAACTTCCATTAACAACACTGTGGAAGCAGGGGCAGTGAACTGGCCTTCCTTGTTGCTGACTGAACCAGAATTCTTGTCGTAGATAATATTGTGGTTTTCAGCGTAGGAGACCGGAACGGTCGCATAATCGTAGGTACCGTAGGTTAACGGCGGAGCGCCAACGGTGGGATCGTCAGGGCAGTGTAACACACCGGTGCTCTTGATGTAAGGATAGATCGCCGTGACCCAGGCACCGCTACCGGTGCTAACAGGGGTATTAAACGCTTCGTCGTTGTCCTGCACGTACTGGATAAAGCCGAGACCAAGCTGCTTCTCGTTGGACAAGCAGGACGTGGCACGGGCCTTCTCCCGGGCTTGGGCGAAGACGGGGAAGAGAATTGCGGCGAGGATCGCGATGATCGCGATGACGACCAGCAATTCAATGAGGGTGAAACCTTTTCGCAAGCCGGAGCTGCGAGTGATTGTAGAATTAGTCAACATTGGATTCCTTCTTAGATAATCCCCCAACCGCTTGGGGGGCGAACTGTTTTCCAGTATAGCAGTCTCGGATTATACTGTCAAGCAGGTAAATCGCATATTTTTTGTTGAATCCGCTGGAAATATGTGGCATGCGTTTCCGGCTGAACCGGCGCGGCGCGCTTTGGTACAATAGAGAACGTAGTGCAGCGGATGGACTTGGTTGAAGAAAGCGGGCGCACATGACAGATCGTAGGCCTGGGCCGGCTCGGCTGGAGGATATCGCGGCGCGGGTGGGCGTCTCCGATTCGGAGGTATCGCGGGTGCTGAACGGACGAATCCGGGAAGGCCGGGGAGTCGGGGCGGCGACGCGCGAGCGAATTTTGCAGGTGGCGCGGGAGATGAACTATCTGCCGCACCGCGCCGCCGTGAATCTGAGGCTTGGACGCACCGATACGGTGGCCTTGATGATGGTCGCGCGGCGCTCGTCGGTGGAGCCGTCGGCGTTTATCGAGGACTCCGGCGCGCCGTTCTTGAAGCTGGAAGACGCGCCGGGGGAATTGTCGCCGCACTACCATGAGATTATCGGCGGTTTGGCGTACGCGCTCTACGAAAACGGGCTGAACCTGACGCTGGCGCGTTGCGGCGGGCCGGACCAAGACCCGTTGATCGCTATGGAGCAGAGCGCGCGCTCGCGCATGTGCGACGGGATGGTGATTACCGATATGCTGGTGAACGATCCGCGTCCAGGGGTTCTGGAGCAGACCGGCTTGCCGTTTGTCGTGCGCGGCACCTCCCCCACCCCGAACACGCTGGCTGTCGGGATGGACAATATCGCGGTGGGCTACGAGGCGGTGCGCTATCTGCATGCGCTCGGGCATCGCCGGATTCTGTTTTACAACATCCGCGAGGATCTGATGGTGGGGCATGGGCGGCTCGAAGGCATGCGCCGGGCCGAGGCCGAGTTCGGGTTGCAGGAGACGCTGGAATACACCGCCGACGTCGAGGGCAAGGACGCGGTTTACCATTCGCTCCTGAAGCGATTGCAGGAGCCGAATATCCCGACGGCGGTGTTCGCCAAGGACGAGATCAGCGCTCTGGGCACCAAGCGCGCCCTGGCGGAGGCAGGACTCAGAGTGCCGGAGGACGTCAGTGTCATGGCCTGCTTAAACGCGCCGTTCATGCGTCTGGCCGCCCCGGATTTGACGGTGCTGAACGTGCGGCAGAACGAATCGGCGATGCAGGCCGGGGAGCTGCTGGCGAAGCTGATTCGCGGGGAAGCGGTGGAGAAGCGTCAGGTGCTGCTGCCGCCGATTTTGGAGGAGAACTCCAGCACGGGGCGTGTGCGCCCGGAACCCATCCGTCGCTTCGCGCCACCTTCCCTGTAGGGAAGGAAAAGTCTACGGCCATATTCTAGGCCGTCTTAAAATGGAGCGCCATCTTATATTTCCTTCCCTACAGGGAAGGTGGCGCGAAGCGACGGATG
>CAXSEA010000059.1:0-17442 GCA_964235675.1 uncultured Armatimonadales bacterium | reverse complement strand
AAAGGAAACAAAAGGCTGAAATCCTTCGCCATCAAGTAGTTGGCGAAGGATTTCAGAAGAAGCATTGGTGTTACGAACAGCCGAGGCTAGTTCCACACTGCATGCATTTGTAGCAGGCTCCCGAGCGCACCGTTAGCGCGCCGCATTCCGGGCAGGGCGGAGCGTCTTGTTGCATTTTGACGACCTCCATTTCCTTGTCCACGGCGGTCACCGCGTGGGTGTAGCCGGTGGCGCTGTGGCCGTTTCCGTTACCACTGTTCCCGTTGCCGTTGGTGTGGCTGATCGGGTTGCTGCCGGAGAGCGGTTCGGCGACTTGGGCGAGCATCTTCATGGTGGAGGTGGTGCTGCTTTGGATGCCGGGGGCGTCATTGGTTTGGTTGCCGTCGCCGCTGGGGGCGTAGTCCACCGGCTGGTCGGCGATCAGGCCGACATTGCGGCGGTCTTCCTTCTGCATGAAGCGGAGGGCGAGCCAGCGGAAGATGTAGTCCATGACCGATTTCGCCATGGGAATATCTTTATTGTTGGTGAACCCGGACGGCTCGAAGCGGGAGTGGATAAACTTGTCCACCAGCGTCGAGAGCGGCACGCCGTATTGCAGCGAGAGCGAGATGGCGGTGGCGAACCCGTCCATGAGGCCGGAGATGGTCGAGCCTTCCTTGCTCATGCTCACGAAAATCTCGCCGGGCGTCATCGTGTCCGGATAAAGTCCGACTGTGATATAGCCCTCGTGCCCGCCGACGCTAAACTTGTGCGTCAGCGACGGCCGCTCGTCCGGCAGCTTGTGGCGCACCGGCTTCGGCGCGGCGGTCTCGGCCATGGCGGTCACCACCGGCTCGGCCTTCGCTGAGACGTCGGCTTTCACATTCCCGCTCGCGCCGCCGTCTTTCTTGGTGCTGAGAGGCTGAGTTTTCTTAGAGTTGTCGCGGTAGATGGCGACCGCCTTCAGGCCAAGTTTCCAGGAGTCGATATACGTCTGCGCAATCTCCTCTGCGGTCGCCTCCTCGGGGACGTTTACCGTTTTGCTGATCGCGCCGGACAAGAACGGCTGGGTGGCCGACATCATCTTGATATGGCCGGTGTAGTGGATAGTGCGGACCCCGTTCATCGGACGGAACGCGCAGTCAAAGATCGGCAGATGCTCCCGCTTGAGATCGGTCGCGCCTTCGATGGTATCGTTCTCGTCGATGAACTTTAAGATGGAGCTTGTCTGATCGTTGGTATATCCAAGCACGGTCAGCGCCAAGGGGACGGTCTGGTTGACGATCTTCATCAAGCCGCCGCCGACTAGCGACTTGTACTTCACAATCGCGATATCCGGCTCGACGCCGGTGGTGTCGCAGTCCATCAGAAAGCCGATGGTACCGGTCGGCGCAAGAACGGTTGCCTGGGCGTTGCGGTAGCCGTACTGCTCGCCCATCTCCAATACTTCGTCCCAGACACGGCGGGCATCGGCCACAAGCGTGCCTGGCACAAGCCGCGAATCGATCTTCTCGACTGCGTCGCGGTGCTGATGCATCACTCGAAGCATCGGCTCGCGGTTATCGGCGAAGCCCGAGAACGGCCCGCCGCAGGTGCGGGCGATCTCCGACGACTGCGCGTAAGCCGCGCCGGTCATGACTGCGGTAATCGCCCCGGCATAGGCGCGTCCCTGGTCGGAGTCGTAGGGCAAGCCCGACGCCATCAGCAGCGCGCCCAAGTTGGCGTAGCCAAGCCCGAGCGTGCGGTAGACATGGGAGCGATCCGTGATCTTAGCAGTGGGGTAGTCCGCGAACCCGACCCCGATTTCCTGAGCGGTAATCATAATCCGGGCGGCATGCTCGAATGATTCCACGTTGAACTTGCCGGTGCCTTCCTCGCGGAAGCGCATCAGGTTCAGCGACGACAAATTGCAAGCCGTGGAGTTCAGGAACATATACTCCGAGCACGGGTTCGACGCGTAGATCCGATCCGTATTCGAGCAGGTGTGCCAGTGGTTGATCGTCGTGTCGTACTGCATGCCGGGATCGCCGCAGACCCAGGTAGCCTCGGCGATGGAGGTCATCAGCTCGCGGGCCTTGTAGGTCTTGTCAGCCTGCCCATTGGTGCGCTTGGTGGTGGCCCAGGCGGCGTCATCCTCGACGGCCTGCATGAACTCATCGGAGACGCGGACGCTGTGGTTGGCGTTCTGGAACGGCACTGTATCGTAAGCGCCGCCGGCGACGTTGAACGCTCCGCTAAAGCCCGCCTCGATCAGCGCGTGCGCCTTCAGCTCGGCGTCTTTTTTGCAGTCGATAAACGCGGCGATATCGGGATGGTCCACATCCAGAACGCGCATGCAAGCCGCGCGGCGGGTGGACCCGCCGGACTTGATGCTGCCCGCGCTTGCATCCAACCCCTTCATGAACGAAATCGGGCCGCTGGATTTGCCGCCCGCCGTCAATGGCTCCCGCGACGAGCGTAGGATCGAAAGGTTGACGCCCGAGCCGGAACCGTCCTTGAACAGTAGTCCCTCGGTCTTGTAAAGATCAAGAATAGATTCCATCGAGTCATCGACTTCGTTGATATAGCAAGCCGAGATCGCCTGGCGTCGCCCCACCCAGCCGAGGTTGAACCAAACCGGCGAGTTGAAAGCGGCCAGCTGGTGCAGCAGTATATAGCGCAACTCATCGTGGAACGCGGACGCGTCCTCGTCGGTGGCGAAATATCCGCCCTGCTTGCCCCACATCAGGAACGTATCGGCAACACGGCCGATCAGCTGCTTGATGCTGTACTCGCGCTCCAGCGTTCCGATCTGGCCCCGGAAATATTTGGAGGCGGCGACGTTGGTGGCCATCTGCGACCACGACTTCGGAAACTCGACGCCGTCCTGCTTGAAGACGATATCGCCCTTCTCGCCGACAATCTGCGCCGTGCGGGTCTCCCACTCGGCCGTCTTCCAGACATCCTGCCCGGCCTGCGTGTAGCGGCGGCGAATCGTCAGTCCGGATTTGCTGCCGATCTCGCTCGCTTCAGGGGCATCGCTGCCGTTGCTTTTCTGCGTGGATTTGGACGTGGCGTTGCCAGTTCCCATCGTTGCTGCCTGCATATCCATATCGAAGTCCTTTGATCCTATCCTTGTAACTCAAACAGTGCTTAAAAATTCTAAAGTTTGTCTCGAACGAAAAAGTTGATTGCTATTCTTTAGGCTTGCCCCGACTGCCCTGGCGGCGGAGCATGTTGACGATATCCCGGAACTGTGTGGCGTCCTCGAACTGCCGGTACACCGACGCGAAGCGGACATAAGCCACCTGGTCAAGCTGCTGAAGATGCTGCATCACCAGCTCGCCGATTTCCTGGGTGGAAACCTCTTTTTCCTGGCGGTTCATCAAGCTGCGCTCGATTTCATCGACAGCGTCCTCAATCTGCTCGGCGGCGACCGGACGTTTCTTGGTGGCGATGTGCAAACTGTCGAGGATTTTGTTGCGGTCGAACACTTCCCGTACGCCGCTCCGCTTCACGACTTTGAGCTGCAGCTCTTCGATGCGCTCGAACGTGGTGAAACGGCGACCGCATCCACCCCGCTCCGCCTCGCACTCGCGCCGACGCTTAATCTCGACATTGTCGCGGTTGGGGCGGGAATCCAATACTTTGTCGCGGTCGATCTCGCCGCAATAAGGGCATTTCATAATGAAGCTAACCCAAACGATTGCGCACTCATCTTTCTCCGCAGCCTCCATATATTGAAACCTGCGACTTCGATGATACTACATATAGTAAAACAGCGCAATCCCCAGCGTGGTTCCGTTTCTCTGAAGCAGGCAGGCGTAATACGTGTGAGGAACGCCCTGCGACAAGCAGCGGCGCGTAACTATTAACGTTTGCAGCAGGTGGCGCAAACAGATCGTCGGGAATTATCAACGGCTGCAAGCAAGCATGCGCTTAAAGAGCAGGAATGGCCAAAAGCCCGGCAAAACATTATTGGAGCGCCGCCGAAAAAACTTTAAACTTTTTTCAGGCCCCGCCGGTTAGGCTACACTGCTGCCATAATCCACGATCGTCAGAGGCAGCCGACGACTGCCGAAGGAGTAAGAACTCGATGAAAAATATCGCGCTGATCGCGCACGATGAGAAGAAGGCCGCGTTGATCGCGTTCGTGCAGCGCAACCGGGAGAAGTTCGAGAAATTTGGGCTGATCGCGACCAACACCACCGGGACGGAGCTTCGCAGCATGACCGGCCTTCCCGTCACGCTGATGCTGTCCGGCCCGCTGGGAGGCGACTTGCAGATCGGCGCGATGATCGCCGAAGGCAAAATCGACGCCGTCTTTTTCCTGCGCGACCCGCTCACGGCCCACCCCCACGAGCCGGATATCGCCGCGCTCATGAAAGTCTGCGACACGCATAACGTCCCGCTGGCAAGCAACCTGGCGACCGGAGAGATAATCGTCAAGCAGCTGGAGCCTTAAGCGGCTGGAACGAGACGCAGCTACGGAGTTTTGCCGGATGCCGCAGCCGCGAACGTCGTCAGCTCGATGCTGCGCATCGCCATGCGGTAAAGCACCCGCTCGCTGGTGACCGCCGCGCGCTCGGCCTCCCAGTTGTAGCCCCACGAAGGAAAAGCGGAGCGCAGCTTCGCGTTGTCGACTCCGGGATGGCACACAATCTCGCTCACCACTCCCAAAGGCAGCTTGTCCAGCATCGCCAGCAGGCGCGACTCCGTCATGTTGCCGGAGACCGTCATTCCCGTGAAGTAGCCCGGATACCAGACGCCGAATTCATCCAGCGCGGGCTGGGCTTTATGCGCCGCGGCGGAAAGGCTGCGCTCCGCAATCTTCCGCGCCAGCGAAGCGTCGCTCGGCGCATCGCGCTCCACGGGCAGCCGGACAGCCAAGACTTTTCGCTCGCGCGCTACCGCGGCGACCACGCGCATCACGCGCGGCAAAGCGTGAAGATGCTGATGGCTGTCGATATGCGACGGCGTAATCCCGCTGCGGCGCAAGGCCTCTATTTGCAGGTTCAGCATCTCGAAGAGCCGGTCGTCGGGGTATTTGCCGAGCGCATAGTCCATCATGAACTCTTTATAGCTCTCGGGCTGGCCGGGAAGTCCGACCAGGCAGAAGTGCAGTCCGACATCCAGGCGCGGGCGGGCAAGCGCGAGTTGCACGGCCTCGTCATAAGCCGGCTCGCCGTACAAAGGCATCAAGCTGCAAGAGGTGACAACCCCCTGCTCGTGTCCCTGCACGATGCCCTGGTTGATCGCGTGGTGCAAGCCGAAATCGTCGGCGTTCACAATCAACCGGGACACATTGGGCGGCGCACTTGACTGAGCGGCGCTATCGGGAGCGCTAGCGGATCGTGGCTGTGTTAAGCTCATCGGAGTGTATATCCGCAAGGCGTATCACGGGCTTGTGCCGGAACGCCCACATCTCTGCAAAGATCTTGCGCACGACTCCCATGCTCGCCAGTGTCGAGACCCCGGCCACGCGCGGATAATAGTCGATACCGATCTCGGCGATATGCGCCCCCAGGCGCTCTGCGCGGATCAACAGCTCGGCATCGATAAACGAGCCTTCCGAGTCCAGCCGGATATGCTGGAGCAGCTCGCGGCGGATCATTTTGAAGGCGAAGTTGACGTCGATTACTTTCAGTCCGAAAAAAGCGCGGACCATCCTGTTATACACCCAGGACATTAATTCGCGCTTAACACCTTCGTTGCGATTGCGCCGCCAGCCGATTACCATGTCGTTGCCCGCCAGCGCCAGCGGCACCGCGCGGAGCGATTCGGCCAAATCAATCGGCAGATCGCTGTCGATATACAGGACCCACGTTTTGGATGCGTTCGCGAAACCCGTTTTAATCGCGCCGCCCAGCTTGCGATTGACGAGATGGTGAATCACTCTCACTTCCGGATGCCGCGCGGCAAGCTGGTCGGCCAACGCCCCGGAGCCGTCGATGGAAGCGTCGTCCACCACGACTATTTCCAGGTCGTCGGTCATTCGCCGCCCGACTTCCAGCGACCATTCCACGCACCGCTCGATATTGCCGATCTCGTTATACATCGGGAACACGAAGCTGAGTCCGGCTAATTTTTCATCGGTGTTGCTCAAAGCTGTTGGTTATACGGGCTGCCCCGCGAAAAAGGTTGCCGCAGTCGGCGCAATCGAGAATCATCAGCGGCTTTGTTTTACGGCAAGCCCGGTAATCACAACTGCCTTGTTGCGAATAACGGATAATACCGCATGCGGCGGCAGAATCCCGCGCCGGGCCATATCGACAAGCACATCCGGCTTGGTGATACAAACCGCCGACGGCGTACTCGACAACACGGCCGCCACCACTTTCCGCTTGTCGGTAAATTCGACTGTGTGATGCGAGTAGTAGACCACGCTGGGCTTGTTGAATACCAGGCAGTAAATCAGATCGCCCGGACGCGCTGCTCTGGCTGCTATTTGCGCGGCCCGCTCGGCGGAGATGGTTTTCGGGTCTGGGTTAAGCCAGTACCGGCTCAGCGAGGCAATCGGCAGCAGCAGCGCCAGCCCCAGCGCGGGCACGACAAACCTAAGCGTGTAGGCGCGTCCGCTCAACGCGTCCAGTGACTTCGCGAACCCCGAAGCGAAAGCCCAGGCGGCGGCGACAAATATCGCCAAAATCCCAAGCGCAAGATACGTGCCCGGCTCGTGCAGGAACACTCCGGCCCCAACATAGCCGGTAAAGACGAGAACAAGCATCGCAAGGGAAAGAAAAGCGGCGGTCACGCGCTCGCAAACCTCCGCTACCCAGTATCCAGCCACGCAAGCCACCAGCGGAACCAGCGGGTAGATATAAGTAATCAGCTTGCTCTGAGACGCCGAAAAAAACAAAAACACCAGCACTGCCCATAGCAATGCGAATAAATCAGGACTTTGCGCTCCGGCGTTGCTGGAAAACGCCGCTTGCGACTCGCGGATTTCCGCAAGTTGTAGTTTCACGCGCTTGCAAGAGGAAACAACCGCCGGCACGGACGCGAGAGTCCACGGCAGCAGCGCCACGAGCGCGACGGGCACGAAAAAGAACGGCCCCGACGTTGCCGCATGCTCCGCTTTCACATACCGCGTGACATTCTGCGCTTCTAAAAAGCTCTGGATGAAAAACTGCCCATGCAAATGCGCCATCCCGACATACCAGGGCGCGGCCACAGCCAGCGACAAAACCAGAGCCGCCCATACCAGCGGCGACGCCAACCGCCGCGCCTGCCGGCTGATGAGCAGATACAGCAAAATCTGCGCCCCGACCAGCACGATAGCGACCGGGCCTTTCACCAATGTGCCGATTCCGACCGCGATCCCAAGGCCAAGCGCCGCCTGCCGGCGTCCGGTATTCAGCCATCGCCATGCGCCGAGCAGAGCCGAGGTCAGGCAAAGCGCCAGCAGCATGTCAGTGACACAGGCGCGGGAAAGATTCAGCGTCTGAGCGCTCGTGCCAAATACCAGCGCAGCCCAAAACGGCGTCGTCCCCGAAGCCGGATAAAGCCGCCAAGCCAGCCGCGCGACCACCCACGCCAGCGCGATTGTCGCGAGCGCCATCGGCAGACGTGCGGCGAAATCGTTCGCGCCGAACAGCGTCATCGACAATCCCACCAGCCAGTAAGTCACAGGCGGCTTGTCGAACCACATCGCGCCGTTGTAATGCGGCGTCCACCAAGCGGCAAAGCTGTGGCTCGCCGCCATCACCCTCCCCGCCTCGCCATAAACCGGCTCGTCAGGATCAATCAGCGGCGGATGCCCAAGGCCGATCAGGATAGTGAGAGCCAGGAACGCGAGAAGCGCGTATATCGCGCGATGTGGAAACGGCGCAATAAAACCTCGCGGAAGTGGTACCGGCGACGAGAATGATGATGAAGCGGAGGAAGAAACGTTCACGGATATTTAAAGAGCGGCTTAGACCTCAAGTTTTGCAAGGCACCGCGCAGCGCCGACAAATTAACAGCAGGGGCAAATAACTGCCCCTGCTGTATTATGACAAGCTAAGATACTGCTCATGAAAACCAGTTTACTGACTAGCAGTGCCAGTCCACGTTGGTCGCTTCCTTAGCGTACTGGATAATAAACGCCTTGCGCGGGTCGACTTTCTCGCTCATCAGGACGTTGAACATCAGGTCGGCGCGGGCGGCGTCTTCCACTTCCACTCGGGCGATAGTCCGGGTTTTCAGGTCCATCGTCGTGTCGTAAAGCTCTTCGGCGTTCATCTCGCCCAATCCCTTGAAGCGTCCCACCTGCACATTCTGACGCTTTAGGCTTTTCAAAATGTTGTCGCGCTCCTCGGCGGTTCGAGCGTAGTAGCGCTTATCCTTGCCCGCCTTGATCGAGTAAAGGGGCGGCTGCGCGATATAAACGTGGCCGCCTTCGATCAGCGGGCGCATGTACTCGAAGAAGAACGTCAGCAGAAGCGTGCGGATATGGTCGCCGTCAACATCCGCATCGGTCATGATGATGATGCGGTTGTACCGGAGCTTTTTTAGGTCGAAGCTGCTGGTGGATTCGCCTTCGGAGTCATCGTCGCCGCTGTCGATCTTGATGCCGATGCCAAGCGCCATGATCAGCGACTTCACTTCGTTGTTTTCCAGCACCTTGTCGAGCTGGGCCTTGCTGGTATTGATAATCTTCCCGCGGAGGGGCAGTACCGCCTGGATGCGCCGGTCGCGTCCCGCCTTAGCCGAGCCGCCCGCCGAATCGCCCTCTACCAGGTACAGCTCGCACTTCTCCGGGTCGCGCTCCGTGCAGTCGGCCAGCTTGCCCGGCAGGCTGTTGGACTCCAGCGCCGATTGCCGCTTAATCAATTCCGACGCTTTCCGGGCCGCGTCGCGGGCGCGCTGCGAGGTCAGCGCCTTCTCGATAATGCGCCGTCCCACCGCCGGATGCTCTTCCAAAAACTGCGTCAGCGACTCGCCGGTAATCGAGTTGACAATCCCCTCGACATTGGTATTGCCCAGCTTGCCTTTGGTCTGCCCCTCGAACTGCGGATCGGTCAACCGGACGCTGACAATCGCCGTCAACCCCTCGCGGACATCGTCGCCGCTGAAGTTAACGTCCTTCTCCTTCAAAATCTGCGCCTTGCGCGCGTATTGATTGATCGTGCGCGTCAACGCCGTGCGGAAACCCGACAAGTGCGTGCCGCCGTCGGCGGTGTGCACGTTATTGGCGAACGACAACACCTGCTCGGAATATCCGCTGTTGTATTGCAAAGCGACATCGGCCTGGACGGAATCGCGCGTTTTCGAGAAGTAAATCACTTCGCTGATCGAAGTTTTGGTCTCGTTCAGGTGCTCGACAAACTCGGCGATTCCCTTCTCATAGTGAAAGACGCGAGTGGTCGGCTCGGTGCCGTAGCGCAGGTCGGTGAAGGTGATCTTCACTTCCGGGTTCAGGTAGCAGGTGTTCTGGATTCGACTGGCGAGCAGATCGACATCGTACTCGTACTCGCCGAAGATCTCCGGGTCGGCAAACCAGGTAATCTTGGTGCCGTGGCCGTCGGAGTCGCCGATTCGCTTCAAGCCGCCCTTCGCCGGAATGCCCTGCTTGCAGTCAAACTGAAAAACCCCGCCGTTCTGCTCCACCACCGCCGTGCAGCGCGACGACAAAAAGTTGACGCAGCTCAGGCCGACGCCGTGCAGTCCGCCGGAGACTTTATAGCCGCCGTCGCCGAACTTGCCGCCGCCGTGCAGCTTGGTCATCGCCAGCTCCACGCCCGACAGCTTGGTCGCCTTGTTGACGCCGGTCGGGATGCCGTTGCCGTTGTCATGGACGCTGATCGACTTGTCGGCGTTGATAGTCACCTCGACCTCGCTGGCGCGTCCCGCCAGAACCTCGTCGATGCAGTTGTCCAAAATCTCGTAAAACAGATGGTGCAGGCCACCCTTGCCGGTGCCGCCGATATACATGGCGGGGCGGTGGCGGACTGCGTCGCGGCCTTCCAGCACGCGCATAGTGTTGGCGTCGTAATCTTTGTTATCGACTTTGTGCTTGAGCGGGGCCTGGTCGGCGGCGGTGCTGGGGACATAATGCCCTTCCTCGCCGCTGCCGTCGGCTTTGCCGCTGGTGTCCACGGGCATGTGGCTGGCTAAATCGCCGTTGCTGCCGTGCTTGGTGCCGCTGGAGGCTTCCTGCTCTTCAAGCTCGTCCAAAGTGGCTAAAGGCGGGGTCGAGGCTGCCGCTGAGGGGCCTGCGGCGGAGGCTTTGCGTCTGATCGTTGACATAACTAAAAAGCGTTGCTCCTAGATTCAAAAACCGGGTCAGTGTGTCGTCAAAAGCTGCTAACAGTTACATTTATTATAGCACATTTGTGCCCTTTTCCCCATCAAGCCGCCGCCTGGAATGCGGCAAAAATCGACCGGAATCAGCCTTGCCCACGCTCTTGCGGTATCCTTTCCGCATGCCTGATTCCGATTCCTCCCCCATCGTCGCGCTGCACTTCGCCGACGTCCATTTCGGCGTGGAAACCTATGGCCGCTACGACCCGGCGACCGGCCTCAGCACCCGCCTGCTGGACTTCCGCGCGGCGCTCATGGCAGCCATCGAGGAAGCGCTCCGCCGCAATGTGGAAGTGGCCCTGTTCGCCGGCGACGCCTACAAGGCGCGCGACCCAAGCCAGACGCATCAGCGCGCCTTCGCCGACTGCCTCAAAGCGCTCACCTCCGCCGGAGTGCCCGTCGTGCTCCTCACCGGCAACCACGATATCCCGAACACCAAAGGCAAAGCGAACGCCATCGAAATCTACGACGCCCTCGGCTCTGATCTGCTGCACGTTCTCGACCGACGCGCCGTGCGCGTTATTACCACCAAGCGCGGACGCCCCCTGCGCGTCGCGGCCATCCCCTATCTCACCAAAAGCGCCCTGCTCGCCCGCGACGAGCAAGCGGCATTGTCCGTGCAGGAGACTACAGAGGCGGTGGAGACCAAGTACGAGGAAGCCATTATCGAGGCGGCGGACGAGTGCCGGAGCGGGGACAATATCCCGACCGTGTTCATGGGCCATTTCACCGTCGGCATGGCGGAAGTCGGCGTTACCCAGGCCGGCTATCTGCTGAACGAGCCTAAAGTCTCCAAAGAAGCCCTCAACCAGCCCGATGGCTTCGATTATGTTGCCCTCGGCCACATCCATAAGTACCAGGACCTGAACCACGGCGAGCAGCCGCCGATGGTCTACCCCGGCTCCATCGAGCGCATCGACTTCGGTGAGCGCGGCGAAGCCAAGGGAGTCGTGTTCGCCAACATCGCGCGAGGCCATACCGATTTCGAGTTCTTCCACGTGCCGACACGCCCGTTTTTGGAAATCACGTCCGACACGACGAAAAAGCGCAGCAAGCGCGTCGCGGCGACAGGCGAGGATATGTCCGAGAGCGACGAAGCCGCGGCCGGCGACCCCACGGAAATCGTGCTCGCCGACATCGCCAAGCACGCCGACATCCTGCCGCGAGCCGTGGTCAAGCTCCTTTACAAGATCGCCCCCGAGGATGCCCCGCTCCTGCGCGAGCGCGACATCCGCCAGGCGATGCAGCCCTCGTTCATGCTGGTGGCCCAGCAGCGGGAAGTGGTCGGCGAGAGCGGCAAAGCAAACGTCCGCTCCAAGCTGCTTACCCAAGCGCTGGAGCCGCTCGACGCTCTCAGCGTCTACCTGGATTCCAAGGAGCACCTGGCAAAGCGAAAAGAGGATTTGATGGGCAAGGCAAAGGAATTGTGGCAAGAGCTTATCAAAGCGGAATCGGCATAAAAATAAAAAAGTGAGTTGCCCTGTAGAAATTACCGGGGTATGCCGACATTCAGAATGCAAGCCTCTTTTTTTGATTTTTGATTGGTAACACTTATGCTCGACACGCCCATTCTCTCCACGCTTCAATCGGCTCTGGACTACGCCTCGGTGCGCCAGAGCGCGCTCTCCGACAACATCGCCAACATCAACACGCCGGGTTACCAGCGCAAGGACGTCTCGTTTGACTCCGTGCTCCAGCAGGCTTCCAGCGGCTCGTCGGGCATGCCGCTCGGACTTGCCACGGACGCGGAAGGCCAAATTACCAGCGCTTCCGGTTCCGGCGCGGACGGCTCGCCCCAAATCACCACCGATGGCTCCGGCGCGATGCGCCTCGACGGAAACAATGTCGATACCGACGTCGAGATGGGACGCATGGCGAAAAACGAAATCTACTACCAGGGGCTGGCGCAGATCACCGCCCAGCAGTTCTCCGACCTGCGCACCGCCATCACCGACGACAAGTAGATCGAGTGATGCCATTCTGAAACTTGTAAGGCAATGACTCGCCGAGACCTATCCGGCCTTTCAGGCCGCCTTCCCTAAAAGGAAGGACATTGATAAGCAAAGCGCTGATTCGACCGAAGTCCTTCCCTTTAGGGAAGGTGTCACGCCAGTGACGGATAGGTCTTCTGAGGCTGGAAACCAGGTTTCTATCCCCTCTTAGATCATGGTTTTTTACAAACTCTAAGGCTAATTCACTATGGGATTTCTTGACTCGCTCGATTTAAGCTCGTCCGGCATGACCGCCGAGCGGCTGCGCATGGACGTCATCTCCAACAACCTCGCCAACGCCAACACCACGCACGGTCCGAACGGCGAGCCGTACCGGCGCGAGGAAGTCGTGCTCTCACCCGGCGGCGTGCAGACCAGCAGCTTCGACGACGCTCTTGGCGGCGCGGCGCAGGCCATGGCCGGCGCAGGCAATTCCGACGACCTGAGCGGCGTGCATGTCACCGCAATCGTGCCCGATCAGTCCCCCTTCAAGGAAGACTACGACCCCGGCAACCCCGACGCCGACAAGCGCGGCTATGTCCGCTCTCCTAATATCAGCGTGGTCTCCGAAATGGTGGACATGATGGGCGCCAGCCGCGCCTACGAAGCTAACGTCACCGCAATCCAATCCTCGAAAAGCATGGCCGAACGCGCCCTAGACATCGGCAAAGGCTAAAGACTGCTTTAAAAAACGCCACACTCTCAATCCGCCCCTCCACCAAGCCCAACGCAGATTTCCTTCCCTTTAGGGAAGGTGGCCGAGAGGCCGGATAGGTGGTCGTTACACCTGCATGGCGGCACCAAGCAAATCTCCAGGAAATTAGCTCCAAACCGAACTTCATTCTCATAACCAACCCCGCGCCAACAACGGCGCGGGGCTGGCTCGTTTTTGTATTGCGCTCTTCCCCGCACTCTATGGAAGGATACGCATGTCGGCAAATCTACCGGCAAACTTCAGCCTATTTTTCAAACGCGGCAAGGAGCCATCTTCATGAGCATCGCCCCCCTGACAGCAGCTTTATCGAACGTTACCCAGAACGTCGGTAGCCCGTCTGCAATCGATTCGTCCACTTCCGGCGCATCAGGCGCATCGTTCGGCGACATGCTTGGCGGCGCGTTAAGCAACGTCAATACACTGCAAAACGACGCGGCGCAGCAAGCGACATCGTTCGCCCTCGGCAAAGCGACCGATATCCACGACGTCATGATCTCAGCCCAAAAAGCCAGCGTCGCCCTCAACCTCACCGCCGCGCTGCGCAACAAAGTGATAGACGCCTACCAGAGCGTCATGTCGATGCAGATGTAGTCCGCCGGAGTCGTCCCGGTTTTGCGCTTTCGCGGTGAACTGATTTCAGAGTAGTCATGGCTTCCACTACCACACAAAAACCCTCTTCCGGCGCTGCGTCCCCGCTCGGCGGCGTGCAGCAGCTGGCCGATCAGGCCCGCGCCTGGTGGCAGTCCGCCCCGACGCCCACCCGCGTCATCTCGGTCGGACTCGCCCTGCTGGTCGGGCTCTGCCTCTTCGGGGCGGTTATGCTGGCCACCGCTCCCCAGTACGAGGATTTGTTCACGAACCTCGACCCGAAAGATGCGGCAGCCATCGCGGCCAAGCTGGACGACGCCCACGAGGCCTACAAAATGGGCGACGGAGAAACGTCCATTCTCGTACCCGGCGCGAGCAAGGACCGGCTCCGCATGGAGATGATCCGCGACGGCCTTCCCGCGAAGACCGGCAGCGTGGTCAGCACCGACTGGCTGGACAAAATCGGGATGGGCACCACTTCGGACGTGCAGGATCAATATATCCGCATGGCCAACGAAGGCGAGCTGTCGCAGACGATCTCGTCCATGAACGAGGTCGCCAGCGCCGCCGTCCATCTCTCCCCCGGCAGTAGTTCGCCTTTCGCCGACAACAGCACTCCACCCAGCGCCAGCATCGTTCTCGGCCTCAAGCCTGGGATGAGCCTGACGCCCGACCAGGCGGAAGGCATCGCCAACCTGGTGGCGAAATCGGTGCCGGGGCTGGATTTGAAAAACGTCGCCGTGGTCGATCTCGACGGCAACCAGGTCTGGGACGGCAGCCAGCAAGACAGCACCTCCAACTTTTCGACCAACCGTATGAACGCCGAGGCCGACTACGCCGACAATCTGCGCAAGCAGCTTCAGGCAAGATTCGATGAAATTTTGGGCCAGAACAAGGCGCTGGTAAGCGTCCATGCCGAACTCAACTTCGACCAGGTGCACAGCGTGGCGGAGCAGTTCACCAAAGGCCCGGTGCTGAGTACGCAAACGGCGGACGAGAAATACGACGGCTCCGGCGGCGGTTCAGCCGCGCCCCCGGCTGCGGGCATCGCAAGTAATACCCCCGGTGGCAGCGTCCCCACCTACCCCGCCGCGCCGCCAGCGGGCGCGTCAGGCGGCAAAAGCGGCACCTACGACAACGCCACCGAGACCGACAACTACGACAACAGCAAGGTCGATACCGACACCAATAAAGCGGCGGGGACTATCGAGCGGCTCGCGGTCGCGGTGCTGGTTGACAGCAGCGTGCCCCCGGTCACGGTCTCCTCGCTCCAATCCTACTGCGCTACCGTCGCCGGGGTCACCCCAGGCGATACCACTCGCGTTGTTACGGTGCAAAGCATCGCCTTCTCCAACACCGACTTCAAAACTCAGCAGGCGCAGATGGCCACCGCCCAATCTCAGGCCCGCATGCAGGAGATTCTGAAAGTGGCGGCGGTAGCGGTGATCGCCGTTGTCCTGCTGATGATGTTCCTCCGCTCGGCCAAGTCCAGCCAGCAGGCAGCCCTGCGCGGCGGACGGCGCGACGAGATCGATTCCCAATCCCAATACCGCCTCTCCGAGGATGAGCTCGGCGCGCTCGGCTACTCGCGGGATCAAGGCCAAAGTCTGGAAGGCGGCAATCGCCCTCGACTGGCCAACGACCAGAGCGACTACGATGACCGCGGTTCCGAGCGGGAGCGAAGCGGCGGCGTGGCCGTAGCCGACGAGCCGATGTCCATCGAGGCCATTCTCGACGACATGCCGCAAAACCCGGCCCGGCAGAAGCGTCGCCAGCAGCAGCAGCGCGACGTTCCCGAAATCGAGCAGCAGCTCGACACGAAGCTCGAAAGCATCCGCGAGATGATTAAGCAGCAGCCGAAATCGGTCGCGCTTCTGATGAAGGGCTGGATGACCGACACCGTGGAAGCCGATTAGCCCAGATTTCGCCAGCACACGCACAGACGCAATTAATCGATTATGTTGACACGCGCCCCAGTTCTCAATAGCCGCCAAAAGGCCGCCATCGTGATGATCGCCCTCGGGCCCGAGACCGCCGGCCATCTGATCCAGCAGCTCAGCGAAGCCGACGTCGAGATGATGACTCTCGAAATCGCCCGCATGGGAACCGTAAACGCCGAGACGCGGGTGGAAGTGGTCAACGAGTTCCACACCCTCTGCCTGGCGCAGGAGTACATTGCCGAAGGCGGCGTGGACGCGGCGAAATCCACGCTGCAAGCGGCGTTCGGCGAGGAGAAAGCCAACAGCATCGTCGGGCGAGTGCTCGAAGCCATGGAAGTGGTGCCGTTCGAGTTTATCAAGCGCGCCGACGCCACGCAGGTTCTCACTTTCGTCCAGCACGAGCATCCCCAAACCATCGCGCTGATTCTCGCTTATCTGCAGCCCAGTCAAGCGGCGCTGATTTTATCCGGCCTGCCCCACGAGTTGCGCGCCGAAGTCGCCAAGCGCATCGCCACGCTCGACAAGACACCGCCGGAAGTGGTCCGCGAGGTCGAGCGGGTGCTGGAGCGCAAGCTTTCGGTGGTCGTCTCGCAGGACTTCTCCAGCGCGGGCGGCGTGAAGTCCCTGGTGCAGGTGCTGAACTGGGTCGACCGCTCCACGGAAAAGACCATCCTGGAATCGCTCTCCGAAAACAACCCGTCCCTCGCCGAAGACGTCAAAAAGCTAATGTTCGTATTCGAGGACATCAACACCCTCGACGACCGCTCCATCCAGCAGGTACTGAAAGAAGTGGACACCAAGGAGCTGGGACTCGCGCTCAAGGGCGTCGGCGAGGCCGTGCAGCAGCGCATCTTCAAGAACATGTCCGAGCGCGCCGCCAGCATGCTCAAGGACGACATGGAGTTCATGGGCGCTGTAAAGTTGCGCAACGTCGAGGAAGCGCAGCAGAAGATCGTCAACGTTATCCGCAAGCTCGAAGAGTCCGGCGAGATTATGCTGTCTCGCGGCGGCGACAACCAGGAGGCGATGATTGCTTAACTTCAGCGGCGGCAAAAACGACCAGCTCACCGCGCCGTTTCCCATCGCCGGCAGCCTGCAAACCAGCAACGCCACACCGGCTCAACCGCCCATCGAGATCGCGGAATCCGTGCGCTCCGTTTGGAGCATACTCCCTAAATTCGACGCACCCTATGGCTTCGATCAAGCCGAGGGCGGCTCCCTCGATTCCGGCGAGCAGGCGGGTAGCCGAATTATCGCCGACGCGAAAAACGAGGCCGCCGCGATACTCCGCGACGCCGGCGCGGAAGCCGCCGAACTGCTGGCCAAGGCGAATGCCGAAGCCAACGTTTCCCGAAGCGGCGCGGCGGCGGAAGGCTACGCGGAAGGCCTTCTCCGCGCCCGCGGCGATGTCGAAGCGGATTTGACCGAGCGCTTCGACAGGCGAGTCGAAGAGCTGCGCGCCGAAGTCAGCGACACCGTCCGCTCTATCGTGGAAGCCCGCGAAATTATGTGGCAGGGCGTCGAGGGCGAGATCATGAAGCTCTCACTGGAAATCGCCCGCAAAGTGATTAAGATCGAGGTGCAGGAAAACCGCGCCGTCGTCGGCGAAGTCATCAAAGACGCGCTCCGCCGCGTCGCCGACCGAGACTCAGTCCGCATCGTCGTCCACCCATCCCTGCTGGACGAGGTGCGGGCCGACCGAGCCGATCTGCTACTCGCGCTCGACAACGTGCAAAACCTTTCCATCGACAGCGACCAGCGCGTCTCTCCAGGCGGCTGCATCATCGAGACGAACGCAGGCTGCATCGACGCTAAATTGGAGACGCAACTGGAGCAAGTCGAGCTAGCCCTCCGCGTCTGATAGTCCCGCCGAAAACCTTCCAATGCCAACGATCACTGACAACCCTGCCCCGCTAGCCGTCGCCGCGCTCCGCGAGCGCCTGCGACGCTGCGATCCCGTCCGCAC
>CAXSEA010000058.1:0-17450 GCA_964235675.1 uncultured Armatimonadales bacterium | reverse complement strand
CCCGCGCAGTCACCGACGTTGTCGCCCACATTGTCGGCAATCGTAGCGGGATTGCGGGGAGCATCCTCGGGAATGTCGTTCTCTACCTTGCCGACCAAATCCGCGCCCACATCCGCCGCCTTGGTGTAGATCCCGCCGCCCACCCGCATAAATAGCGCCGCCAGTGAGCCGCCGAACCCAAAACCCTCCAGCACGCGGCTCGTCGCCACCACGTCGCTGCCATAGCACGCGAAGATAATCACCGCTCCCAGCAGCCCCAGCCCCACCGTCATCATCCCCGCCACCGCGCCCGAGCGGAACGCCGTCTCCAGCGCAGCCCGGTAAGAGCTGAGCGCCGCGAACGCCGTCCGCTGATTCCCGGACGTCGCCATGTTCATCCCGATAGTGCCGGCGGTGTAAGAGCAAAGCACGCCGACAATAAAAAACCCCGCCACTCCCAATGAAACTTGAGTGCTGATCGCTCCCTGCGACTGGAACAAGCAGAACAGCACGATACACAGCACCGCCACAAACGGCAGCATCGCCCGAATCTGCTTGCTCAAATAAGCGTTCGCGCCGTCGCGGATTGCCTGCCCCACCCGCTGCATCGAATCCGTCCCCGACGATCTCCGCGATACCTGCGCCCTCAGCACAAACCCATAGGCAAGCGCCAGCAATGCAGCCACAAAAGCCGCAATCACCAACCCGGAATGCTCGTAGCCTGTCCTAATCCCGATAAAAGCGGCAGCAGGCTGCGAACCTTGCGCTTCGCACGTCGATGAGACGCCAAACGCGAAAACCGGGCAAAGCAAAAAGCGAAGAGTAGCCGGACGCGAAACGGCCTTATATGAAATATTCGTCAATATCGATAAAGGGGAAGAAAGCGGCACTGCAAACTCCTTAGCGAAAGCAAGCTCATCCAAGTACAGAAAGGCTCGCTATCGCACCTAAAGCCCTCGCTCAGGCTACCCGATTATAATGTGATTGCTCATCGAAGTCAATAAGCCGTAACATCAAACAACAACAAACACGCACACTCGAAAGAAGCAAACCACAAACTCCGAAACTCAGCGAAAACTCAAGATGGCACAATAAATCGTGTGTGATACAATAAATAATGCGTACCACCCCCCGTTTTTTACTCATCACCGCCGCCCTTTGCTCGATAGCGGCCTCCCTGTCACAGTCAGCCGGAAACGCGCAAACATCGCACAAATCCACGATGGATTTGCCGAACTTCGCCGTTGTCGATCCCGGCCTTTACCGCGGCGCGGCTCCGACTGCGACCGGCATCAGCCAACTGAAATCGATGGGCGTTCATACCGTCATCGACTTGCGCATCTCTCCGAAACAAGTAGCCACCGAAAGCGCACGCGTCCACAGCCTCGGAATGACTTTCGTCAACATTCCACTCGGTTCGGAGCCCGCCACCCCCGCCCAGCAAAAACAGTTTATCACGCTCGTCCAGCAAGCCTCGCCGCAAAACCAAATCTTCGTTCACTGCCAGCATGGAGCCGACCGCACCGGAGAAATGATTGGCCTGCACCGCGTCGTCGACGACCACTGGTCCTACGCCCGCACCTACGCGGAGATGCGCAGCTTCGGTTTCAAGCCGTATTATCCTCAGCTCGCCGCAGTCGTAAAAAAAGCCTCGCCCGCCGCTCGTTAACGAGCAGACAAGCGAGGCACCCAACCTAATGGACTATTAACGAGCGGCGGCCACTTGAGCCGTTTTTGTGTAAAGCGGCAGCGCCTCCGACGAAGACTGCGGAAGTGCTGCCCGAGCGGCGGCAGGGCTAGCCGCCGGTGCTAATACGTCGGTCGCGGTAGAAAACACGTTCACTACCCCGCTCGGCGCGATAAACAAAATCAGCGTCATCGCCGCGCAAACCACTAGGCTTACCGTCGTTCCCGCCGACCACGAGAGCTGAGGAATAGCGTTCTCTTCCGGCTCCATCCACATCCGTGCCACCACCATCAAGTAGTAGTACACCCCGACGACACTGGCCAGCAGACCAAGAATGGCTAACCCGCTCAGGTTCGCATGGATAGCTGCCTCGAATATATACAGCTTCCCGAGAAATCCGGCGGCAGGCGGAATGCCCGCCAGCGAGAACATAAAGATGCTCATCAATACCGCTGCAAACGGATGACGCCGTCCCAGCCCGCGCAAATCGGTCATCTGGCTACGATCCTGCCCTGTTCGCGTCATCAGGATAATAATCCCAAATGCGCCCAAGTTCATGAACGTGTAGACTAGCATGTAAAACAGCACCGCAGCTCTGCCCGCCGCATTGCCCGCCAGCACCCCGACCAAAATGTATCCGGCATGAGCGACACTGGAGTACGCCAGCATCCGCTTGATATCCTTCTGCCACAAAGCCACCACGTTGCCGACAATCATCGTCGCCGCCGCGAGGATCCAGATCACGTCGTGCCAAACCACGCTCACCGGAAGAATGACTGTCACCACCCGGATTAACGCCGCGAACGCCCCCGCCTTAGCCGCCGCCGACATAAACGCCGTCACCGAAGTCGGCGCGCCCTGGTAAACGTCGGGAGTCCAGGAGTGGAACGGTACAATCGCCGCCTTAAAGCAAAGCCCCACCAGCAGCAAGGCGATCCCAGCCACCGTATAAGGGCTGTCGAGCGAGAACGTGCCGTGCGTCGAGGATGTCACCGCGCTGACCGGAATATTGCTGAGGAGCGTACTGCCGGTGCCACCATAGTAAAGGGCGATCCCATACAAGAAAAAGCCCGACGAGAACGCGCCCAGCAGAAAATACTTCAGCGCCGCTTCTTCCGACCGCTCTTCCGTTCGCGCGAAGCCCGACAAAACATACAGCGCAATCGATAAAATTTCCAGCCCGATAAAGATCAGAATCAGCTCGCGCGACGTAGCCATCAGCATCGCGCCGGATGCCGACAAAAGCAGCAGCGCGTAATACTCGCCGAAGTTGATCCCCTTCTGCTGGACATAGCGCTCCGAAAGCAAAATTCCCAGCGCGGTAACGATCAAGATTACCGTCTGAAATGTCAGCGCGAAACCGTCCGCCACTACCGTGCCCGCGAACCCGACATAGTTCTGGTTCCAAAGATGCGCGCACACTGCGATTGCGACAATAATGCCCACCAAGCTGATGCCGATCAGCGGTCCCTTTCGGTCCCGGCCCAACAGCAGCACATCCCACAGTAGGACGACCATGCCGGTGATGACCATCACCAGAAAGGGCAATATAACGAGTAAGTTCGAGTTTTGCATGTTTCCAATCGGCATCCAAAGATTTCAGGAGCCGGACAGATCAAGTTAATGGCGGGGAAGCAGGGCGACAACCTGATGAGGTTTTTCACCTGTTTGCGCCAGCAGTGGCGAAGAATCAACAGGCGTCGGACTTACTTGCGCCAATATCGTCGTCACCGGCGGGTTCAGCAAATCCATAAACGGCTTCGAGTAGACGCCGACCCAAACGATAATCGCCACCAAAGGCACCATCGCCCAGCGCTCGGCCACCGTGATATCGCGCATCCGAAGCACTTCCGGCTTGTCAGCCGGCCCTTGCATAACGCGCTGGAACATCCACAGCATATAAACAGCCGACCAAATCGCCGCAGTCGTCGCGAATCCGGCCGCCCAGGGATGGGTCTGGAACGCCCCGATCAGCATCATAAACTCGCCCGTAAACCCGGACGTCCCCGGCAGCGCGATAGCCGAAAGCGTCGCGATCAGGAACACCGCCGCAAAGAACGGCATTACTCTCCAGACTCCACCGTACGCTGAAATCGCGTAAGTTCCGCGCTGGTTATAGAGGTAGTACACCAAAATAAACAGCGCGCCCGTCGTAAACGTGTGGCTGAACATCTGGATCACAGCCCCGCTCTCGCCGGCGGTCGTTAAGCCGAAAATCGCCAGCATCACCACGCCAAGGTGCGACACCGACGAATACGCCAGCAGCCGCTTCATATCCTTTTGAACCGCTGCCGCCAGCGCGGCGTAAATCACACCGATCACCGCAAGCGTCACGATTACCGGAGCGGCCTGCTGCACGGCATGAGGAAAAAGCGGCAGGCAGAAGCGGATAAAGCCGTAAAGCCCCATCTTCAAAGCCACAAGGATAATCGTCGCGCCCGTCGGGGCCTCCGCGTACGCGTCCGGAACCCAGGTATGCAGCGGCCATATAGGCGCTTTCACGCCAAACGCGGCAAAGAAGCCCAGGAACAGCCACATCTCAACTGTCAGCCCATGAGAACCCATCGCGGCCAAGGCCAGAGGCAGTTTCTGCTGCAAATCCGGCAGATCGAACGATCCCACCATAAAGTACATGCTGATAATCGACACCAGCATCAGCATCGAGCCAACCATCGTGTACAGAAAGAACTTCATCGTGGCGTAGACGCGCTTTTCGCCGCCCCAAATCCCGATCAGGAAGTAAATCGGGATCAGCATCGCCTCGTAGAAGATATAGAACAGGATCAGATCGATGGAGACGAACGTGCCCAAAATCGCCGTCTCGACAAAAAGCACCAAGAAGTAGAACATCTTCGTGCGCTCTTTAATCGCGGGCATCGAAACCCCCACCACGAACGGAAAAATGATCGTCGTCATCAGCACCATCAGCAGGCCGATGCCGTCGATGCCGATATGGTAGCTCGCCCCGCCGAACCCTGCCGTCCCCGCCAGCCAGTGCGCCCGGCTCTCAAACTGGAACTGGCTTGCGCCCGGATGGTAGTACGCGCTGAGCCCCAGTGATGTGACCAGCGTCACAATCGTGCCGAGCAGCGCCACATTCCGGTGCGCCCCGGCGTTCTCATTCCCTAGAAAGAGAATCACCAGCGCAAACACAAGCGGCAAAAACAAAACAACGTCAAGAAGGTGTTGTATGGGCATGAGAATCCGAACTTACACGAAAGCCGCAGAAACAAAAGTTTCGGCGACAACTCCGCGAACTAATGCAAAACGATATTGTGAAAACCGAAGTAGCACGCGGCGACCACAAACAAAACGCCGATCAGCATCGAAAAAGCGTAGTTGCGGACATAGCCTGTCTGCAGCGTTCGCAGCACGCCGCCGACCTGGTTGGTAAGATAGCCGACTCCGTTCACCAAACCATCCACCACTCGCACATCGACAATGCTATAGATAATATTGGAAAGCCCACGGCCTTCCTTCGTGAATATCCACCAATAAGCCTCGTCCACGAAATACTTGTTGAGCAGAAGCTGATAATATGGATTGCGCACCTTCTGTTGAGGCGAAAGCGCCCATGCCCCGCCATCTTTAGCCTTGTAGCCAAAGTACGATAAGCAAACAAAGCCGATAGCGATTAAGCTCGAAATCAGCAGCAGCAAACCGTCGTTCAAAAACAGGGGTGGATTATCGGGCAGCGCGCCAGTTGCCGGTGCTAGAAAACTATAAAGCGAATGCGCTCCAGCGACATTCGGCAGCAGGAATTTAGGCAAGCCCACATACCCACCGACTAACGCCAGCACTCCCAAAATCACCAGCGGCACCGTCATCGAAGGCGACGCCTCATGCGTATGGACGGCATCATCCGTCTTCGGGCTGCCGTAGAACGTCTTGTACATCAGACGCATCATATAGAAGCCCGTCATAGCGGCTGTCACCGCGCCGACAGCCCAAAGCAGAAAGCTGGCTCCCGCATCCTGGGCTAGAATCTCGTCCTTGGAAAAGAATCCTGAGAACAGCGGTATGCCGGCAATCGCGAACGTCGAGATCAGCATCGTTATATGCGTAATCGGAAGCCGCTTGCGCAAGCCGCCCATATTGCGCACGTCTTGGGGATCTTCCGGATCAGGACCGTAGGGGTTGGAAACTTTAGTGTCGTGCTCTGCGGCAGCGTCACCCTGCCCCGATGCGCTGGAATGCGCTCCGTCCTGCCCATGCGCCTTATCGTGCCGCGCGTGAATTGCATGCTCCATCGCATGGATCACCGCGCCCGAGCCAAGGAACAAGCACGCCTTGAAAAACGCGTGCGTCATCACGTGGAACATGCCCGCCGCGAAAGCGCCAACTCCGCAGGCCGCGAACATATACCCGAGCTGCGACATAGTCGAATAAGCCAAAATACGCTTAATGTCGTTTTGCACCAGCCCGATACTCGCCGCGAAAAGCGCTGTCGAAATGCCGATCACCGCCATGACAATCATCGCCAAGCTGGAAAGCTCGAACAATGTGTGCAGACGGCTCACCAAATAGACTCCGGCAGTCACCATCGTCGCCGCGTGGATCAACGCGGAAACGGGAGTCGGGCCTTCCATAGCGTCCGGTAGCCAGGTGTACAGAGGCAGCTGCGCCGACTTGCCCGTGCAGCCCCAGAAAATCATCAAGCAGATCGTGGAAATCGCCGCGGCAATCACCGGCGATGCCGCCAGCGCACTGCCCGTCAACGAATGCGCCTGCTGCAAAATGCCCGGCACGCCGGCATGCCCCGCGTAAAAATCGAGCGTTCCGAACCACTTCAGGCTCAAGAACATCGCGATCAGCACGCCGACATCACCCACCCGGTTTACCACCATCGCCTTCAGCGCCGCTGCCGCCGCCGACTGACGCTCATAGAAGAAGCCGATCAGCAGGTACGAGCACAATCCGACGCCTTCCCACCCGACAAACATCATCAGCATGTTGTTGCCCAGCACGAGCAGCAGCATGAAGAAAATAAACAAGTTCAGGTAGGTAAAAAAGCGCGAGTAGCCGTTATCCGCCGCCATATATCCAGTCGAGTACAGGTGGATTAGAAACCCGATACCCGTGATTATCAGCAGCATCAAGCTCGTCAGCGGATCGACCAGCGCCTCCCAATTAATATTCAGCGCCGGCACGCCCCCAAAGGCGGGAGCCGACATCCACGGCGCAAGATACGCAATATGCTGGCTGGAATCGGAATGCACCTTTCCGAAAATCACTAGCGCCAGCACAAAGGCGATCAGCATCACGCCGCAGGCCACAATCCCCGAGACGAACTTCGGCAGCTTTGGCCCAAAAAAACCGTTGATCAAAAACCCGATCAATGGCAGCAGCGGAATAAACCAAACGATGTTGTAATCGAATTGCATAACTTGAGTTGCGGCTAGCCCCGCATGATATCGAGCTCGTCGACGTTGATGCTCGTTCGGTTGCGGAAAATGGAGACGATAATACCCAGCCCGACGGACACCTCGGCGGCAGCCACGGCCATAACGAAAATCACCATCATCTGCCCGCCCATATCGGGGCCGCCCATCGCGTTCAGCGGATGGTAGCGCGAAAAGGCGACAAGCGTTAGATTCACCGCGTTAAGCATCAGCTCCACGCACATGAAGATGATAATCGGGTTGCGCTTCAGCAAAACGCCCGTCGCGCCAATCATGAACAGCACCGCGCTTAAAACAAGGTAGCAGTTGAGGGAGATCGATTGATCCATCATAGCAAAAATCCAAGTACGCCCTGCGCCCTAAGTCAACCGACGCTTCGCCAGCACCACCGCTCCAATTACCGCAATCAGCAGCAAAATTGAAATCGCTTCAAAAGGAAAGACGTACGCCTGCGAGAACATGACCAAGCCGATTTCCGGCGGTCCGGTCATCGCGTGCGGCAGCAGAGTGGAGCCGGGATGCAGCGACAGAATCCCGCCGACAATCACCAGCGCGAGAATTAAGCCGGCAATGCCCGCAAACGCGCTTTGCGACTTCAAAGCATTCTTCACCTGCTCGTTTGCCCCAAGATTTAGGAGCATAATCACGAACACGAACAGCACCATAATCGCCCCGGCGTACACAATCACCTGCGCCGCAGCGAGAAACGACGCATGCAGCTCCAAAAACAGGAACGCCACGCTCATCAGCACGCCAACCAGGCTTAATGCGCAGCGGACAGGATCGTTGTAGATCACCATCGAAAGTGCGCAAATCACCGCAATCGCGGCCAGCACGGCAAATAAAACTAAATCGAAACCCATATATGTTGAAGCATCGCTGTGACAGCGGCAGAAGCTTGCATCAGGCGTAAGGGGGACAGAGGAAAGTCGCCCCGTTATACCTTATATTCTTATCCGAATACGTCCGTCGGCTAGCATCTTTTCGAGAGCCTTCGAGCAACTACGCCGTGACGCTATTCCGCCGTCGGATCGGGCACAAGCATCATCTGCTTGGTATAGATCAGATCCTTGCGGTTATCGTCGGCAAGCTCGTAGATGTCTTTCAGCTGAATCGCCTGGGTCGGGCACGCTTCTTCGCAGTAGCCACAGAAGATGCACCGAATCATGTTGATCTCATACTCGGCCGCGTAGCGCTCACCCGGCGAGCGACGGTTTTCAGGAGTATTCTCGGCGGCTTTTACGTGAATCGCGTTCGCCGGGCAAGCGCCCGCACAAAGCGAGCAGCCGATGCACTTCTCCAGCCCATTGTCGTACCGGTTCAGCACATGCCGCCAGCGCGCGCGGCGTCCAAGCGGCCGGCGCACCTCCGGATATTCGATCGTCACGCGATCTTTCGTCACGTACGAATTGGTAATCGCCATTCCCGTCAGCGGCGCTTTCACTTCTTGTCCCAGCGCCTTGATATCGTCCCATAAACTCATCGAATTACTTCTTCCTCTTCACGTGCGCCGGGCGCGGCCAAAGCATCGGGGCGAATATCGTTGCCGCCCAGTAGCGGGCGGCTGGAGCCTCCAGACGTGCCCCGCGCGGTCGCTTCGGCCACCACGATATAAGGCTGCGCCTCGGAGAACATCTGCAGTTTGCTGGCTCGCCGCGTCTTGTCGGCAAAGTTCTGCGTCGGCTTCAAACTGGCGACTACCACCAGCGCAACTCCGGCAATCACTAGCCAGGTTACCAGACCTACAATATAGCCGAACGTCATGCAGACCGCGATACAAAGGATATTTCCCAACGCAATCGGCAGCAGCCCCTTCCACCCGAACTCCATCAGCATGTCATAACGAAGCCGTGGAAGAGTGGCCCGCAGCCAGATAAAGAAATAGAGTCCGCAAATGATCTTCACCAGCAGGTTGATAGGCCCAATCGCCGAATCGATAATATTCGTCAGCCAGTCCGCCCCAATGTGATGAAACCCGTGCGCCCACATCCGAGGCCACTCATCCAGTAGCGGGATAATCCCTTTATAGCCACCGAAAAACAGCGTGACGCAGACCGCGCAAACAATTACCATGTTCGCGTACTCGCCCATGAAGAACATAGCGAACTTCATGCTCGTGTACTCGGTGTGGTAACCGGCCACCAGCTCGGTCTCGGCTTCCGGAAGATCGAACGGCGCACGGTTAGTCTCCGCCACCGCCGATATCGTATAAATAATCGTGGCAACAAATCCCATTGGGAAATACTGCAGAATATGCCACTGCGGAATGCCCAGCCCTAAATGGTAAAGCGTCGGAGTCGTCCAGTACCCGGATTGGCTGCCCACAATCTCCTGCATGCCGGTCGCGCCGGAAATCAGCACCACGGAAACGATGCTGAGTCCCATAGCCAGCTCATAGGAGATCATCTGCGCCGACGACCTTAGCCCGCCGAGCAGCGCGTACTTATTGTTGCTCGACCATCCCGCCAGCACTACCCCGTAAACGCCGAACGAAGCCGCCGCCAGAATATACAGGATACCGATATTGACGTTCGGCGCGGCAGCTCCCCATGCTTTGCTTGCGCTCCAGGGAATCACCCCGCAGGTAATCAGCGCGGGCACCAGCATCACAGCCGGCGCCGCGATATAAAGCGCCTTATCGACATTGGAAGGAATGATATCTTCCTTCATCAACAGCTTCAACGCGTCCGCCAACGGCTGCAGCAATCCAAACGGGCCCACGCGGTTCGGCCCCTGACGCTGCTGCATAAAGCCCAGCAATCGCCGCTCGAACCAGATCAGCGGCGGAACCAGCAGCAGGACACCAAACAATGCTGCTAGCACGCGCAGCAGATCGCGCAGCAATCCCCAATACCAGGCAATCGCAAAAGGATGCGAATACGGAGCGCCGAAAAAGTTCAAAAACGTATCGTAAGCACCCATAAGTTAGCTTTCAAAACTGACTCGCCGTCACCCGGCAATTGCCCGCCCATTCTGGAACTGCCGCTACCCCGCGGAATGCGGCACCAGCGCGACACTGATTTCATCGGAAATATCAATTGCATCGAAATAAGCGACCGGTTTGCCATACCGAGCCAGCAGCTCCGCCAAAATATGCCAGTCCGGACGGCTCTCGCCAATCGGCTCAAACGCGGCCTGGAACCGCTGAACCCGCCCCTCGATATTGGTAAAGTGCCCGTCGCGCTCGACAAACGAGCACGCCGGAAGGAAAACATCGGCCTGCTTGGCCGTCTCGGTCAAAAACAGATCTTGCACCACCAAAAACGGCAACCGGGCCAGTGCCTCGGACGCCTTACTCCCAAGATGCTTACCGGGGTCGGCTCCCATCACGTATAGTGCTTTCACCGAGCCGCTGATCGCTGCATCCAGAATGCCCGATGTATTCAGCCCAGGGTTCGACGGCACCGGCCCGCCCCAAAGCTTCTCGAATCCGGGACGAGCGCCGTTGCTTACCGACTGCCGCGCGGGCAGCCTATCCGGCAAAACGCCCATATTGATCAAGCCCCAGGAGTTGTTGTCCGGCAGCAGGATATTCACCTTCGCCCCCGATCCCGACGCCATCCCCAAAAGCGCCCGCGCATCGGCGGCGGCGATCTTATCCGACGTGAGAATAATCGTCCCCTCGCCCGCCGCGACAGCCTCGGTCAGCTTCGCATCAGCAATTGTATTCACCTGCGCGTAAGTCGCGAAGTTCTTCGAGATGGCGTGGTAGATCCACAGCCAGAGAACCGGCAAATACTCTTTCGGATCGAACCCGACAGCGACAATGCGCTTGGCCGAGCCGATATCGGCGATGCTCGTCTGCATCGGCTGAATCGGGAAATCGTACATCCGGTGATCGATGTTGTTCGATCCCAGACCAATCCGGAACAGCTTCTGGAATAAATAAGCGTCTTCGTTGGAGACATGTGTCCCGGCCAGCCCCGCGACTCCCGCGCCTGACGGCCCGGCCGCGCTCCGGAGCCCATCGGCGACAATATTCAGAGCCTCGTCCCAGCTCGTCTTCACCAGGTGCCCGGAGCGTCGCACCATCGGGCTGGTCACACGCTCATCGGAAGTTACCCAGTACTGCTCGAACTTGCCGATATCGCAAGTCCACTCGATATTGACGGCTTCGTTCTCGCGCGCATTTACGCGAGTGACTTTAGAATTGCGCGACTGGACCGCGATATTGCACCCTACCCCGCACATGCTGCAAATCGAATCCTGCGAATGGAACTCCCAGGGACGCGCGGCAAACCGGTAAGTGCGTGAAAGCAGCGCACCCACCGGGCAAAGCTCCACGGTATTGCCGCTGAACTTAGAATTCAGCCCCGTCGCGGAGAATGGCGAGATAATCGACGAGTTCCCCCGGCTTTCAATCGCCAGCTCTCCGTCGCCGCTGATCTCCTGCGTGAACCGCGTGCAGCGCGCGCACTGAATACAGCGCTCGCGGTCCAAAACGACATACTGCGAGATCGGCACCGCCTTGGGGAAATGCCTCTTCTCATCCACGAACCGCGTCACGCCCGGCCCGTACTGGAATGCCATATTCTGCAGCGGGCACTCCCCGCCCCGGTCGCAGATCGGGCAGTCGAGCGGATGGTTGATGAGCAAAAACTCAAGAATCGACTGCTGCGCCGCCTTCACCTCCGGCGACGTCGTATCCACCACCATGCCTTCGGCCACGGGAACCGTGCAAGCCGTTTGCAGCTTGTTCATCTTCTCAATCTTAACGATGCACTGCCGGCAAGCGCCGGCGGGCGTCAGACGAGGATGATGGCAAAAATAGGGAATATCCGCGCCCGCTTGAAACGCGGCGGTAATCACCAGCGTGCCCTTCGGCACCGAAACCTTCTTACCGTCAATGCTCAAGCTCACCAAATCTTCGGCGGGAGCCTGCAGCGCGGCGGTGTCTTTTGTGGAATTGTCAGCCATGGAAAATTGTGCTTCTAAATCGCTGGAAAACTTAAGCGGTCACCGGCAGCGATGCGAAAATACGTCGCGACATGCTCTCGCGCGGGATTAGAGCCTCATACTCGTTGCGGAAAAACTTCATCGCGCCCTGGATCGGCATCGCGGCGGCATCGCCCAGCGCGCAGAACGAGCGCCCGGAGATGTTGTTGCAGATATCCAGCAGGATATCGATATCCTCCATCCGCCCGCCTCCCGCCATGATTCGGTCGTGAATCTTCACCAGCCACGACGTTCCCTCGCGGCACGGCGTACACTTGCCGCAAGACTCGTGCGCGTAAAAGTGCATCAGACGCGTCATCAAAACCGGCACGCTGACATCCTCGTTGAAAAACATCACGCCGCCCGACCCGAGCATCGTGCCGTTCGCCATCATCGTCTCGTAATCCATCCCGAGATCGAGATTTTTGTCCGTCGCCGGCAGTAGCGGAGTCGACGATCCCCCCGGAATAATAAACTTCAGCGGTTTGCCATTCAGCGGCCCGCCGCAATCGTCCAGCATCTGCCGCAGAGTAGTTCCCAAAGGATATTCGTAGTTGCCTGGCTTGTTCACATGCCCCGAAATCGTAAAGATTTTAGTCCCGGTGCTGCGTCCAACCCCGATCTTGGCGTACTCAGCCCCGCCCATATTCATGATGGGAACGCAGGCCGCCACAGTCTCGACATTGTTCACTACCGACGGGCATCCCCACACGCCCTTAATCATCGGCAGCGGCGCACTCGGCGGCTTGTGCCTCGGCATTCCCCGCTCGCCCATCAAGCTCGACATCAGCGCCGATTCCTCGCCGCATTCATACGAGCCTGCCCCTAAGTGCACAAAAATGTCAAGGTCGTAATCCGTCCCAAAAATTCCCTTGCCGAGAAAACCCTTGGCGTAAGCCTCTTGAACCGCCCGCTCCACCGACGCTGCGGGCTGCATATACTCGCCGCGCACATAGATATAGCAGGTATTCGCGCGAGTCGCCCACGAGGCGATAATGCAGCCTTCCAAGAACAAGTGCGGCAGCTTGTTCATAATCTCGCGGTCTTTAGCCGTCCCCGGCTCGCCCTCGTCCGCGTTGATAATGAAGTAGTGCGGCTGATCCCAGTTCTTCGGAAACGCGTTCCACTTAATATGCGTCGGGAACCCCGCTCCGCCGCGCCCGCGCAGCCCGGACGCTTTCACTTCCTCGATCACTTCATCCTGAGTCATCGCAAGCGCCTTGCGCGTCGCGTCGTAACCGCCGTATTTGAGATAAGTCTCCATCTCATTGATACGGTCAATCGTCCGGTTCTTAAAAATTAGCTCTTGCTGTGGCATAGTGTTTTATCTCGGCGCATGCCGCGTTACTTGGTTGCCAGCTCGTCGAGGAGCGCGCTGGTTTTCTCAGCCGACATATCCTCGTAATAGTTATCGCCGATCATAAAGCAAGGCGCGTTCGCGCAAGCTCCTAAGCACTCGGCCGCTGACAGCGTAAACCGCTTGTCCGATGTTGTCTCGCCCTCGTGGATGCCCAGCTTGCTTCCGATGTAGTCAATAAGCTCGTCCGAGCCGCGCACCATGCAAGCGATATTGTGGCAAACCTCGATATGGTACTTGCCGACCGGCACCTTGTTGTACATCGTGTAGAAGGTCGCCACACCCTCCACCTCAGCCGGAGGCATATCCAAGTAACCCGCCACCTCAGCCATCGCCTCGGTCGGCAGCCAGCCGCCGTACTCCTCTTGCGCCAACCACAAGGCCGGCAGCAGCGCGGCTTTCTTATCGGGATACTTGGCGATAATCTTGGCGAGTGTCACTTTCGCTTGCTCGGAAAACATAGAAATTAGCTCTTGATAATGCCCACGAATTTGTGGCTTACTTAATGGTCGATATCACCCAGCACGATGTCAATAGATCCGATAATCGCGACGACGTCCGCGATATACCGCCCCTTCGCCATCGTCGGCAACGCCTGAAGGTTCTTCAACGACGGCCCGTTAATCTTCACCCGGTACGGAATATTGCTTCCGTCGGAGTAGATATAGTAGCCCTTCTCGCCGCGCCCGGATTCCACTCCCACATACGACTCGCCAACCGGGGGATGGTATCCCTCGGTAAACAGCTTAAAATGGTGAATCAGCGACTCCATCGACGTGTCCAATTCCGCGCGGGGAGGCGGCGCGACCTTGCGGTCCGTTGTCATCACCGGCCCGCCCGGCACGTCCTTCAGCGCCTGCTGCAAGATGCGGATACTCTGCCGCATTTCTTCCATCCGGCACAGGAACCGGTCATAGACGTCGCCATGGTTGCCGACGGGAATATCGAACTCAAACTCTTCGTAGCCGCAGTAAGGGTTCGCCTTGCGCAAGTCCCAGGCGACTCCCGATCCGCGCAAGCTTGGCCCCGACATCCCAAGCGCGATCGCGTCTTCCGCCGACAGTATCCCAATGCCTGTCAACCGCTCGATCCAAATCGGGTTCTTGGTCAGCAGCCGGTCGTACTCGTCGATGCGGTGCGGAAAGAAATCGACAAACGCCTGCACCTTCTCCAGCCAGTTTGGCGGCGCGTCGCCGCGCAACCCGCCTGGGCAGATCCAAGACGTCATCATCCGGACGCCGGAGATCATCTCCTTCAAGTCCAAAATCAAGTCGCGCTCGCGCCAGGTATAGAAAAATACCGTCATCGCCCCGATATCGAGCGCGTGCGTTCCCAGCCAGATCAAATGGCTGGCGATCCGCTCCAACTCATTTAAGATCACCCGCAGTCGGTTGGCGCGCGGCGGGATCGGCACGTCCAGCAGCTTCTCCACCGCCAGGCTATACGCCGTGTTGTTGATTAAGTTGGAAAGATAATCCTCGCGGTCGGTGCAGACCAGGGCCTTGTAATAGGTCATGTTCTCCATCGTTTTTTCGATGCCGGTATGCAAATAACCGATATGCGGCACCGCGTTGACAATGGTTTCGCCGTCCAGCTCCACCACCAGGCGCAGAACGCCGTGGGTCGATGGGTGCTGCGGCCCCATATTGACGACCATAATGTCGCCGTCGTTTTCCGCAGCCTGCTCCATCGTCTCGATTGTGACGCCGCGCGGTGCTTTATAATCCGATGGAAGCCCGCTCTTGACTTGTATCTCTTGCAGAGGAGTCGTCATAGTCTGTGTGCTTAAATTCTAAGGAGTGTGGAGAGAGCCCAGCCCGCCGCCGCCCGCCCGCTCTTGCACATTGTACGAGAACTCGACAGTCTCGCCGCCCAGCGGGAAATCCTTGCGAAGCGGATGCCCGATCCAGTCGTCCGGCATCTGGATACGGCGCAGGTCGGAATGCAAAATGAAATTGATGCCGAACAAGTCGTAAACTTCCCGCTCCGGCCAGTTGGCCGCGGGCCATACGCTCTCGACTGTGAGAATACTCGGCATCGGCTGCGCGTCTTCCAGCTGAGCCTTGAGCCGAAGCCGCTTAAATGTGGTCAGCGAGTACAAGTTGTACACTACTTCCCAGCGAGGCTCGCCCGGCTGCTTGATATTCAGCAGATCAACCGCAGTCAGATCAGCCAGAAAGTTGTATCGCGTCTCGGGATGGTCGCGCAGCAACAAGCAGATATCGAGAATATGGTCGCGCTTCACCCAAATCGTGTTCTCGTCCCGGAAACGGCGCGTTTTCACCACGTCGCTGGCGAAACGCTCCTCGATGATGCGCAGCTCGACACAGTCATCAGGGTCAAGGTCAAGCCAATCGTCCGGACGCTTGATCTGCAAATTACGTAGCTGCAAATCCGTCGGGGTCAGACCTAATCGAACGTCAAAATCAACCATAATTGTTTAGTTAGTGATATAGCCCGATCATGCAGGCTACCGGCGCGACCCATCGAAGTGCTCGCGGTCGATCTTCTTCTGCAGCTGCATAATGCCGTAGATCAGCGCATCCGGGTTCGGCGGGCAGCCTGGAACATAGATATCGACCGGCACAATCGTATCCACGCCCTGCAAAATGGCGTAGTTGTTGAACACGCCCGAGCAAGACGCGCAGTCGCCCATCGAGATCACCCACTTCGGCTCGGGCATCTGGTCATAGATACGCCTGAGCACCGGTGCCATCTTCTTGGAAACGCGCCCGGCCACAATCATCAAGTCCGCCTGCCGAGGCGAAGCGCGGAACGCCTCCGAGCCGAACCGCGCCAAATCATAGCGCGAGTTGGTTGCGGCCATCATCTCGATAGCGCAGCACGCCAGACCGAACGTCGCCGGCCAAACAGAGTTGCGGCGAGCCCAGTTCACCGCCTTGTTCATCGTGACGGTCAGGACGCCAAGATTTTGCTCTACTCCCATGTGAGCGCCCCTTTCTTCCAAACATAGACATAGCCGACAAATAGAATGATGATAAAGACGATCATCTCGGAAAACTCGAACAGGCGGAACGTGTGCCCGCCGCTGCGGAACGTCACCGCCCAAGGGTACAGGAACACGGTCTCGATATCGAACACGATAAACAGCATCGCGATCAGATAATATTTAACTGGAAACCGCTCACGGGCGCTGCCCACGGGATTCACTCCGCACTCATACGGCATCAGCTTCTCTTTAGTGAGATGCTTCGGGCCCAAAATCCACGACAGCAGCACCAGCGTGCCCGCCAAGATAATGCCGACGATCAGCAAAATCAGCAAAGGCAAGTAGTCGCCGAGGGAAGCGGAAGTAGCGTAACCAGGATTGACTGAGGCGGGCGGCATGCAGTTGAAAGCTCCTCTGGGATGCGCAAACAGCGTACGATAATGTACCCTAACAAATTCGCATCCGAGTACGTGAATTATGTCACAAACTCTGCTGAAGAGTCAATGAAAGTGCGTCCTTCTGCATGCCCGAGCCGGAATCGCCTCTGCCGGAACGAACGCGCCGGCGGAGGCATTCAAAACTGCGAGAACAGCATTCGAAAGGAACTATCAATCTTTGGCTATTGAGGCAATCTACACCGCGCAGGCGACCGCCACCGGCGGCAGAAATGGGCACGTCCGCTCTTCCGACGGCTTGCTCGACATCGACGTTCGAACCCCCAAGGAGATGGGCGGCCCTGGCACCGCGACCAATCCTGAGCAGATGTTCGCCGCGGGCTACGCCGCCTGCTTCGACAGCGCCCTGAGCGTCGTCATCCAGAAGGAAAAAGCGCCGGTCACCGCCACTCAGGTGGATGCCGCAGTCGGCATCGGACCCAACGGCAAAGGCGGCTACGGCCTGGAAGTCAAGCTCGACGTTACCCTCTCCGGCGTCACCCAGCAGCAGGCCGACGACCTCGTCACCAAGGCCCACGCTGTCTGCCCCTACTCCAATGCCATCACCGGAAACGTAGACGTAATCCTGAACGCGAAAGCAGCCTAAGCACAATATGGGGTGAGGCGTATTGCCTCGCCCCATATTGAGTTAACCAGGAAGAAGCTAAAGCCTCATTCGTCCAGCACTCGCTTCAGCGAAGGCGTG
>CAXSEA010000057.1:0-17763 GCA_964235675.1 uncultured Armatimonadales bacterium | reverse complement strand
GTACGGAAAAATTCGCACCACTCCCGCCATCGGCGCATTCGCCGCCGCCGTTCCCAGCGGCCCCATGCCACTCGCCCCGTAAGGCACCGCCATACTGTTCGGCGACGATCCCGGTGGCTGCGCCCCGGCATACTGCCCATGCGCCTGCTGGACGCGGCTGAAGCCCATCGCGCCCTCGCGCCCAGTTGGGCCTTCGCCAATCTCGTACTGCGCCCCATGCGTCGGCTTCGCGTGCAGATCGCTTTTCTGCAGGATTTCTACTTGTCCGTCGGAGTTTCGCGCACGGATCTCCGGGCGAGGCTGGCCGCCCCGCAGCATTCGGTCCACCGTCTGCGTGACGTCATGGTGGATCGCCAGCTTATCCACCTCCATGATCTCGATAATTACCTCGAAAGTCGGCGGCGCTTTGCGCTCCAGCACCGTTTTTTGCGTGCCGCGCTTTTTCGCTTCCTCATCCGACAAAGTCACCGGCTGGATCCCGCCGATCAAATCCGACAAAGTCGGGTTCATCAGCAGATTCTCCAGGCTGTTGCCGTGCGCCGTCCCCACCAGCATCACGCCGCGCTCAGCGATAGTCCGCGCAGCGAACGCTTCCGCCTCCACGCCGATCTCGTCGATCACGACCACTTCCGGCATGTGGTTTTCCACCGCCTCGATCATCACGGCGTGCTGATCTTCCGGGGTGGTCACCTGCATCCGCCGCGAGCGCCCGATAGCGGGGTGGGGGATATCTCCGTCACCCGCGATCTCGTTCGACGTATCCACAATCACCACGCGCTTATTGAACTCTTCGGATAAGATACGCGCCACTTCGCGCAGCTTGGTGGTCTTGCCGCGCCCCGGCTTGCCCAGCATCAGGATGCTCTTGCCGGATTCCACAATATCGCGAATAATGTCGATCGTGCCGTACACGGCCCGCCCGATCCGGCATGTCAGTCCGATAATCGCGCCCGCGCGGTTCCGGATCGCGGAAATGCGGTGCAAAGTGCGCTCGATTCCGGCGCGGTTGTCCTTGCCGAACGTTCCCACGCGCGAGACCACGTAGTTGATATCGTCCTGCGTTACCTGCGCGCCGTCACGGAGCCAGTGGACACGCCCGCCGGGAAATCGCGCCTCGGCCTCGCGGCCTAGATCCATGACAATCTCGATCAAGCCGTCGAGATTTTCTAGCTCTTGAAGAGCGTGCCGGATTTCCGGTGGAATCACCGCAAGCAGCTGGGAAAGATTATCCGTGACGCGCAACTGCATGCCGCTGTTTGCGGCGGCGATACCATTGCCGCTATCGTTGGAAGTCGGCTCCGGCGCTAAACCGAGGGGAAGTCTAGGTATTTGGGTTTCGGTCATCTAAGATTGTTAATGTCCATGCGGCGCGTTTTTCTCTGTTTCCGAAGCTCCGCGCCACGACTTGAATTTTACCTTGCCGCAAGGTAATTGCAAAACTCTTTATTTATCAACACCGCAAACCATCAGCCAGGTTCCACAACGCCTGCAATATCACGATCAAACGCGGGTATCCCGCAACCATTTCGATTGTATGCTATAAGCTATTCTTGTATGGAATTCGATGTCCGGCAACTTCTGACAGCCATTTCTCAAACACGCGGCAAAGCCGAGCTGACACGCCTGCTGGTCGAGTCGCGCGACAGCATCATGACTGCCGGCCACGACAGCCGCGACCCCGCCGCCTCGCTGGATTCACTCAGCATCATCGTCGATGCCGTCATTCGCGCGCTCTTCGCCATCGAATGCGATGCGGCGCGCTACAGTCCCGGCCCCCTCGATCAGCTTTCCATCCTGGCGACCGGCGGCTATGGGCGGCGCGAGCTGGCCCCATACTCCGATGTCGATCTTACTTTCTTAGCCTCCCACGAGGATGACGACCACCTCAACGCCATCATCAAAGGCATGTTCCAGGGCGTCATGGACGTCTTTCTCTACGGAGCCGGCATCAAAGTCGGCTACGGCTACCGTCTGAGCAGCGACTTCGGGCAGCTCGATCATCAAACCCAAACCGCGATGCTCGACGCCCGCCTGATCGTCGGCAGCGAAAAGCTCTTCGACGATTTCACCACCCAGTTCCGCCGCCAGCTTCTAGTCGCCGACTTCCTCTTCCAAAAAAACGCCGAACGAAACGCCGTCCTCGTAAAACTGACGCCAGAGCCGGAGCCGGCGACGCCCTATATCGTCGAGCCGAACGTAAAAGAAAGCCCAGGCGGCCTGCGCGACGGCCAAATGGTGGAATGGTTCGGCCAGGCGATCGGCGGCGTGCCCCGAGATCAAGCGCTGACCACCCTTCAATCCCGCGCGCTGATCTCGGCCCATCAATCTGAAGAATTCACGCGCATTTACGGCTTTCTCCGCCTCGTCCGCTTCACGCTCCACTGCGCCGCTCGCAACGGCACCGACCGCCTCACCGCCGAAAAACAGGAGCAGGTCGCGCAAGCCCTCGGCTACGACGATCTGCCGAACAGCCCCGGAGTGGAGCGCTTTATGGCCGACTACTACGCCCACGTCGGGACAATGCGCCGCATCTCCTCCATGGTTGTCCAGCGCTGCTGCGACAGCCGGTTAAATCTCGGTGTGGCCGGCCTCAGCTCCATAGGACGCAAAGTAGTCGTGACGTCCGCCGACGCCGCTAGCCAGGATTCCGTTCTGCCCCTGCACATTTGCGAGCTGGCCCAGGCCTACCAGCTTGGCTACGGCGACGATGTCGGCGGCGATGTCGAAGCGTTCATCGCCCAAGCGCCCGTGCCCGCGCGCGCCGATCTCTGCGGGCGCGTTCTCTGGCGTATTCTCGGCGCGCCCCAAGGAATCGCCGATTCAGTCCGCTGGCTGGCCGACAGCGACGTACTCACCTGGTGCATGCCGGAGATGGCGGGGTTGCGCGAGCTGATCCCCTACGACGCCGCCCACGAGTACACCGTCGGCGAGCACTCCCTCCGCGTCGTCGATACTCTGGAGCAGCTGCGCCTCAGCGACAATCCGAAATTTGCCGAGTACCGCCGCGCCTGGGACGAAGTCACTGCGCCGGAAGTCCTCTACGTCGCGGGACTGCTCCACGACGTCGGCAAGAAGTGGCCGAGCGAAGGCTCCCACGCCGAAGTTGGCGCGAATATCGCTGAGCAAATCGCCCGCCGCTTCGGCTGGCACGACGAGCCCACCCAGCTTCTCGTTTTTCTGGTCCGCAACCACCTGCTCATGGCCGAAATTTCCCGCCTGCGCGATCTCGGCATGGACGAAACCATCCGCGACTTCACGCAAATTGTCGATACTCCGGCAAAGCTGCACATGCTTTACCTGCTGACATACGCAGACACCCATTCCGTCGGCAACGGCGTCTGGACCGAGATGCAGAACCGCTTCTTGAACGAGCTTTTCGGAAGAGCGGACGCCGCGCTCGCCCAAGCGGCCGCGTCGGCAAAGGCGCAAGATAGCGGCGACGCCGAGCCGCTCCCCGCGTTCGTGCCCGATCTCGCCAAGCACCGCGAGCGTGTCAAGCGCCAGCTTGCCCAGCAAAACCTCCCGCCCGATGCCATCCACGAGCACACCGCCCGCATGTCGGCCCAATATCTGCTCAATACCACGCTCGACGAGATGTACTTGCACATGGCGATGATCAATCGCCTCCGCGCCACCATGCTGCCCTGCATCGACTTTCGCAACGAGACCGGCAGCGATTTCACCGAGCTGACCATCGTCGCCTATGACGAGCAGAAGCCCGGACTCCTGGCCAAAATCTTCGGAGTGCTCTACGCCCTCGACGTCAACCTGCACGCCGCCCAAGTGTTCACCCGCGACTCCTCCATCCGCATCGCTATCGACACCTTATGGATCGACTTCCGCGGCAAGCCGCTCTCCAACGCCAAAAAAGCCGAGGTGCAGGACACTGTCCGGGCAGTTCTCACCGGCGCGGAAACGATTGCCCAGCTGCACCAGAAGCGCAAAAAAGACGCCGCCGACCAGGTTGTCCACTCCGCCAAGATCGACGACGCCACCTCCGAGCGCTACAGCTTGGTGGATGTCCGCGCGCCCATGGAGCAGGGCGTCCTCTACCGCGTCGCCTCCGCCATCTCCGAGCTGGCCTGGAACATCCATTCCGCGCGGCTTTCCATCTGGGGCAGCCGCCTGCGCGCCGCCTTCTACGTCACCAACGCCGACCGACGCAAAGTTCCCGCCGAGGAAGTGGCCCTCCTGCTCGAAAAGCTGCGTAAAGTAGACGCTCCGTCATCGCGCGCGGCTGCGGCATCGCAACAGTTCAGCCGCCCGTCACCGTAAGCCCGGCAGCTCCCCAAAAGGTATACTGACGTATTCCAGCCGCGCCGACGCGGCGCAAAAAAACTATTTCGAACCCTCTCCCCGAGTGAGCAACAGCAGATGCCAACCCCCGAACTTTCCAGCACCGACAAAAAACACGACTACAGCGCCACCCTCAACCTTCCGGCCCCGGACGTCAAAAACGGCGAAGGCGACGGCCTCGATTCCAACGCCACGGCCATTCCCCAGCGCGCGAGCCTTCCGCAGCGCGAGCCGGGCATTCTCTCCAACTGGCGCGAGCGCGATCTCTACGGTCAAACCTTAGCGGGCGACAAGCCGCTCGGCACCTTCGTCCTGCACGACGGCCCCCCGTACTCCAACGGCAACCTGCACCTCGGCCACGCGCTCAACAAAATCCTGAAAGACCTGATCGTCAAGTCCAAGTCGATGTCCGGCTACAAAGCGCCCTATGTTCCCGGTTGGGATAACCACGGTCTGCCCATCGAAACCGCCGTCACCAAAGAATTCCGCGAGCAGAAAGTCATCCCCACGCCCCTGGAGTTGCGTAAACGTTGCCGCGAATACGCCCGCGAGTGGGTGGACACCCAGCGCGAGCAGTTCGAGCGCCTGGGCGTCAACGGCGATTGGCAGCATCCCTACCTAACCATGACCGGCCACTTCGAGGCCGAAATCGTCGCCGCCTTCCGCATCCTGGTCGAGCGCGGCTTCATCTACCGGGGCCTCAAGCCCGTCCACTGGTGCCCCACCGACCGCACCGCCCTCGCCGACGCCGAAATCGAATACGCCGATAGAGTAGATCAATCGATTTTTGTTGCATTTCCACTTGCGCACGATGCAAAGGGCTTACTTCCCGATGATGCGTCTCCTCAAAATACGTTTGCTGTAGCTTGGACAACGACGCCGTGGACAATTCCAGCCAACGTTGCATTAGCTGTCAATCCAGAAGATACATATGGGTTTGCAGAAGTTAATGGCAACTATTATTTGGTTTCAGCTAACTTCAGCCGATTTAGTTCATTTGCGAACCTCTTCTTCCCTGCGATGATGCAAGCTGGTTCTGGTGAAGTGAAGTTATCAGAAAAATATTCTACGTTCGTAGGGAAGGAACTTGAAGGATTAGAATTTAAGCATCCTCTTTACAACAGGTTATCGCCGATAGTAACTGCCGATTATGTCACCGACGAAAGTGGAACAGGTATCGTACACACCGCTCCAGGTCATGGACGCGAAGATTTCGAAACTGGTGAAAAGTACGGTCTTGAAGTTTTGTCACCGGTTGACGATTCTGGACGGTTTACTGCTGAGGCTGGACCGCTTTTTGAAGGTCAAACAATTTGGGAAGGTAACACGAGTGTAATCGAAGCCTTAAAAGCTGCTGATGCTTTGGTAGGACAAATTCCAATCGATCACTCCTACCCCCATTGCTGGCGCTGCCACAACCCCGTGATCTTCCGCGCCACCCGCCAGTGGTTCATGAGCATCGACCACGACGGCCACCGCGAGCGCTGCCTCGCCGCCATCGAAAACGACGTCGTGTGGTTCCCCAAGGAATCCATTAACCGCATCACCACCATGGTCGCCAACCGTCCCGACTGGTGTTTGTCCCGTCAGCGCGTCTGGGGCGTCGGCATCCCTGTTTTCTACTGTAAGCAGTGCGACAACGAAATCCTGGAGCCGCGCGTCATTCAGCACGTCGAAAACCTGATCCGGAAATCCAATTCCGACGTCTGGTTCGAGCTGAATACCGCCCAGCTTTTGCCCGACGGCTTCACCTGCCCGCACTGCGGCAGCTCCGAGTTCGGCAAGGAAACCGATATCTTCGACGTTTGGTTCGATTCCGGCACCACCAACCGCGCCGTCCTCGCCAGCGGCGAATGGCCCAACCTCCACTGGCCCGCCGACGTCTACCTCGAAGGCGGCGACCAGCATCGCGGCTGGTTTAATTCCTCCCTGATGATCGGCATGGCCACCAAAGGCGCGGCTCCGTTCCGCCAGGTCGTTACCAACGGCTGGACCCTCGACGAGCAGGGCCGCAAATTCAGCAAATCCCTCGGCAACGGCGTCCTGCCCTCCGAAGTTATCGCTAAATTCGGCGCCGACGTTCTCCGCCTCTGGGTCGCGTCCACCGACTACTTCGCCGATGTTCGCGTCGGCAAGGGCATCATGGACCAGACCGTCGAAGCCTACCGCCGCCTCCGCAACACTCTCCGCTTCGGCCTCACCAACCTTCAGGACTTCGACCCCGCCGCAAACACCGTCCCCGACGCCGACCTGCGTGAGCTCGACCGCTTCGCCCTGCACCGCCTCGCCGAAGTCGCCCAAACCATCCGCGCCGCCTACGACTCCTACGAGTTCCACCGCGCCGCCCAAGCCGTCCAGCAGTTCACCGCGTTCCTCAGCGCGTTCTACTTCGACGTCCTCAAAGATACTCTCTACGCCGAAGCCGCCGACTCGCCCAAGCGCCGCTCCGCGCAAACCGCCGTCTACCGCATCGTTCACAGCCTTACCATCTTGCTCGCTCCAATTATCTCCTTCACCTCCGACGAAATCTGGGCCAAGCTGAAAATCGAAGGCGAAAAACCCTTCAGCGCGCAGCTCGTCCCTTTCCCGGACTTAAGCCGCTACAACGATCCCGCTCTCGCGCAGCGCTGGCAAAGCGTGATCCAGTTCCGAGAAGCCGCGTACCGCGCCATCGAAACCGCGCGTCAAGCAAAGCAAATTGGCAAGCCGCTGGAAGCTGATGTCGCCGCGCGCCTGCCGGAGCCGGAAATAGCCGCCCTCAGACCCTACGAAAACGAGTTGGCCGAGCTGCTCCTCGTTTCGCGGGTAAGCCTGAATCCCGCAAGCGAGGCAATCGGAAGCGCATTCGATATCACCCGAGCCGATGGCGTCAAATGCGCCCGCTGTTGGCTCATCAAAACCGACGTCGATCCCGACTCCGGCGTTTGTGGCCGCTGCCGCTCCGTGTTGAACCTCTAGCCGCCGCCAAGCAATTTAGTATCGCCGCGCACTCGCCCAGCGCTGGGTTGGGGTGGATGGCGGAGCGAGGAGTGCCTGTTTGAGCGAAGCGAGTTCACCCCGCAGCGGAGCCATTCACCCCAACCCGGCGCGTCCGCTCAACAGTTCCCGTGTCATCAGTAGTCGCAATACAATTATCAGCCGCCTACCGCCACAGCGCCGCCGCACTCACGAAAGCGAATCGGGTACAACCTACCCCATGGATTTGAACAAGCAAAAAGAAGCGATCTTGAAGATCCGCGCCGAGTACGCCGATCTCCTGAATGAGACCCGTGGCCGCGACCAGAACGACCCGATGAGCGAAGCCGCCGGCAGTGACTCCAGCATCCCCACCGACGACGCCGATGTCGCTACCGAGACCTTCGAGCGCGAGCGCGACATGGCCTTCGACGCCGACTACGCCGGAGCTATCGAGCAGATGGACCGAGCCCTCGCCAAAATCGACGAAGGCACCTATGGCATTTGCGATATGTGCGGCGAGCGCATCCCCGACGAGCGACTTGAAGCCTTCCCTTACGCCGTGCTCTGCATCAAGGATCAGGAGATCCAAGAAGGCCTTTGAACGATCGCGCCGCCTCAAACGAAAGCGAAACCGCTCGCCCAAGCAGCGCGATGACTCGCTTCACCGCGCTGCTTCTCGCGGCCTTTATCTTCGCCCTGGACCGCGCCACGAAAATTTGGGCCGTCCACCGTCTGCCGCTGGACCAGCAGGGAATCACTCTCATTCAAAGGGTGCTCTATTTCACCCGCACCAGCAATACCGGCAGCGCGTTCGGCCTGTTCTCGCACTCTACCGTGCTCCTGGCCGCGGGTTCGCTTCTGGCCGCGCTCGTCATCGCTTACTACATATTTCGGCAAAGACACGCTCTGCCAGTGATGCTGGGCATAGCGCTTTCCCTCCCGCTCGGCGGCGCGCTGGGCAACTTCTACGACCGCGCGCGACACGGCTCCGTGGTTGATTTCATCGACCTGCGCATCGGCTCATATGAATGGCCCGTATTCAACGTCGCCGACAGCGCGATCTGTATCGGCGTCGCCCTCCTCGCGCTCTACTCTTTCCGGACAATGGCGAGCGAAGCCGACCCCGCACTCAATCAACCGCCCACTAAGACCGAACCGTCAATCGCATCGGAACCAAACGCATCCGTCGCGCCGTAGCATAACCAGACTCGGCGCGCGCAAGCTCGATCCAAACGTTAGTAAAGCACGACAGCATGCATCCAATCCTCTTCCAGCTCAGCCATCCTCACGTCGTCCTGCGCAGCTACGGCGCGATGCTTTTCGTCGCGTTCGTCGCCGGTGTCTGGCACGCCGTCAACTCGGCCAAGCGCCGCCCGCAGGAGCGCATCTCGGTGGACAACACCCTCGATGTTTCCATCTGGATGATTATCAGCGGCATCCTGTTCGCCCGCTTGGTTTTCGTCGCCCTCGATCCCGACCGCTCCCAATACCACTGGAGCAACATCCTGGCCATCTGGAACGGCGGTATCTCCTTCGACGGCGCTCTCGGCGGCGCGCTTCTAGCCATGGCGATCTTCTGCGCCATCAAGCGCATCCCGTTCCTCTCCATGGCAGACCGATGCGCCGCTCCCGCCATGATCGGCTACGCCATCGGCAGGGTGGGGTGCCTCCTGAACGGCTGCTGCTACGGCAGGCCCACAAATCTTCCCTGGGGCATCAAGTTCGAGGACCAGGTCGGCAATTCCACTTTCTGGACCCCGCCCAGCCATCCCACCCAGCTCTACGCCACTCTCATTAGCTTAGTCTGGTACGCCCTGCTCACGTACCGCGAGCGAAAAGGCCGCGCCTACATCGGCGAACTGACTTGCCTCTACATGATGATGTCCGCCGTCGAGCGCTTCACCATCGAGTTCTGGCGCGCCGGCACCACCTCGGACGTAGTCGCGCACACGCCCTTTACCACGGCGCAATTCTTCTGCTTCCTATTGTTCGCCATCGGCGCGTTAGGTATGATAGCTCTACGCCGCCGAAACCGCCCGGACCTGATTAGCGGCGACCGAAACGCGCATGCCTTGGACACTTCCGCCGGTGCTTACCCGCAAGCACTCTCCGAGCCGGCAGTCGCAGCCGGCTAAAACGAACTGGAAACGGCGTAGCTGGGAGCGTCTTTGGTAACACCCATGACTGAGCGCCTAGAAATTAGCAGCGACGACGCCGATATCCGCCTGGACGTTTTTGTGTCCGAGCGCCTCACCGACTTGTCACGTTCCCACGTGCAGAAGCTGATTGCCACCCACTCCATCAAGATCAATGGGCAGTCCGCCAAGGCCAATTACAAAACCCGTGTCGGCGACGTCATCGACGTCGCCGTGCCCACGGCGCGCCCGCTGGAATCCGCGTCTCCCGAAAATATTCCGCTCGACATTATCTACGAAGACGCCGACCTAATCGTTATCAACAAGGCCAAGGGAATGGTCGTCCATCCCGCGCCGGGAGCCGAAACGGGCACCCTGGTCAACGCCTTGCTGGCTCACTGCTCCGATCTCTCCGGCATCGGCGGAGTCATGCGCCCCGGCATCGTTCACCGCCTCGATAAAGACACTTCCGGCCTGATCGTAGTCGCCAAAACGGACCGCGCCCACATCAGCTTGTCCCAGCAAATCCGCGACCGCGTCGCCACTCGAAAATACAAAGCCTTGCTTTGGGGCAGGGTACCGTTTAAGCAAGCCGTGATTGACGCGCCCATCATGCGCCACCCCGTCGACCGCAAGCGCATGACCGTCTACGAGGATGTCGACAGCGCCCCCAGCTACCCGCGCCGCGAGACCGACACCCGCATGCCCCATAAACCGGCAGCCGGCGCGCTCGACTTCGACGATCTGGAGCGCCCAGTCCCGTTCGATCCCTTCGCCGGGATGGTCGGCGCATCAACGCTGCACCCCACCGGCCATCCCAACGCGCGCGTGGCGATCACCGAATTGTTCCTGCTGGAGCACCTCGGCATTTTCTCCTGGGTCGAAGCCGTCCTTCACACCGGACGCACACACCAAATCCGCGTGCATTGCGCTTTTACCGGCTATCCCGTAGTCGGCGACAAAGTCTACGGCGGCTTGCGCCGCGTTTCGGCGAGCGACCTGCGCGGCAATGCGCTCCACCAGCTCAACGAGATGGTCGCCGGACTGCATGGTCAGGCGCTGCACGCCTACTCGCTCGCGTTCAACCATCCCGTCACCGGCAAGCGCATGGAGTTCACGGCCCCGCTGCCCGACGAAGTCGCTATTCTGCTCAAAGCGCTGCGCGGCATCGGAGACGAGCCGGAAAGCTCATCCCCCAATCCTAACGAATAGGCTGATAATACTCGGACAATGATTTTCGAGACATCCACAACTGCATATGACTCCGGCGAGCCCATGGGCGGCTACAGCATCGTCACCTGGGGCTGCCAGATGAACGAGGACGATTCCGCGCAGATGGCCTCCATGCTGGAAGCCAGCGGCTACGTTCCCGCCGATACCGCGAGCGCCGGCGTCATCCTGCTCAACACCTGCTCCGTTCGCGCCAAGCCCGAAGACAAGGTCTATTCTTACCTGGGCCAGCTCCGCGAGATGAAGCAGTCCAACCCCGACCTCATCATCGGTGTCTGCGGCTGCATGGCCCAAAAAGAAGCCCCCGAAATCCGCCGCCGCGCCCCGCACGTCGATCTAGTCATCGGCACCGGCCAAATCGACCGCCTCCCATCACTGATCGACGCCATCCGCCGCGAGCGCACCCCGCTCATCGCCACCCAGCTCCCCGACCGCCGCGACCGCGATGACCGCGCCGTGCCCCGACGCATCGTCGGCGGCCTGCAGCCAAAGCTGAAATCTTTCGTCTCGATCATGTACGGATGCGACAAGTTCTGCCACTTCTGCATCGTGCCGATCACGCGCGGCAAAGAGCGTAGCCGCCCCGCGAGCGACGTCGTCGCCGAAGTCGAGCGCCTCGCCTCGCTCGGCACCCAGGAGATTACTCTTCTCGGCCAGACCGTCAATTCTTACGGCAAATTCCTGGATGAGCCCTGCTCCTTCGCCCAGCTTCTGCACCGCCTCAGCGCCATCGACGGCATCGAGCGCATTCGCTATACGTCGCCGTACCCCAAGGATTTTAAAGACGACGTCATCGAGGCCATCGCTACGCTGCCCAAAGTCATGCCCCAGGTGCACCTGCCCATCCAGGTCGGCGACAACGACCTCCTCCAGCGCATGCACCGCGGCTATACGCTCGATCAATACCAAACCATCGTTGATAAGCTCCGCGCCGCCGTGCCCGATCTCTGCTTGACCACCGACCTGATGCTCGGCTTTCCCGGAGAAACCGACCAGGAATTCGAGAACACCCTCAGCTACGTCGCCGCAACCCGGTACGACTCCGCTTTCATGTTCGCCTACTCCCCGCGAGCCGGAACCAAAGCCGCAATCATGGACGCTCAGATACCGCAGCAAATCAAAATCGAGCGTCTGGAGCGGCTGATCGCCTTGCAAAACAAAATCACCTTGGAAATTAATGCCCGCCAGGTCGGGCAAACCTGGCCCGTGCTCGTCGAGCGCCGCAGCCCCAAAGACGCCGCCAAATGGACGGGCCTGACGCCGCAAGGAAAAACCGTCAACTTCACCTCGCACCTTCCCGACGATCTCGTCGGACGCACCGTGCGCGTGAAAACCACTCAATCGCAGCTGTGGGGCTTCCACGGAGAGCATGTCCCCGAGGATAGAACCCGCCGTATCGGCGCAATCGCGCTGGCCGTCGCATCAGCGTAAATCCACTGTTTTGCTCCGGCACTCATGTTAGCTTGACTAAAATCCATGCCGACAGTCGTCCCGAACAACCCAACCACCCCCGAGTCGGACATCGCCCGCCCCGTCATCAACGGCCGGCAGGCGTCTGGAAGATCATCGATGCCGCCACAAAAACCCCGCCGCAGTGGATGGAAGATGTTCGGCGCTGTTGTTCTTCTGCTGATATTTGCCGTGATTGGAATTGCGCTCGGCACTTTGCTAAAGGCGCTGAAACCCGGCAAAAACGAATCCGGCGGTCAAAACGTCGACATCGGCACTCAGATCAAACGCGATCTCGGCGTAATCGGTGACCCCCGCAGCGGCTTTCCCGACATGGGCAAAATGGTCATCTGCTGCATGGGCATCGATGACAACTGGACTAACTCCGACGAGGTCTACACCGCGGGCTCCCGCACCGACACCTTGTTTCTACTGACCCTCGATCTCGACAATAAAAAAGTCACCATGCTCTCGATTCCGCGCGACACCTATGTGCCGATCGCGGGCACCAATTACTCCGGTAAAATCAACGCCGCCTTCGCCACCGGCGGCCCCGCCCGCACCGAAGCCACCATCACCCAATGGCTCGGCGTCAAACCCGACTATTACATGGTGCTCAACATCGACGCCACCAAGCGCCTCGTCGATGCCCTCGGCGGCGTCGATGTCAACGTCGAGCACCCCATGGACTACGACGACGCTTGGGGCCACCTGCACGTCCATCTCAAGCCCGGCGAGCAGCACCTCGACGGCGACCAGGCCGTCGGCTTCGCGCGATTTCGCCACGCCAATCACGGCATCACGCCGGAGGACGGCGACGAACGCCGCATGTATCGCCAGCACATCTTGATGCAGGCCATGATGACCCAGGCCAAGTCCATCTCCAACGTCACGAAGGTCGGCACCCTGATCGACACCGGAATGGAAAGCATCAGAACCGACTTGCGCCGCGACCAGATAGCCGATCTCGGAGTAATTTTCCACGGCATCGACCCCGCAAGCGACGTCGTCACAGCGTCTCTCGTCGGCGACGACGCCCGAGGCGCTCACGGCGAATACGTTATGTCCGTGGATCAAAATCAAGCCAAGCAGTACGTCGCCTGGCTTGTCAACGGTGACGAAAACGCCGGACGTGCCCTCACCAGCGTCCGGGTCGCCAACGCCACCTCGATCTCGGGCCTAGCCTCAACGGCGACCAACGCGCTAAAAGGCTATGGCTACGCAAACTGCGCTCTCACGTCCGTGAAATCCTCCACCGAGCCTCACGGCACCACAACCATCCTCGACACCGGCGTAGCCAACCACGCCGCCGCCCGCGACATTGCGACACTGCTAGCCGTCCCCGGAGCCACCATCACCCGCCACCCCGCCACCCCAAACAAATTCGGCTGGACCCCCCCCGCCGACATCGAAGTAACCCTAGGCACCGACTACGCCTCCAACGCCAAACCGCAATAGCGCAAATTATCCTAAGTCCCGCTCAGAGCGTGGCGAAGCATTCGCACAAAAACAACCGCAGCGTCCGGCAAAATTCCTTTCCTTTCAGGAAAGGTGGCCGTTACGCCGGATAGGGTTCATCCAAAAAGCCGTCCCAACGCGTATCGCAGCGATACGCCGACTGGTATAATTGCGGCGTGACAAGCACGACAGCCGATTCTCTCGCCAACGACGCTCAAGCCGGCGACAAGCAAACCTCTCTTCACGCCTGGCACGCCGCTCACGGGGCGCGTCTCGTACCCTTCGCCGGATGGAGTATGCCGGTCATGTACAAGACCGGCACGGTTGCCGAGGTGCAGGCCTGCCGCGCCACCGTCGGCCTTTTCGATGTCTCCCATATGGGAGAATTCTCCGTGACCGGCCCCGCCTCCGAGCAGTTTCTTCAATCCACAACAGCGAACGATGTCTCCGCACTCAGCGACGGCCAAGCACAATATTCTCTTCTGCTGAACGTGGAAGGCGGCATCAAAGACGATATCATCGTCTACAAACTCGCCGCCGATGACTTCATGGTCGTCGTCAACGCCGGATGCTTAGACAAAGATTGGGAGTGGGTCAGCGGCCAAGCCGTCCAAAATCCGGATGTAGCCGTCAGCGACATCTCCGCCGAATCCGCCCTCATAGCCGTACAAGGCCCGCAAGCCGTACAACTCGTCAGCGATTTGGCCACCGCCGCAATCGAAACCATCGGTCGCTTCCACTTCGCCCAGGGCGCTCTCGCGGATTTCCCCGTCACCTACTCCCGCACGGGCTACACCGGCGAGGACGGCTTTGAAATTTTCTGCCGCTGGGATGACGCTCCCGCTATCTGGCAGCTGCTCGTCGAACGCGGAGCCGTCCCCTGCGGCCTCGGCGCGCGCGACGTTCTGCGCCTCGAAGCGGCCTACCCCCTCTACGGCCACGAGTTGGACGAGCTGCATACCCCGTTCGAGTCGGGCACCGCATGGGCTACAAAACTCACCAAAGGTGAGTTCGTCGGCTCGCACGCGCTCGTCAAGCAAAAGCAGGAACCCATCTTGGAGCGTCTCGTCGGCGTCCGCATGATCGAGCCGCGGAACGCAATTGCCCGCGACGGGTATTCCATATACGACGCAGCGGGCGAAGGGCCAATCGGCAGCGTTACCAGCGGCACGCTCTCACCGACAGTGGGGCAGGGTATCGCCATGGCGCGCGTCCAGCACCGTCTCTCGAAACCTGGCACCGAGCTGCAAGTCGAGATTCGCGGACGCAAAGCGAAAGCCGAAGTCGTCAAGCTGCCCTTCTACCGCAACGGAGTTTAACGGCTCGTTGTCTTATAGTACACAATTCGTAATCTGTTGAAGAGGATCATTAATGGCTGAACCGACTGGGCTAAAATACACCAAAACGCACGAGTGGGTCAAAATCGACGGCGACACCGCCACCATCGGCATCACTCAGCACGCCGAGGAAGAGTTAGGGGACGTCGCCCTGGTCCAGCTGCCCGAGGTTGGCCGCATGCTTCAGCAGGAAGAGAAATTCGGAGAGATCGAAAGCATCAAAGCGGTCTCCGAGCTTTACACCCCGGTCAGCGGCGAAATCGTCGAAGTCAACGAAGCGCTCAACAGTGCCCCGGAAACAGTCAACGCCGACCCTTACGGCGACGGCTGGATGGTGCGCGTGCGCTTATCGAACGCTTCCGAAACCGACGCCCTCCTCGACGAAGCCGCCTACCACGAGATGAGCGAGTAGCCATTGCCATGCCTCGCGGCTGCGCCGAAGGCCGGCCGCTGGAAAGAGTAAGCCCGTGTCCTACATAGCGACTACCAACGAAGATCTGGCGGCGATGCTCGCCGTAATCGGCGTCGATTCCATCGACGACCTGTTCGCGCCCATTCCCCAATCCTTGCAGGTAAAAGAGCCGCTTGCTATCCCGAGCAAGTACGATCAAATCAACCTCACCAAGCACTACACCGCGCTCGCCGCGCGCAACGCCCACGCGGACGCATACCCAACATTCCTGGGCGGCGGCGTTTACGACCACTACGTTCCTCCCACCGTCGGCGCCATCACCGGACGCAGCGAGTTCTACACCTCCTACACTCCGTACCAGCCCGAAATGTCACAGGGCACGCTGCAAAGTATCTACGAGTTCCAAACCCTGATCGCCGAGCTTTACGGGATGGACATCGCCAACGCCTCCATGTACGATGCTTCCACGGGCCTCGCCGAGGCCGCTATCATGGCGTCCGAGATCAAAGGACGCAAAAAGATCGTCGCCATAGCCTCTTTGGACCCGAAGCACATTGAAGTCATTCAAACCTATCTCCGCCACATGGAGATCGAGCTTGTCATAGCGAAATCGAGCCAGGGCAGTGCCGACGCCGAGTCGCTAAAAACCGAGCTAGGCGACGATGTCGCCGCTGTACTGGTTCAGCACCCGAACTTTTGGGGCAATCTCGAAGACCTCCAATCCATCGGCGATGCTGCCCGCGCGCACGGCGCGTTGCTCGTAGCGGCGGTCGATCCCATCAGCCTTGGACTGATCACCCCGCCCGGCGAGTACGGCGTGGACATCGCTATCGGCGAAGGCCAATCCCTTGGCTGCACGATGGGCTACGGCGGCCCGCTTCTTGGCCTCTTCGCCTGCAAAAAAGAATATATGCGCCGCTTGCCGGGACGCATCGTCGGAGCCACCAAAGATATCGAAGGCAAACCCGCCTACGTCATGACCCTGCGCACCCGCGAGCAGGACATTCGCCGCGAGCGCGCCACTTCCAACATCTGCACGAACGTCGCTCTTTACGCCTTAGCCGCCACGGTTTATCTAGCCACTATGGGCAAACAAGGCATGCGCCAGGTCGCCGAGCTTTGCCTGCAAAAAGCGCACTACGCCGCCCAAGCGATCAGCGCCGTGGAAGGCTACTCGCTCACCTATCCCGATGCCAAGTTCTTCAAGGAATTCAGTATCTCCTGCCCCGTACCGGCCACTCAAGTCAATCAGGCGCTTTGGAAGCGCGGCATTGTCGGTGGCCTGCCCGTCGGCGAGAATCAGCTTCTGATTGCCGTCACCGAGCGCCGCACCAAGCAGGAAATAGACCAGCTCGTCCTCGGCCTCCGCGACGCCGCTCAAGCGGCCAGCCTCTACACCACCGACAAGCACAACGATAGAAACGGAAACACCAATGGCGTTGAATACGACCACCGCAGTCCCGCTGCTGTTTGAGCAAAGCCGTCCCGGTCGATGCGGTGTCGAGCTGCCGGACTGCGACGTGCCCGAGCAATCCCTGGAAAGCATGATCCCCGCCGGTATGCTCCGCGCCGATCTGCCCCTCCCGGAGCTCGCCGAACCCGCCGTCATCCGGCACTATACCAACTTGTCGCAGCGCACGTACTCCATCGACAGCGGCTTCTATCCGCTTGGCTCGTGCACGATGAAGTACAACCCAAAGCTGCACGAGGACGCCGCCCGTCTTCCTGGCTTTGCTCGCCTACACCCCCATACGCCTGACCCCTTGGCTCAAGGTGCGCTGGAGCTGATGTACGACATGCAAGGCATACTGGCCGAAATCGCCGGCATGGATGCCGTCAGCCTCCAGCCCGCCGCTGGCGCTCACGGCGAGCTGCTCGGCTTGATGCTGATCCGCGCCTACCATGACGATCATGGCCAAGCCACCACCCGCGACACGATTCTCGTCCCCGAAGCCGCCCACGGCACCAATCCCGCCTCCGCTGCCCGTTGCGGCTATAAAACAGTCTCCGTCAAATCCGACGACCGGGGCCGCACTGATGTCGAGCATCTCAAAACCCTTCTCGGCGACCATGTCGCCGGCCTGATGCTCACTAACCCAAATACCCTCGGCCTCTTCGAGGATTCCATCCAGGAAATCACTGATCTCATCCACTCCGTCGGCGGCCTGGTCTACTGCGACGGTGCCAATATGAACGCTCTCGTCGGTCGCGCCCGCCCCGGCGACATGGGCTTCGACGTCATGCACTACAACCTGCACAAGACGTTCTCCTCGCCCCATGGCGGCGGCGGACCCGGCTCTGGCCCGGTCGCGGTCAAGCAAATATTAGAGCCGTATCTCCCGGTGCCGATGATTCGCCGCCGCGAAAATGCCGACGGAACCGGCGAGTTCTTCCGCGATTACGACAACCCCAAAACCGTGGGACGAATCGCCAGCTACCAAGGCTCGTTCATGGCGATGATGCGCGCCTACCTGCTGATTCTCTACTA
>CAXSEA010000056.1:0-18071 GCA_964235675.1 uncultured Armatimonadales bacterium | reverse complement strand
ACCTTCCCTGTAGGGAAGGAAAAGTCTACAGCCTAGTCAACAGGCGGCTCACACCAAGCGCCATCTTCTATTTCCTTCCCAACCGGGAAGGTGGCCTGAAAGGCCGGATGGGTTCCGGGCAGTTTACCGGCCCGGCCTTGCTCCGGCGAAGCCGCCTTGAGCGGGGCGTGCGGAGTTGCCTGATTCCGAATCGGAGGCGAGCATGCGCTTGAGCTCGTCGGCGTTGATCGCGCGCGACATGGCGTCGTCGTAGCTAATCAAGCCTTTCTGGTAGTGGTCGCGCAGGTTCTGGTCCATGGTAATCATGCCGACGTGGGCGCTGGTTTGAATCATGGAGGTAATCTGGTGCGCTTTAGCCTCGCGGATCAGGTTGCGGATAGCGGGCGAGGCCATCATGATCTCTTGAACGCCGATGCGTCCGGTTCCGGTGGCTCTTGGGATAAGAGTTTGGCAGATCACCGCGACCAGGTTATTTGAAAGCTGCAACCGGACCTGCGCCTGCTGGCCGGGAGGGAACGCGTCGACGATGCGGTCCACGGTAGTGGCGGCGCTGTTGGTGTGCAGCGTGGCGAAGACCAGGTGACCGGTTTCGGCGGCGGAGATGGCGAGCTGCATGGTTTCGAGGTCGCGCATCTCACCGACGAGAATCACGTCGGGGTCTTCGCGAAGGGCGGCGCGGAGAGCGTTGGGGAACGACTTGGTGTCCATTCCCAGCTCGCGCTGGTTGACCACGCTGTGCTTGTGCGAATGAAGGTACTCGATCGGGTCCTCGATGGTCAGCACGTGCTCGCTGCGGGTGAGATTGATCGCGTTAATCATCGCGGCGAGAGTGGTGGACTTGCCGGAGCCGGTCGGGCCGGTGACGAGCACCAGGCCACGCTTCTCGTGGGTGAGCTTTTCCAGCACCGGCGAGTAGCCGAGGCCCTGGAGATCGGGAATCTTGGTGGGAATGAGGCGCAGCGCGGCGGCGACGGTGCCTTTGTCCCGGTACATATTGACGCGGAATCGGGCGCGTCGCTGGAGGGCGTAGGAAAAGTCGAGCTCCCACGTGGACTCGAATTTTTGAATCTGCTCGTCGGTGAGAATGTCGTACATCATCCGCTGGGTATCGGGCGCGGTCATCGCGTCGAAGGGCAGCGGGTTGAGCTTGCCGTCGTGGCGGACGATGGGGGGAATTCCCGCCGCGACGTGAAGGTCGGACGAGCCGTGGTCGGCCATGATATGCAGGAACTCGTCGAGGTGAAGGTCCTCAATCGGCTTGAGCCGGTTGGAGCTGTACTCGCGCGCTTTGTTGACGAAAAACTCGGCGGGGTTAGCCTCGCTGGTCTGGGTGGTCTCGTACGGTGTCGCGCCGCTGCCCGCAGGCGCGGGGGCGTCGGCCTGCGGAGCCGCCGCCGGGGGAGCCAGCGAGCCTCCCGCGCCGCTGCCGTAGCTAGCGGCGAGGCCGCTCTGCGGACGCGGCGCGCCGCCGATTCCGTTGCGAGCGCCGTTGCCGTTACCGTTCATGTCAAATTCAGGCATTTCGTTTTTACCTAGCTTGCTTGTCTACCAAGAAAAGAGTGCGAGTGAAGGCCGTCTCCGGAAGGATGCCGACAGCTCTTATTTTACCTTTACCATGCCATCGCGGCAGCGCCCATCAAGCTGCATCGTCAAACGCTCCGCACCTGGAGCACCGTCCTGCATTGCCGCGACCGCCGCATGCTCATCATAAACAACAATCGGCAGCCGGTCAATGGTTTGGAAGAATCCAAGAACCGCCGGCTGCCTTATTTTCGTTCAACAAGCGCGAACGGCTTGAATGAAGTCGCCGTTAGCCGTTGGCGGTGGCGACGACGCGCATCACTTCCTCGGGGGTGGTCTCGCCGAGAAGCGCTTTGCGGAGGCCGTCGTCGCGCAGTTCCATCATGCCGTGCGCCTTGGCGGTCGATTTCAAGTCCGCGAGCGGGGCGCGCCGGACAATCAGGTCGGACAGCTCCTCATCGATTTTGAACAGCTCGTAGATGCCGAGCCGGCCTTTGTAGCCCTTGCCGCCGCAGATCTCGCAGCCCGTACCCCGGTAAAGGGTAACGGTTTGATCGTCGGATTCCGGCTGGAATCCGAAACGGCGCAAAGTGCTGGCGGGGGTGTCGTAGGCCTCTTTGCAGTTCGGGCAGATGCGCCGGGCAAGGCGCTGGGCCATGACGCCGATCACGGTCGCCGACAGCAGAAACGGCTCGACGCCCATATCCGACAAGCGCATGATGGCCGAAGGCGAGTCGTTGGTGTGCAGCGTTGAGAGCACGAGGTGTCCGGTCAGGGACGCTTCGACGGCGATCTGCGCGGTTTCCAGGTCTCGCATTTCGCCGACCATGATGATGTCCGGGTCCTGGCGAAGAAAGGCGCGGAGCGCGGTGGAGAAGTTGAGGCCGGCTTTCTTGTTGACCTGCACCTGGGAGATACCGGGAATCTGGTACTCCACCGGGTCTTCCACCGTACACACGTTTTTCTCGATGGTGGCGATCTGCTTGAGCACGGAGTTCAAAGTGGTCGTTTTGCCGGAGCCGGTCGGGCCGGTGACCAGGAACATGCCGTTCGGCTGCGAAACGAGGTCGAGAATGTCCGCCGCGACCGAGGGCGCGAAGCCAAGCTGGTCGATACCCAGCGAGACGTTGCCCTTGTCGAGGATACGCATAACGATCTTCTCGCCGAAGGCGGTGGGGATGGAGGAGACGCGGAGGTCGTACTCCTTACCTTCAAAGCGGATCGGGATACGTCCGTCCTGCGGCACGCGCCGCTCGGCGATATTCATCTCGGCGATGATCTTATAGCGCGCGATAAGCGGCGACTGGATGTGCTTCGGCACGGTCATGATCTCGTTGAGAACGCCGTCCACGCGGTACCGGATGCGCACGCCCTTCTTTTCAGGCTCGATATGAATGTCCGAGGCGCGGTCGCGGATCGCCTGCTGCACGATGGTGTGGGCGATGCGGATAATCGGCGCTTCGTCGGTGCCGTCGTCGAAATCCTCATCCTCGGCATCGGTGGAGCCGGCGATGGAAATCAGCTCGCCGGAAATGGTGTCGGCCAGGCTGTGCTTTCCAGTGCCGAATGCAGCGCCGCCGGCACCGTTCGCCGCCGCGCCGTTCGTGTCGCCGGCGGGCGCGCTGACACCGTTGATTATGGCCGGAGTCGTGCTGTCGCCGTCGAGAACCAGCGCGGGAGTGGACGAGCCGTCGCCGTCTTTAATCAGCGCGGGAACAGCCGAGCCGCCGTTGGCTGCGGCGGGCGTGCCGCCGCGCAGGTTGGAGATGGTGCCGGAGCCGTTGGCATGGCCGTTGCCGTTTCCGTTGCCGTTGTGGCTGCCGTTTGCGCCGCCAAGCTTGGCGTAGTTGCTGAGTGCGTCGTCGAGGTCGGCCTTCACGGCAAGGACCGGTTGAGGCGTCAGGTTTTTCGAGCGCAGCAGGCCACGGATGTCGTCGAGCGCTCCGAGCGATGCCTTGGGATCGCTGACCGCGACGATGATTTTGCCGTTGTCGGTGAGCATCACCGGCAGGACGCCATGGCGCTTCAGGACGTTTTCGGGCACGAGCTTGACGGCTTCGGGGTCGATCTTGTGCTTTTTGAAGTCGAAATACTGCATACCGTATTCCTTGGCGCGCGCCATGGCGACATAGTAGTCGGGCGCAAAGCCGAGGTCCACAATAATTTTGCCGAGGTCGCCGGGCGCAGACTTCTGCACCTCCTGCGCCTGGCGCAACTGATCTTCTGTGATAACGCCTTTGGAGACAAGTATCTCTCCCAGGCTCTTTCGCTGAATTGTGCTCATGTTCTGTTTAAGATGCCTCTACAAAGCCATCACGACAGCCGGTCATTACCGTACACGCATCACGCATCTCTGTAGCATCGGCCCGGCTTTCGGCGTTTGGAACAAGCGCTTCGAGCATAGGCGGACAGAGCAGGCAATCAGGCGACACCGTGTATTTTGCACAGTCGGCAACCGGCTGAAACCTTGGGCGCGACAAACCCGCCTCTTTTATCATGTCGAAAACCATAAAACAGATCTGGACTCGGCTTATTATCCTTAGAAAGACCGCATTGGAAAGCTTGTCTATGACTCGGATCGGAAACCAACGCGATTTTTCGGCGCAAACGTTTTCAAGCCGTTCGCAGACCGGCATCGACTAGCGCCGCTCAAAGTTGAGGTTGACGGCACAGGCCGGAGCCAAAGCAGGGATCAGCGGCGTCAATGCCGGAGAAGCGAGAACAGCGCGGCTGCAGGGCCAAGAACGAACGAACAAGCAAGGCGACTCGCGCGGGCGGACTGCGGGAAAGCAGTTATCGCCATCGCAGAAGTCAATCATGCAGCGATTTGCTCCAAGACTACCTTATATTACGGATAAAAGAAGGCATTCGTTAGCAGACGCGAGCCAGGAGGAGGGAAAAGATAAGTGCTACAGTAAAAAACGAAACAAAAAGAAAACTACCGATTCGGTTGACGGCGATCAAAAAGAAGAATGAAAAATCGCCGGAGTCAGCAAAGGTAAAGGCATTATATCATACGCCGCAAAGATCGACAAGGCCTGCTCGACGAGCCTTGTTCGGCTTTGATCGGTAAAACTTCCGGTTTATTTCTCCTATTTAAGAAACAACTACGTAGAACATGCAGTTCCGGCGATGGACATGTTTCGCATGGTTGCTTTGCCGCGTTCCCGGAGAGGTTTCGTATCGGCGCGAATGCCGCATTAGCCAGCGGCGGCTGCCTTTAGCATTATGTCGAGCGGGATGCGCTTGATGTCGATTCCGCTCCACAGCGCCAGGGATAAAGCGCCCTGGCAGGCCAGCATGCCGGCGCCGTTGGAAACCATTTGGCACCCGGCGGCGCGGGCGCGGGCGAGCAGGGGCGTTTCCGGCGGCGAGTAGACGATGTCGTAGACAGCCTGGCCGCGAGTCGGCAGCCCAGGTGGAATCGGCGGCATGGCGGGGTTGTCCATGCCGAGCGTGGTGGCGTTGATGAAGAGATCGGCCTCGGCGACGGCTTGCTCGTAGGCCTGACCTTCCAGGCCGACCGCCAGAGCGCCGTGCCCGGCAATGAGCGCGACTTTCTCGGCGCGCGCGACGGTGCGGTTGGCAACGGTGACGAAGAGGCCGCGTCCGGCTAGTTCCGCGGCGATGGCCCGCGATGAGCCGCCCGCGCCCCAAATCAGGACGCGCCCGCCTGGTTTCGGCAGCATTTTTTGTCGCTCCAAATCCCAGGCGAGGCCGGGACCGTCGGTGCTGTAGCCGGTCAGATAGCCACCCTGGTTGACGATGGTATTGACCGAGCCGATGCGCGCCGCCGCCGGGTCAAGGGCATCGAGATATTGGCCTACCTGCTCTTTGAGGGGCACGGTGCAGTTGGCCCCGATGAAGTTCATGGCCCTGAGTCCCTGCACCGCCGCGCCGAGCGACTCGGGGGCGACGTTGAAGGCGACATAGGCCCAGTCGAGGCTGAGCGCGGCGAGCGCGGCGTTCTGCATGCGCGGCGAGCGGCTATGCGCGACGGGATGGCCCCAGACGCAGGCGATGCGGGTTTTGCCGGTGATGAGCATGGCTTGAGAACCCATCCGGCCTTTCAGGCCACCTTCCCTGGAGGGAAGGAAAAGTCTACGGCCATGTTCTTAGACACCTTGTAGCAAAGGGCTATCTTATATTTCCTTCCCTACAGGGAAGGTGGCCTGAAAGGCCGGATGGGTTCCTACGTCAGCGGGCTGCTTGCCGGGGCGGCTTCGGCGGGGACGACTGCGCCGGTGGCGGTGAGATAGCCGGGCCAGACGCCGCGTCGCTCCATGAAGCCGATTAGGGCGCGCTCGACGTTGCGGAGCATCTGGGTGGACAAGAACTCTTCCTTGGCGAGCGGCGGGCGCAGCAGAATCGAGGTCATGTGCAGGCGGTTGCCGCAGAGAACGTCGGTGAAGAGCTGATCGCCGACCACGGCGGTATCGGCGACGGTGGCGTTCATCACCTGCATCGCGCGCAGGAATCCGCCGACGAACGGCTTGCGGACGCGGTCGACGAAAGGGATGCCCATCTCGTCGGCGAGGTGCTTTAAGCGCCCGGTATGCAGGGTATTGGAGGCGATCACGATCTTGATATCGCTGGCCTCCAGCTCGGCCAGCCATTTCACGACGTTTTCGGAGACGTTGTAGCGCCGCCAGGGGACGAGAGTATTGTCCAGATCAGTGATGATGGCCTTGATGCCGTGCGCCTTGAGGGCCTCGGGGGTGATGTCCTCGATTTTGGCGGCGACCAGGGTCGGCGTATAAAGCTTGACGTTTAAGAACGAAAAGATGGGGTTCAGCATAATATTTAACGATGTCCGATCTGCTCGGCGCAGCGGGCGAGGCAATCATTCGTCACGGTTTTACCCGCGCGCGGACGCATTTCTTACCGCCGTAATGTTGCGGTCCTGTTCGGCGAGAGTCCGGCTGAATCGATGCGATCCATCGGGCGCGGCGACATAGTACAAGAAATCGACGCGAGCCGGGTGCAGAGCCGCCTCGATACTCGGCAATCCGGGGCTGCAGATAGGTCCGGGCGGCAAACCGCGATGCAGGTACGTATTATACGGCGAGGGTGTGCGCAGATCGCTGTAGAGCAGGCGCTGCTTGTGCTCGGGCAGGGCGTACTCCACGGTGGCGTCCACTTGCAGCGGCATGTCGCGGCGCAGGCGGTTTTCCAGCACGCCCGCGATAAGGGGGCGGTCGATGTCGAGCTTGGCTTCGCGCTCCACCAGCGAGGCCGCGATAATCGGGCGCGACCAGTCTTTTACTGCGGGGTGGGTGCGCACGACTTTTTGGTCGAACTGCCAGACCATCAACTGGACGATCTGCTGCGAGGTGATATCGGGCTTAAAAATATACGTCTCGGGAAAGAGATAGCCTTCCAGACTGTCGTTGGGGGGCGTGAAGCCGTCGGGGAAATGGAACGTGCGCCCCTGGGTTTCGGCGATGCGCAGGGTTTCGTCGGGATCGCCCAGGTGGTCGGCGCGGAGCCGGTCCACGATCTGACGCAGGGTAAAGCCTTCGGGGATGAGGACTCTTTGCACGAACATGCGGCCCCCGGCAATTTTTTTCAAAATCTCGCCGGGGGATTCGCTCGGAGCGATCAGGTACATGCCGGGGCGAAGGTGGGTGGCGGCGGCGGGGTCGAAACGGGCGGCGAGCCGGATGGAAAAAGGGGAGCGCACCACGCCGCGCTCCGCCAGCATCGAGGCGACCGCCGACACGGTCGCGCCTTCGGGCACTTCCACGGGGATCGGCTTGCGGTCGGAGGGGCTCAGCGGCGCGAGCTGGCGCGAAACGAAGCTAATGCCGACCGCCGCGATCAATACTAAAATGCCGAGAAGGGTGAATAGCCCGGCGACGCGGCTCGCCCCCAGCCGCGACGCGTCGGCGCGCCGCCCTGCCCTGTTCATACTGCTGCGTACTGCCATACACTCGCGATTGTATCGCAGATTTCCGTCCGCGAAGCGATATCCGTCAAATTCAAAAGTGGAGAAACAGCGCGGGGACACGCGTCAGTTCGGCTGGGGCGGGAGGGAAGTGGCGGAGAGGGTGGGATTCGAACCCACGGTGGCTTTCACCACACACGCTTTCGAGGCGCGCGCACTAGACCGGGCTATGCGACCTCTCCAAGAGGACCATCCGCCTGATACGAGGCGACTTGATTGCTGACGGGAATCCGATTATAGCGCAGGGCGGGCGGCGAATGCAAGAAGTTGCGGCATTGGATTAGAGCAAACCCTATCCGGCCTCTCGGCCACCTTCCCTGAAAGGGAAGGAATTCTCTCCAGCGCTGTTTCCGCTTAACGTTTACCGAACGACAAGCTGTAAAAATCCCCTTCCCTTTCAGGGAAAATGAACCTCCCCGCCACCAAGGGGTGGGACCTCAAACCGGACGCAAGCGATATTTGACAATTACCAATCGATCCGCCGCTTGCACCAGTTTCACTCATCGTAGCGCCGTCGATCCGGCGCTTTATGCAGTTGGCTATGTAGCTCTAAAACAAAAGCGCCATCCGGCCTTCGGCAGTCGGCCAGTCCCGGAGCCGACCCCGCCGCAAGTAGCGGGGTACCTACCCTTCAGTGGAGAGAGGCCCGATAGGGTAGCTTCCCTGCCGAGCCACTCCTGGGGTCAGAAAAGAAAAGTCAGCAGACTTTAGCTTGCCGCGGCCATTTCGGATTGGCGCATGGGCATGGCGTCGATGATGGCGAAGAGCTCGTCCCAGGCGGGCAGGCTGGTTCGGGCGAGCTTGATGGTGCCGTCCTTGCCGACTAGATAGGCGCAGGGGTGCTCGGATTCGCCGTCGTACTGGCGGGCGGTCTCGCCGCTGGCGTCGGTGACGATATGGATGCGCATGTCGGCGAACGAGCCTAGCGGCGGGCAGAGCGCTGAAGCGGGGCACATAATCGCCACGACCTGCATGTCTCGCTCGATCAGCTCACCGACGCGATCCGACGCGGCTTCCAGGTAAGCTTGGGCCTCGTCCGAAGCCTCTTCAGACGGCACCATCACGATTAAAATACGGCTGTGGCCGAGAAGGTCGGAGAGCGCGAGCTGGCCTCCGCTGCTTTTATCCGGCAGGATGAATTCCGGCGGTTTCTCGTTTTCGTGCAGCATGTCCGTTCACGCTCCTTTGCAAGTCCGATCAGCGATTCAGTCGTATGCGATTCAGAGTATACGCTACCCCTCGCGCGATGGTTCCGAACCGCGAAAAGTGTCGATCGTCTCGATACGCGGCAGCGCCACGGGGCGTCCGCTTGCCGCCGATTCGTAGATCGCGGCCATGATGCGGTGATCCTGCAGGCCTTCCTCGCCGGGCGTGTAGGGCGTTTTGCCAAGCTTGACGCACTCCGCCATGTGGTCCATTTCCAGAGCGAACTGCTGCTTGGCCTCGATCTTGGGGGTCATGCGGTACTCCACCGGCCCTTTGGCGTAGGACTGCTCCTGCTGCAGGCCACCGTAGCTGAAAGCCGGATCCAGGCCGAACCATCCCGATTCCGCCAGCACCCGGTAGCGGCGGGATTCATGGCTGCCGTAGCTGGAGGCGGCGTTGGCGACCACGCCGCTGGGAAAGCGCATCGACCAGTAGCACAGTTCTTCCACGTCTTTAAAGCGCGGATCGCCGGGAGTGGAGTAAGTGTGGCCCGTGACTTCAAGCGGCTCCTCGCCGGTGAGGTAGCGGAAGGTGTTGAGGCAGTACAAGCCGACATCGGGCAGGGAGCCGCCCCCGGCGAGCGAGAGCTTCTGGCGCCACTGGTTTGGGTCGCCCTGGTTTTGCCCGTTGAAGCCTTCGATCATTTTGACGCGCCCGAACTCGCCGCCGGAACGGGATAGAGCCTTGATGCGGTAGTTGTTCGGCTCGTATTGGATTCTGTAGGCGACCATGAGATGCCGGGCGGCGGCTTTGCAGGCGGCGATCATGCGCTCGCATTCGGCGGGGCTGGTCGCCATCGGCTTCTCGCACAAAACATGCTTGCCCGCCTTGGCCGCGCGGACGACATACTCCTCGTGGAGGGCGTTCGGCAGGACGACATAGACGACTTGTACGTCGGGGTTGTCGGCGATTTTGTCGAAGTCGGCGTAGCTGTAGACGCTTTGCTCGGCGACGCCGTGCTGCGCCGCCACTTGCAGCGCTTTGGCGCGGTCGCCGCTGACGAGCGCGGCCACTTTGCAAAACTTCGATTGCGCGAAGCCGGGCAGAATCTGCTGGAGCGCCAGATTACCGAGTCCGACCACGGCGAAACCGATTTTTTGCCCCATCGGCAACGGCTCGGGCGGCGGGCCGGGGTTTTGCTCGGTGGGCGCGGAAGTCGGCGGCAGCGGGATGGGAGCTTGCACCGGAGATAGGCGGGCGGGCAATGGCACGAGCGGCGGGATTTGCGCGTTGGCGGTTGCCGCTAGACCGCCGACCAGACTCGCCGTAATGAGGCTTTGCCCGGTGACCGTCAGAAATTTGCGGCGCGTGACGCCATCCATGAGTTCGTCCGACATAAGTTATTGCTCCGATGTAGTGATTGCACACGGAGTTTTCCTTGTCTGGGTGAGGAGTAAACGTAAAGGCCTATCCGGGATAACGGCCACCGTCCTACCCTATCCGGGCTCTCGCCCACCTTCCCTGAATGGGAAGGAAGTATTTACCGCCAAAGTGCGGTTGTAGCGGAACGCCTGAAAACGATAAGCAGTCGCGGCTTGATATCTAATTGCTTCCCTTTCAGAAGGTTTAGGGAAAGTCGTATCTTCTCTCCTGTTTGGACAAGGATGGGTGTCGGAGTTCGGTTTGAGGCAGCGCTGGTGCTGGGCGGATTTCCCCTTAATCCCCTCCTTGGAAAAGGAGGGGAAACCAGACTGCGCCGCTATGGACTTTTTTACACCCGCTTCAGGGCAGGTGGGCGAGAGCCCGGATAGGGTTGCCGCTCACTAAGCGTCGGGCTCAACCGTTGAAGCATTGAGCAGCTGGGCGGCGCTGAATGTTTCGTTGTCTTCGCTCGCGGCTTTTTGGTGATCGAATTGCATCCTGTGGGGCGGCAGAGTCGCGGTGTCGATAGCGGGCGCGGGGCGTGTTTTCGGCGGGGCTGGAGGCGCAATGTCGCGGAGCGGGACGGAATTATGCCAGTCAGGGTGGCCGTGCTGCCATAGGGTTTGCGGGAGGGTCGTGTTTGAGAGCGCGGCTTCTCCTGTGAGGCCGGCTCGGAGAATGGCGGCCAGGGAGAGTGTCGGGGCTTTTACCTTGCCGGTGGAAGTTTCGCCCAGGGGCGGAACGAGCAGGTGGAGCGCATAGCGGGCGCGGGTGAGGGCGACGTAGAGCAGGCACAGGGATTCCGAGATTTGCTGGTCGGCGGATTCCTGGGCGAGCTCGGCGAGCAGCGGGCAGCAGGCTTGGGCGGCTTTGTCGGGACGCAGCGTCAGGGCGGCGATCTCCTGGGTGTATTTGTCGCGCAGGGTCACCATCGGCTCGGGGCGCAGGAGATATTTGGAAAGCTCCGGGAGAACGACGGCGTCGAATTCCAGGCCTTTGGATTTGTGCACGGTCATGACGCGAACCGGGTTTTCGCCGCCTTCGCCGGGCAAAGGTTCCCGGACTTGCGCGCGCGCCCAGGCGACGAACTCCGCCGGGCGATGCCATCCGGGATGCTGGGCGTCGTATTCGTCGGCCATCTCGACTAGCTGCGTGAGCCGCTCGAACCCGCGCCGGTCGGTGTGCGGGGCGAGCGTGCGGGTCCAGACGCCGATCACTCCGGCGATGCCGAGCGCGGACAAGGCGGCGCGAATGCGCAGAGCGGCTTCGGGCGGATCGAGGGCGTTTTCGCCGGACAGGCCGAGCGGTTCGGCAAGCGGGGAATTCAGGATTTGGAAACGGGCGGCGGTGTCGCCGGGATGGTCGGCGAAGGCAAGGGCGGCCAGCACCAGGAGAGTGGCGGGCGAGTCGTCGATGGGGCTGCCGGATTCGGAGGCGGCGGGCACGCCGAGGGCGTCGAGCAGCGGCAGGAGGGTGCGGACTGCGTCGTTGGTGCGGGTGAGCACGGCGAGACTGCGTCCGGGGGCGGCGTCGCGGACGGCTTTGATTTTGGCGGCGGCTTGACGCAGGCTCGGGCCGGCTTTTTCGCTCGCATCGGAGAGCGACAAATCGGGAGCGGCGAGGTTGTCGCTGTCGGAATCGGATTGGTCGAGCGTGTCGGGGGCGTATTGGATCAGCTCGGCATACCCCGCCAGCTCCGGGCGGCTGGGAGTGTGCTCATGGTAGTGCGACTGCCATTCGGCGGCGACGCGCGGGGCTTTCTCGCTGAGGACAGCGTTCGCGGCGAGCGCGCCGAAGAGCGTGTTGACGCAGTGCAGGATCGCGGGCGACGAGCGGTAGCTGAGATCGCTGTTGTCCCAGGCGAGGCAGGGAATTTCGCGCTCGATGCGCTCGAAGAGCTCCGGAGTCGCGCCGCGCCAGCCGTAGATGGACTGCTTTCGGTCGCCGACGCAGAAAAGGGAGCCGCCCCCGCCGCCAAGCTCGTGCCCCAGAGTCGCGGCGGCGGCGAAGGGCTTGAGAACGGCGTACTGGCGCGGGTCGGTGTCCTGGAACTCGTCGAGCAGGAGGTGGCGGGGGGCGCAGCCGAGGCGGTAGTCCGCGCCGCCTTCGGTTTGCCGGGGAATAATCGACGCGAGAAGGAGGGGCACGTCGGAGAAAAGCAGCACGCCCGCCTGCTCGCGCCGCTCGCGGTAGGCGTCGTCGTAGAGGGCAAGCAGATCGCGCAGGGCGTAGTGGCGCTTGAGATGCCGGGCGGCGATTTCTGCCTGGGCGTGGGCGATTAACGGGGCGTAGGCGAGCGCGATATCCGCGGGAACCGGCTTGCTGTAGAAGGTCGGATTTTCGGTCAGGAGCGGCTTGGCGAAGCCTTTGTCCAGGAACGCCGGCCACTCCCCTTCCCGCGCGGCATCGAGATTGCCGTTGATCGCTTTGCGGATGTTGCCGTTGGCGTGGCCGGAAAACGCTTCAATCGCCGCGATCGACTGCTCGACTTCCGGCTCCGTCAGGGGCGCGTCCATGCCTAAATCTAATTCCCAGGCGTCGGTGCCGACGGTGGTGAACAGCTCGTAGCCCCGGCCGACCCAGGCAAGGATGTTTCCGATCACGCTGCGTCCCGGCTCCCCTTCGGCCAGGGTGTCGAGCAGGCCGCCGACCTGCGCAGCGTATGCGCCCGCCAGCAGGTCGGCGGCGGCTTCCTGGCGCAGACGCAGCATTTCGGGGGATTCGGGCGTTTCCATCCGGACGCCGTCGGCGATGCCCAGCTCGTGCCGGTAGCCGCTGAGTAGGCGGCTGAAGAGCGCGTCGATAGTGGAGATGGAGACTTCGTCGAGGGATTGGCAGAGGCGCTGCATTTCGGCGCGGACAGTGTTTTCGTCCAGATTCGGCAGGTTGAGGTCGGCGGCGAGCGTTTGCCGCTTTTCATCGGATTCGCAGGCTCCGGCGAGCCGTGTCAGGACCCGGTCGAGGATCTCCCCGGCGGCTTTGCGGGTGAAGGTGGTCGCCAGCAGATCACCCGCCGCCGCGCCGGCGAGAAGCGCGCGGAGATAGTGGCCGGTGAGCTGGTAGGTTTTGCCGGAGCCGGCGGAGGCGCGGACGCCTCGGTAGGGCTGCCATTCGGGTGTGGGCATGGGTGGTGGCTGACCTATTCGGGCTCTCGCCCACCTTCCCTGAAGGGAAGGAACTTTATATCAAGCTGGATGGGCTTATCGTCTGAATGCGTTTTGTTATAGCCTCGCTTTGGCTGTATATAATTCCTTCCCTTTCAGGGAAGGTGGGCGAGAGCCCGAATAGGGTTTCAGGGGCGCTGTAGCGTGATTATGTCCTGTTGATAGTCGATGGTGACGATGTAGTTCCGCCAGAAACGGTTGCCGACGTTGACGTCCCATGGCTCGTCGTCGCGACCGGTGCCTGGCTGCCAGAAAACAACGGACGGCGAGGCGACTCGAATCGGTCCTACTTGGATGACGGCGAGCGTTCCCGTGCGGCTGGTGAACGCGCCGTTGAACCCCGCGCCGGGAGTTGGTTTAGCGTAGGCGGCTGCTTGCATGAGGCCAAGCCGACGTATCGCTTTCGGCGTCAGTTGGAACTCGCTGCTTGAGCCGGTGTCCAGGTTTGCGGCTACGGGTTGGCCGTTGACGCGCACGCCGCTGAAATGGACTTCGTCGGTGTGGTGGAACGGGAAAGCTATCAGGGGGCCGCTAAACTCCCCTCGCAACGAGGTAGCGGAAGGCGAGCGCAAATAGAAGCGCGCGATTCGGCGCGGGTAATCGAACTGCACCACTCGCCCACTAAACAAGCTGTCGCCTAGAATGCCTTGAATGGGCCGGCCAAATTTCCGACTGAGCCTTGACAGATCGAGCGCCAGGGCAGGGATATTTTTCACTGTCAGGCCGCCGAGTCTTACTTGCGGCAGGCTCGTTTGGTACGCGAGGTTCGCCGCAGTGCCTCCGCCGCTTCCCTCCTGGCCGCTGGTGTCGATTTTGAGGCCGATTTGCCTGGCCAGGGCGAGATCAACGACGGACGGACTTGTTCCGGTATCGAGAAGCATGGCGTAGGGTCCGTGGCCGTTTACCCGTACCTGGGCCACGATCTCGTTGTGAATATACCGGAATGGAACCACCATGACCGCTGGCGAGTCTTCAGCCGATGCGCGCGCGACGCAGAATAACATGGCAAAGCCGACCAGCAATCCGGAAGCTAGAAAGCCCACCCTCGTTTTAGATATTCTCACCGCGCATCCTTCCTATTCCGAGCTTACTTTCATTCATTATCCTCCGAACTCGCGCGGAGCGGGAGTTCGGCGCGAAAGAAGGCCACCCGGCCTTAGAGGGACTCTTCTCTTGGTTTTACGGCCCAGATCGCCGGCGCGCCGGAGTTGCGGCGGATGATTTCGGCGCGGCTTAGGACATTGTCGCGGCAGATCGCCGAGAGGCCGTCGTCATAGGCGGGGATGGTTTCGCTGGGGGGCCAGAAGATGCCCGCGCGGATGCCTTGGACCACTTGGGCGATCAGGTCGGCGGGGTCGGGCGGGGTGGTGGTTTTGGTTTGCCAGACAGCGGGCTCGTAGCCGGCTTCGGCGGCGCGGCGGGGAAGATTGAAGTAGCCGCACTCGATAGTCTCCGGGGTGAGGGCTTCGTCGAGGCAGGCGGCGATCTGCTGGTAGACGGGGAGCTGGAGGTCGATCCATTCGCCTTGAGGGCAGTGGGTCTGGCGCGGAGTTTTGGGAGCGTCGGCGGTTTTGTAGTCGATTACACGGGCGACGCTGGTTTCGGGATGGTAGTCGATTCGGTCGACCCGGCCGAGGGCGGTGAAGGGGTGGCCGTCGATGATGAGATCGTGCTCCAGGTTTTCCTCGGCGTAGAGGATCATCCAGCCTTCGTCGGCGAGCTGGGATTGGGCGATGATGAAGCCGCTCAGGAGACGTTTGCGCAGGCGCTCGATTTGTACGGCGGCGACGGGCAGGGACGATGGGGCAAGGCGGGCGCGGGCGGCTTTGTCCAAAGCGTCGCTGAGAAAAGAGCGCATCGCGGGGATGGGCGGGGTGGCGCCCTCGTGCTCGTCGATCACCCATTTGCCGAACGCGGCGAGGGTGGCATGGGCAAGCGTGCCGAAGAGATCGCTCTCGATTTCGACGCGGGCGTCGTCCACGGCGGCGAGTTTGAGGACGTGCTTTAGGTAGAAGCGGTAGGGGCAGGCCAGGTAGTCGCGGAAGGCGGTGACGGGGAGCCGGGTGAGGGGACTATCCGGCGGGACGGGTTTGGGTAGGGCGGCGAGGAAGTCCGTTTCGGCGCGGGGTGCATCGGGCGGCGGGGGCGCTTGCTCGCGCTGGTCGGGCGAGTAGAAGCGCAAGGCGGTTTGGGCGACTCTGGCCGCGTTGGCATCGCCGGTGAAGAGCAGGCGGCTGGGAGCAAGCGGCTCCCCGGTGGCGGAGACGCGTCCGGAGATGAGGGTGACGTCGCGGCTGGCGAGCAGGGCGGCCAGGGTGTAGGCGTCGCGGCTCAGGCGGCGCTGGTTGCTGGGCAGGCCAAGCGCGATGCGGGCGGTTTCCGGGAGAAGGCCGTCGCCGATAAGGGTTTCGGGGATTTGGCCTTCGTTGAAGCCGGCGACGATCAAAGCGGGAGCGTCGTCGAGAAGAGCGTCGAGCCAGCCGGTGATGGGGATGGCGTCGTCATCGGCGATGGAGGAGAAAACAGGCTCGGCGGCGACCTGGGCAGTGAGCCAGCGGAGGGCTTGCGGGAGGGTGACCGCCCCGAGATCGTCGCAGAGGGATTCGGGCACGGCGGCGATCTCGCGGAGCTTGCGGCCCAGAGATTGCAGGGCTTGGGCGGGAGCGGCGTCCTCCGGCGTACCGGGACGGAACTCGCGGTTTTCGTAGAGCTGGGCGATTAGGCGCAGGAGCGGGCCGGACCAGGCGGCGAGCGGTTTATCGGCGCGCGGGACGTTGCCGGAGGCGTTATCCAGCAGGGCGGCCACGGCGGCCACGGCTTTGGGCTGGAGGTTGTCTTTGTCTTCTTTGCCCAGCACGCGTGGCGGGGCTGGAGCGGCGGCGGCGCTCGGCAGGCTAAGAATGCGGAGGGTATCGGAAAGCTCGGGCAGGCGGGCAGCGGCGGCGGGGCTGCTCCATTGGCGCGCGAGGTAAGCCGCGAGATCGGGATGGCGCGTCAGGGAGGCCCATTGCGCGGCGGAGCGGTCGCCGTCGAAATCGGCCAGGGTTTGCAGGAGGGTAACCGGCCCGGCGGACGCGAGGCGCGCGATAATTTCGCGTCGGGCGGGGCGATTGCCCGCGACGAGTGTCCGCTCCAGGCTCGCGGCGAGGGCGGGATCGCCGGAGGCGACGGTGATTTGGCCGGCGGGCAGATCCCTGAGACGGCGGCGGCAGGCTTCGAGGGCGGCGTGGGCCTGCTCGCGGGGCGCGCCGACGATGCGGAGCTGGGCGTCGTCGATGGTGGGCGTTCGGGCGGGCCAGTAGTTGGGGGTGAGGCGGCCGAGATCGTCGAAGCCGGGCGCGTCCGTGGATTCGGGAGCGAAGATCAGGGCGGTGCAGCGGGAATGAAGCGACGCGGCGCGCAGCATGTCGGCGGTGAGGGTGGGAAGATCGACGGCGGCGACGAGGAATATCGTTTGGCCGCGCAGGAGGCCGTCGGCATTGTTTGCGAGGGCGGCTTCGCGGGCCTCGCCGGGGTGCAGTTTTCCGGCGGCGCGGAGCCGCTCGCGGGCGAGGATGTCTACCTGCTCCAAAGCTCGCCATCGGTCGGACTCGCCGCGCGGGGCGTGGATGTCGCAGTAAGCGGCCACGGCGGAAAGCCCTACCCGCTCGCCGGAAAGCTCGCCTTCCAAGGCTTCCAGTTCCCGCGCGAGGCGCAGCCATCCGGCGGTGTCGCTCTGATCGGGCAGGTTCGGGAAGACGCAGCGCAGGGTGTCCGCGCCCACTCCCCGCAATGCCCCTACCCTCGCGGCGAGAGCCTCGCTGGCGGTGGCGACAGGCAGGACAGGCGGGCGCATCAGCAGCTCCGGGAGTTCGCCCGTGGTGACGATGCGCGGAAGGGCAAGTGGCTCAGTGCCCCCACCCTGTCGGTGGAACCAGGCGAGCAGGTCGGCCAGGCGGCGCGCGGCGCGCGCGGCCGGGACGGCGACAATGGCGCGGGCAAGGTCGGGCTGGCGCAGGAGAAGCTCGGCGGCGGAGTGCAGGGCTGGGCGAGTTTGGGGGAGATAGTGGCGGGTGAGAGGCATTTAATGCAAAGTTATTAATTTATAAGGATTAATTTGTTTTCTCAGGCAAGTTATCCAGAACGCTACTAGCAATTCCAATGGTGTTGGATACTTGAATCGCGGTAAGATTAGCTGCATAATCTAAGTGCGTACCACTAGCATCACAATTGACCAGTACAGCCCGTTCAAAGTCTGTACCATCAACCTTACAATCAATCAGTTTCGCATAATTGAGGATCGCACGCGATAAGTTGGCATCTACTAAAGTAGATTCACTCAAGTTTGTATTATAAAAATCGACAAACTTTAGTACAGAGTCAACTAAAATTGCGTTACTAAAGTTTGCATTACGAGCATAAGCTCCTGTTAGATCTGCAAAAACGAGATTGGCGTGTGATAAGTCGGCATTATCTAGAATTATTCCTCTAGCCACTACTTGATTCATAATCACGTTAGGTAGTTTTGCCTCGGCTAAAATTGCGTCATCCAAGTTGATATTACTGAGATCAATCTTCATGTTTTTATCCCGCTGTGGATCACGTCGGCATATTACTTTCAGAACGGCTGTAACATCTGGTTTGTAATCCGTGTATTCAAGTATAATGCCCTTATCATCTCGTGCTGGCCTGTTAATTCTAACATACGCCGCAAGAACATCCATTACTGGAGCATGAAATTCTTCTGAATCTTTAGCCAAACTTTCAAGTAAATAAATTCCACCCAAGCGGGTGGCCATATGTTCGTCGCCTGGGGAAGACAACATACCAACTGCTGCAGCATACCTATCCGTATTGAGCTTGCGTTCGGCTAACGCGGCATCATCAGCATT
>CAXSEA010000055.1:0-18175 GCA_964235675.1 uncultured Armatimonadales bacterium | reverse complement strand
ACCAGGCGGCTTGTAGCATGGCCGTAGACTTTTCCTTCCCGACCGGGAAGGTGGCCTGAAAGGCCGGATGGGTTCTTGGCGGCGAGATTTGCTGCATTAGGTGTGCCGTCACCATGGTTTTGGGTAAGCCGCGTGAGCGGAAGCGGTACCGACAAAGGTGAAGGCAAATTTGCAAATGGGAAGCCGTGTACCGTGCGGAAATCGATTATGGAATATTCACGACTCGGTAAAAGCGGCTTAAACGTCAGCCGCATCTGTCTCGGCTGCATGAGCTACGGCGACGCGCATCGAGGCAACCACGCCTGGACTTTGGGCGAGGCGGAAAGCCGCCCGTTTATCAAGCAGGCATTGGACGCGGGCATCAACTTCTTCGACACGGCCAATGTCTACTCCGACGGCTCCAGCGAGGAGATTGTCGGCAAAGCGCTGAAGGATATGGCGAGCCGGGATGAGATCGTCCTCGCCACCAAGGTAAACGGGCGCATGGCCCCGGACGCCAACGGCCAGGGCCTCAGCCGCAAGGCGATTTTGCAAGAGATCGACAACAGTTTGCAGCGTCTCGGCACCGACTATGTCGACCTATACCAAATCCACCGGTGGGACTACAACGTCCCTATCGAGGAGACGCTGGAAGCGCTGCACGACGTGGTGAAGTCCGGCAAGGCGCGGTATATCGGGGCGTCGTCGATGTACTCCTGGCAGTTCGCCAAAGCGCTGTACCTGGCCGACATCCATGGCTGGACACGGTTTGTCAGTATGCAGAACCACTATAATCTGCTGTACCGCGAGGAAGAGCGGGAGATGAACAAGCTGTGTGTCGAGGAAGGCGTCGGGATTATCCCGTGGAGCCCGCTGGCGCGCGGCAAGCTGGCCCGCGCCTGGGACGACCAGAGCACGGAGCGCGCCGAAACCGACGAGTTCGGCAAAACGCTGTACGCCAAAACCGAGGACGCCGACCACAAAGTAATTGATAAAGTGGGGGAGATTGCCGAAAAGCGCGGCATTCCCCGCGCCCAGGTGGCGACGGCCTGGATTTTGCAGGCTCCCGGCGTGACCGCGCCAATTATGGGCGCGACCAAGCAGCGCCATTTAGATGATGCTATCGCGGCTTTGGACGTGAAGCTAACTGAAGATGAGATCAAGGCGCTGGAGGCCGATTATACGCCGCACCCGGTGCTTGGATTTTCTTAATGTAGTTTGTTAATTCCGTCCACCTATCTGCCCTTCGGGCACCTTCCCTAAAGGGAAGGACAGACGCGTATCTGCCGGCAAAATCCGTGATCGGCCTGGCGGCGTTTCAGCGCTGTATCTGCGCAAGCAAGATGGTTAGCATCGCCGACAAACAAGCGTCTTTCCCTCCCTTTAGAAGGTTTAGGAAAAAGTCATCTGAACTCTCCTCCTTATCTTAGGAGGGTGTAGAAAAACCCGGCTTCTAACCCTACTGACCTATCCGTCACTCACGTGACACCTTCCCTGAAGGGAAGGACTTCCGATCAGCATTATGTACGCGGCTAGTCTTTCCCTTCAGGGAAGGTGGCCTGAAAGGCCGGATAGGTCTCCGCGAGGTGTTTTTCTACACCTTCTAGGATAAGGAGGAGAACAGAATTAGCCCTTGTTTCAGGACTTTTTCTAAACCCTCTTTAGGGAAGGTGCCCGAAGGGCGGATAGGTGGGTGAATAACGCAGAAAACAGCCCCGGCGAATTCGCCGAGGCTGTATTTCGAGCGTAACCACGTACAAGCGTTGCGTATATGCCTGAACTACGGGTTTGTGGAACTGCCGGATGCGCCAGCTCCTTGCGAACTGGTATTGGTAGTTGGAGCGCTGGGGGTCGGGGCGGCGACTCCGCCGCCGGAAACTCCGCTGACCACGGCGGTCGAGCTGAGAATGGGGCCATTCTCTCTGGCTGCCGCCGAGTGGGGCTTCACGGCCACAGTTTTGCCCTTGCGGGACAGCATCTGCGCTTTTTTGATCTTTGCGCTTGCTTTTGCGCTGGTCGCGCCGACATGAGGTTGGGTGGGCGTGGCCTGTGTTCTGGCCGTGTTGGCGTTGGCGGGGGTTCTGGTGACGCCGACGCCGTTCACTGGGGCGTCGGTCGTGCTGCTGACGGTGCCAGTTGTGGATGTACCGGCCTGCGCGAGCGCCGAAAGGCTTGTCGCGGTCATTAAGGCTGCGCCAAGAATCAGCGCTGATCCGAGTCGTATCGTCGATTTCATTTTAGATTTCCTTGGCCGCGCGATGCGGCTCGATTGTTTCAACCGGCTTTCTTGATCGCTCCAGGCAATCCAGTCGCTGCCTTCGCGGCGGAAAGTAGGGATGCAATTGTTTCTATATTCCCCGTCCGAATCGTAATGGAAACGCGGCGTCCCGGCGGCTTCGGCAAATCCGCTTGACTTGAACAATCCCGGTAAATTCTGTATAAGTGTTAAGCGGTCAAAAGGATTGATTCACATGTATTTATCCCTCAAGTATCTTTTTACACTTCGTGCGCATTATATGACCCAACGATTTACCCGGCACTCGCCGCATTCGATCGCTCTGGTTTGCGCCCTGCTCGCCTGCGTTTCCTCGCTTACCGGCGGCGCGGCGATGGCCTCGCAAAACCGGGTTCTCCTGATCGACCAGTCCAAAGACGACCCCAAGCAGGGCTTTAGCCTCAGACTGGAAAACCAGACGGCGGGCGACGCTGTTTGCACCCCCGCCACGCTGAAGCTCGCGTTCGCGCTCGGCGACGGCGGCGCGTGGCATTATCTGGTTTCCCCGGTGGGCGGCTGGCGAATGAACCGTGACTATGTCGCCAAGGCTGAAGTGGATTCGCGGAAGACGGAACTGTTTATCGACGACGCTTTGATCTCGTCCGGAGAAGCGGTGAAAGTCGCGCCTGCGCGGCAAGCGGCCGAGGCGGACATGCAGCAGGATTGGGCCAGCGACCCGGCCGATTACTTTGTCGTCGTCCGAAGCGTTCGCGTCACTGTCGGCGACGGCAAAACCGTCGCCGCGACACTTCCGGCGCGTTCCGTGCCCACGATGCTGCTGGGCGATGCGTTTGGCAGGCAAGTTCCGGGCGTGGCGATTGTTCCCGGCCTGCCGTTTACCGTGGAAGCGACGTTTCGGCTGGTGCCGCGTCCGATGGACTTAAAAGCGCTGGGACCGATGTTCGACGCGACCGGCCAAGCGATTGCATCGCGGTGGCCGGGGCAATCCTTGACCAACGTCGATTTCCAGCGTGACCGGAGAAGGGAAGCGCAGCAACTGGCGGAGTGGAGCGCAACTGATAGCGCGGCATACGATTCCTACGGCGGCTGGCGCGGGGCCGGGTGGCATGGAGCTCCGTCGGCGGCGTTTCGCGTCGCGCTGCATAACGGCAAATGGTGGCTGGTTACGCCGGATGGGAACCCGTGCTTTTATAGAGCGATCGACACGGCTCCGTCGCTGGAGTGGGAGAAGACGCCGGTCACCGGGCGCGAATCGCTTTTTGCCGCTTTGCCGCCGCACGGCGGACAGGATGCATCGGCGTGGGAAGTAAACCCGTGGGGGCAGGATCCGGGCATCGATTACGTTTCATTTTGCGCTGTGAACCTGATGAGCAAATATGGCGCGGATTGGCAGGCGGCGTTCGACCGAGTCACCAAGCGCCGGCTGCGAGTCTGGGGCTTTTCGGGCATGGGGAAGTGGAGCCAGCCTATCGCGGGCGTCTGCGACTGGCCGGTGCTCTCGCGCGGCGACGTGCCGGCCCTCGCCGGGCACCCCGACCCGTTCGACCCGGCGACGCAAGTGGCGCTCCAAAAATCGCTGACGGCGCAGATCACGCCGCGTCTGCAGGATAAAACCGTGGTTGCCTGGACGCTCGGCAACGAGATCGACGAGATTGTCAAGGCGTCGGAGATCAAGGCGATTCTCGCCATGGGGGCTGATGTTCCCGCCAAGCGCGCGCTGCTGGACAACGCGGTCGACGTTATCTACGGCGGCGATTTGGCGCGGCTCGATGCCGCTTGGAGCGTCACGCCCGCGTCGCCCAGCCGGGGAGCGCTTTATGCGGATCGGGAGCTAAACCCAAGCCCCGCCGACCTGGAGAAGCTGCGCGAGTTCTACGAAGACCGATACTACGCTCTGATCTACAAGACCGTTAAATTGATCGACCCAAACCATCTTTACGCCGGATTTTGGATTGTGCCGGGCTGGTGGGAGAATGACAGCGACTGGTCGATTATCGGAGCGCACTGCGATCTAATCGGCTATGACCGCTACTCGTTCCAGTTTACCGACGCCAAGCTCGCGGCGCAGATGCGTAAAACCGACAAGCCGGTGTTCTGCGGCGAGTTCTCGTTCCCGCCTACCTACGATGGCGCGCGCGGCTTCGGTCTGTACGGGCAGGCATTCTCTCTCGACGACGCGGACGCCGGGCGTTGGTACGCGAAAACGATCCGCGCCGCCGCGGCGAATCCGTATTGCGTCGGTGTCGGCTGGTTCCAATACCGCGACGAACCGCAGTCGGGGCGCGGGCCGGGGCATGGCCCGGAATTGGTGTACGGCGAGCACTACGCGTTCGGCGCGGTCACGATCGCCGATCAGCCGAAGTGGGATCTGATTACGGCGATGCGCGCCGCTAATGGTGTGGCGGACAAGCTGAGATCAAGCAATCCATAATGGACTTGTTGCGTAAAACCAGCAAGGGTGCCGTGCTTCAGCCCTAAAGAAATTAAAAACACTCTAAATTTTTATTGGGCTGCACCCGATAACGATACTGGTCGGGCCGGCTCTCACGAGCAGCGCAGAAATACCAAAACGGCGCGACCGGGAGTAAGTTCATGTCCGTTTCGAGTTTATACTCGAGCTCTTCCCTGAGCAGCTTATCATCGCTGTACAACCTAAGCGACGTGTCGTCCGATACGTCGAGCAGCGATGTCGATTCCACCACCGGCAGCGACGATTCCACCTCTTCCAGCACCACCGGCTTTTCCAAGATGGGCAAGCTGATGAGCGAGCTGAAAGATCTGGAGCAAAGCGACCCGACTAAGTTCAAAGAAGTGATGACCGAGGCGGCGAGCCAGTTGACCAGCTTGGCGTCGTCTTCGTCAGGCCAATCGGCGCAAGCGCTCACCGATCTGGCGAGCAAATTCACCACGGCGGCCAGCACCGGCGACGTGTCGGGATTGATGCCGCAAGGCCCTCCCCCTGGCGGCGGCCCGTCGGGCGGCTACAACGCGTCCGGCGTCGGCGGCAGTTCGTCGTCCACCGCATCCAGCCTACTCAGCTCGGCGGATTCGACTTCTTCGACAACCGGTACGTCCAGCACCGACTCGTCGTCATCGACTACCGGCGCCGATCCTCTAGGCACGGCGTTCGACAAGCTGATTAGTGATCTCTCGGCGTCACTCAGCTCCTCAAGCGCTACGAGTGATACGGATTCGTCCACGTCGTCGACCAGCAGCGCGACTACGGCGACGGATTCCACTTCGTCCTCGACGCTCGCCACCGATCTGGCGACACTGGCCAGCGATTTGGCGGAAGGTCCGTCAGGGCCGCCGCCACCGCCTCCGCCGTCATCGTCGTCGTCCGCGTCCAGCACGACGGATTCGACCGACAGCGCTTCATCGACATCGTCGACCACGGCTTCCAGTACGGATTCATCCGACTCGACGACTTCCACCACCAGCACTCTCACGGCCAGCGCCATGAAAGCTCAACTCGACAGCTTGTTTAATTCGCTCATCAGCCAAGCGTCGGGCAGCCTCAGCGTGGCGGCGTAAATGAGCCAAACATGACGCAGACGCGAACTATCCGCCGCGGAGCGTAGGCGAGGCTTTCTGGACTGCTTCCATCACTGGCGAGAGGAAGGAAGTGGAAGAAACGCGCCGATGCGAGAGTTACCGTTCGCGGTTCCGCGACTTACCGCCCCCAAGCCATGGCCGGCACGCAGCCAGAGCGGCCAGCCAGGTTTGGTCAAACATAAACAGCCTCAGCGCGAAAAGATGCGCTGAGGCTGTTTAATTGCGGGACAGAAAAGGGCAAATGCAGATCAATTAAAACGACTCGATTGTGGAAGTAATCGATGGCGCAGTTTCCCGCGCTTCTTCGGCAAAGCGCGCCGCATGACGGCCTGGCTCTCGGTACAGCGGATAAAGCCGGCCGACAACCTGCGCGGCGGCTTCGGTATCGAACCAGGCTGCGCCGCCGAGACGCGCTTCGGCTTGCGGAGTGAGCAAGACTGGTTGAGCGCCGCTTGGCTTCGCGCCGACGCCCGCGAGGCGCTCCGGCTGACGCATCAGGCGCTCCACATTCCGGGCACCGATTCTGCCGTAGCTCATCGTTTCCACTTCCAGGCCGGGGACGATTACTTTGACGGCATAGACGTCTTCGGCGGCGTAATCGGAAAAGTCCGCGACTAGGATTTCTAGCCCGGAGGACTGCAAACGGCCTGCCACCTCGCGCAGAAGGATGGAGCGATCTCGGGCCTCAGCTTCCGGCAGAGTAGGAAGATCAGCAAAGGCGATTTGGCGCTCCACATGCAGCACGCGCGGGGTAAGCAATTCACGCATGTCACCCAGCGAGAAGCCTAGCCAGCGGCGCATCTCCGCCAGAGCGCGAGGCTCCTGAGCCGCGACGCTGAAGCCTTCCCGCATCCGCTCCAGATAGCCCGGCGGCGCGATTTCGGCCACTTGCTCCAGCGGGCCGTGGAAAAACGCCATCCGCGCCCGCGCCGCCGAGAACTCCAGCAAAGCTTTTCGCAGTGCTACAGCCGCGACGGGATGGGCCGCCTCGCCGCCGCCCGCCGCCATGATCGGCTGCGCGCGGGGACGCTCTTCCCGGTCGATACCAACGGCGTACAAGTTCGGGATGCCGAAATCGGTGGCGGCGACTTTTACGACCACGTCGATTCCGGCGGCGTCGAGCTTATCCAGCAGGGCGCGGGCTTCGGGGTCGTCCACGGTGGAAAGATCGAGCGCGTCGCCGGTAGCGAGGGCGCGGATGGAAACGCCGTTGCCATCGCGCTGAAGCAGTTCCAGAAGGCCATGGAGAATCGCCTGATCGAGTGAGAGTCCCGCGCCGAGACCGTTGGTGATGGGCGTGACCAGCGGCGGGAACTCGGGGCTGGCGTCACCTTTGTAGGTGGCGACAAACTCCAGCGGCACCCAGACGGTTTCGCCCGCAGGCCAGCGCCGGGTTTCCAGCCATTGCAGTGGCAGGCCTGACGTGTACGCGCTTCCGGCGTGCAGACACAAAGAGCGTGGGTCGGCGACATGCTCCGCACCGAAGCGAGCCGCCATTTCATCGAACGAACCGGTTTCGCGCGGCCGCTCCAGCACGGCGCGGGAGGCGGCGAACTCCTCGGTCATCTCGCCCAGCGCCCCGACGAGCGCGGCTTCGTCGGTGAGGCCGTAGCCAAGGCCGCCGCGAACGCGTCCGTCGCGGGCGAAGAAGGTTGCCACCCGCGCCGGAACGCCGATTCGGTCCAGCGGAGCGGTGGAAAATTCGATCAGTTCGCCGGGCGGCAAAGCGCGGCGGTAGGCTTCAATGGCTTCGGCTAAGGTGTGTTCCATAAAAAATAAACTTTCATTCTTCGGCTTAGTAGTTCTTAATCGCCGGCCAATCTTTTCGGAGAGTTGTTTTCAAATTGCGGCATAGGAAAATGTTGAACCGCTCGTCCGCGCGGGTGTAGGGATTGATTGTGCGCCCTACTGCTACCACTGATTTGAAATGCCGCCGATCTCCCTGCCCGTCGCTGCCAAGGACAATCATGGACGCGCCGGTATAGTTCCGCGGTCCCCACAGCCAGTAGGTTTCGTTGTTGCAAATTGACTTCGGCAGGCCGTATTCCGAGCCGAAGTAGTCGATTGCCGCCGCTTCGCCGTAGTTGTTGGCGAAGATCGCCGTGTCTTTTCTCTCCGATAGAGGCAGCTTGGCATACGCTTGGCCGGTCACTCGCGCGAGGTCTTTCCATCCAAACTCATCGGCAAACTGCTGCGGAAGTAAACCGGTCGTCAAATTCTCCATACGAATCGGATTAAAGCCATGGAACGCATTTTGATAGGATAGGAACTCGCGCAACGGCAAAACAGGAATAACAAAAGGAGTCAAAAATGCTCCAGAGACGAAAGCGGCACTGACGTAAGCGGTTCGCGCCCACCAAGATTGTTTTGCGAGAGTGATCTGCTCAAAAGCGACCGCCCCAGCGGCGAAGAGCATGGGATACGCGGGCGCGACATAGTAGTTTTTCGCCTTGAGAATTATCAGCAGAAGAAATACCCCTGCAAACGTCCATCCTATAAAGCGATAAGGCCGCGCTTGCCTTGCTCCAAATAGCCAGACAAGTCCGCCTATCCATAAAGGCGCAAGCAGCGGATTCATCATGATAATCTGATCGGTGATGAATGCCAAAGGATTGCGTTCGATGCGCGATCCGGCCATCCGGGAATTGCGCTCAAACTCCAAAAAGGGGAAATGGTTTTCAGCCAGCCAGATTAGGTTCGGCGCGATCAATGCCAAAGCAATCAACAATCCAGCCGGCAGCCACGGCGTTTTCAGAATGCGGCGAGCGTCCGTGGCGAGTAGCCCTGCGCCGAGCATCGCCATCAAAATCAGCATCGAATACTTATTTTCGAGACCGATACCGCAGACAGCGCCGATTGCCAGCCAATAGCGCGGCTCGTTTCTGCTCAACATTCGCAGTGCCAGCCAAACCACACTTGCCCAGAATAGCGGCTCGAACGCGTTCATCGTGAGCCAATGGTTCAGCATTAAATAAATCGGAACAGGAATCGTGGCGAACGCCGCCAGGCATTGCGCAAAGCGGTTTCCACCCATCTCCCAGGCGATCTGAGCTGTGACCCAGACCAAAGCCGTGCCGGCGAGCGCGGGCCAGAGGCGGAGGGAAAGAAGCGACGTTCCAAGCGTATGCGTCGCCATCCATGCGACGCCAGCAACGAAAGGCGGCTGATCGACATACCCCCACGAAAGATGCGCGGCGCAGGCCAGGTAATAAAGCTCGTCCCTAAAGATGCCGTAGCGATTGGCAGTCGCGTATTGCAGGGCAAACTTGGCCAGCATAATTAAGCCGATAAGCACGTCCGTAGTGCGGACTTTTCCAGCCTTGGCGTTTTGTATCTCGTCGCCCATACCAAATCGTAGCACACCATTAAAGAAGCGATTATACTCCTCCACCCTCCTGAAGCGCGGCTTCTAGTTCTTCTCCTATCTCTTCCGGGGCAAGAAATCGCTCGGCGTAGCCGTCCATTCCGGCTCGCTCGGCTTCCAGGGCGTGGAACTCGGTGAGCTTGCGGCGCACTTCCTCCGCGCCGCCGAACTGGAAACCGATTTGGGACGCGTAGGCGCAAGCGCCGTCGATTTTGCGGTCCAGGACGTTTGGCTCCAGCGAGACGGCCACTTCCGCAAGACCGGCGGGCAATAGGTCGGACGGCTCGGTGTCAGGGTCGCGCAGGGCATAGGGGGTGTCGCGGTACCAGGCCGTGATTTCTTCCAGCTCCGCCGATTGGACGGCGCGGATCACTTGCAGATGATCGACGTGGTTGCCCAGACCCTGCGGCGCGAAGACGATGTCCGGCTTGTATTTGTCGGCGATATCCCAGAGGTGCTCGGCGATGGATTCCCAGAGATCGTCGCCGGGGTGGATGCCCGCGAACAGGTCGAGCGCGGAGTCGTAGCCACGGTGCGGCGCTTCGGGGAAATTCCAGTGCATCGCTTCCGTGATTCCGGCGACTTGCGCGAAGTGGTCGTCCTCGGCGCGGCGCAGGGCCATGTAATCGACTTGCGGCGCGATCTGTTTATCGGTCTGGCAGCGCAGCGCGAAGCCTTCCGGGTTCGGCACAGTAGCGGTAAACACGGTCACGAGCGGCGTTTGCCAGCCGGCACCCTGGAGACGCAGCAGCGTCCCGGCGCAGGAGAAGGCGACGTCATCGAGGTGGGGCGAGAGGAAAAGGGCGGTGGGCATAGGGTTTGCTTTACAAGAGATGCGGCGCGGCGCGGAAACGGCAGGCGGTGTCCGGCGGCTCGACGAGCGACCAATCGGCATCCGGCGAGGTGCCCAGCAGACGCTCGTATACTGTCGCGATTTGCGCGGCGATCACCGGCCAGGAGTAGAGGCGTCGCGCTTCGTCCAGCGCGGTCTCGGCCAGGCGGCGACGCAGGCAGTCGTCGTCCAGCATCCGGGCGATGGCGGCGGTGAGGGCGGGAATATGGCCCGGATGGACCATTAAACCGTTCTCGCCGTCGCGTAGGCAGTCCACCACCCCCACGGCAAAGCACGAGACGACCGGGAGTCCGCTTGCCATGGCTTCCAGAATTGTGTTGGAGAAGCCTTCGGCGTAAGTGGGTGAGAGAAATACGTCGCCGCGCCGGTAGACGGCGGGAGTCTGGTCGTAGTCGGCGTAGCCGGTAATTTCCACCACATCCTGAAGGCCAAGAGCGGCCACGCGCTCGCGGACGGCGTCGCTGTCGGGGCCGATTCCGGAGACGATCAAGCGCAGATCACGGCCCTGCGCCACCAGTTGAGCGACGGCGTCCAGGGAGTCCAACGCTCCTTTGCGGCGGTCCACCCGACCGTGGTAGAGCAGCGTCGGGGGATTATGCAACGCTTCGGGCTGCCAGTCACCGTCCGGGCAAAACCGCTCGGTGTTCACCGCGCCGGGGACAATATCGAAGCGCTCCGGAGACGTGCCGTGGTTTTCGCGCACTTCCTCGGCAAAGGAGCGCGAGCCGATCAGGAGCGCCCCCGCATGACCCAGCACAATGCGCATCGCTTCAGCGTGAGTGCGGCAGCAGGGACCAACCCAGTGGCCGTCGCCGCCTTGGATCGAGACCACATTCGGCACGCCGAGGCGCTTCGACGCTTCCAGCGCGGCCAGCCCGGTCGGGTAGCCGTATTGAGCGTGGATAATATCGAACGGCGCTTCGGCGTGCTCGCGCTCGACGACTCGCACCATCTCGTCGATATCGGATTCCCAATCGGCCAGCGGGGTTTGCTGCTCGCCGCAGGCTTCCAGCGCGATTACTTTCACGCCCGGAGCGGAGCCGGCAGGCGGTGGGCCGCCGCCGTAGACACGCGTCCCGGCGTCGTCGCCCCGGTACTGCGACACCATGACCACGTCGTGCCCCATCCGCGTCAGCTCGCGCAGCAGGTTCTGGGCGTAGACGCTCATGCCGGAGATGGCCGGAAAATAGCGGCGGGAGATGAAGCAGATTCGCATCAGAGCGTCTCCTGCCGCTGGCGCATCTCTTCCAGCAGGCCGATGACGTGCCGTCCCGGCTCGCGGTAAAGGGCGTAGAGCGGCCCCATCGCATGATTCAGCGCAGCGGGATTCATCCAGGCCGGGCCAAGCTCGGATTCGTCCTGCTCGGTCAGCAGAATCGGCAGAGCGCCTTCGGAGGCATCGCCCTGCCCCACAATCGGGGAACCCTGCTCCAGCAGGCGGCGCAGGTTGCGCGCGCCGATGCGCCGGTAGGTCATGGTTTCCACTTCTAGGCCGGGGACGATCACCTTGAGGATGGTCGCGGGCGAGCCAGGAGGGGTGAGGTCAGCGTATAGAATTTCCAGGGCGGACGCGTTCAGGCGCTCGGTTAACAGTGCCAGCAGCTCATTAGCATTCGCGGTAGTCGTGGTCGGTAAATCGGAAAATTTCACCGTCTCAGTCACGCGGTAGATTTTGTGCTCCAGAATTTGATAAAACTGCCGGCTTGTGTACTGAGTCCATACCTCCATACTCAGCAGCGCGCGTCGGTCTTCCGAGCGCAGCGACGATGAGCCGAATGATTCCAGGTATCCCGGCGACGCAACCCGACGCACTTCGCTCAGAGGCCCATGGTTGAACGCCTTGCGCGCCCGCGCCGAAACAAACTCGCGCAGGGCTTTGGCGAGTGCGACTTCGCGGTCGGGGTGCACCGCCTCGCCGCACGCCGACAGCATAATCGGCTGGGGAGCGTCGTCCGGGTTGCGGTCGTAGCCGACGACGTACAGGTTCGCCATGCCGAAATCAGTGGCGGCGAGCTTGGCGATAATTTCGATGCCGATTTCATCCAGATGGCGCAGCAGGGTGCGGGTTTGCAGGTCGCGGACGTCGTCGAGATCGATTTTGACGCCGCGGTCCATTGCCCTATAGTTGACGCTGTTGCCGTCGCGCTGCAGCAGCTCCAGGATGCCGTGCGCGAGCGCATGGGCGAAGCTCGGCCCCGCGCCGGAGCCGTTGGTGATAGGGACGGCAAGCAGGGCGCGGGGATCGACATCATTGCCGATATCGGCGCGGCGAGGGGCGACGAACTCGATGGGGACGAGCGCCGTCTCGTCGCTGGGGTAGCGGCGTGTCTCCACCCACGTGAGCGGCATCTCCGGCGTGTAGGCGCTGCCCGCCGAAAGGTTGAGCGATACGGGGTCGATTGCGTTCAGCCCCCGCGCTTGCAGCTCCGCGTAGCTGCCGGTGACGCGCGGCAGGCGGCGCAGCATCTCGCGCGCGCCCCACCACTCCACGGTTTCGCCCCAGGCGCTGGTTTGGGCGATCTGCATTGACGCGCCATAGCCGAAGCCGTCGGAAAGCGCGTCGTCGTCGCCTAGCAGCGCCACCGTCCAAAGCGGCTCGCCGATCCGGTCGATTTCGGTCTGCGAGAACTCGAACAGGCGCGTTCGATGATCGCTTAAAGCAGGCGCGAGGCTCGCTTTGTAGGTTTCCAGCGGGGATGCCGCCGGAGCGGCTTCGCTTCCGGTTTCTTCTATCAATGTGGTCATAGCAGTTCCAGCGCAATCGGCTCGATCGACGGCGCGCGCTTCATCAGTTTGCCGAACAGGGAAAGCAGCTGCCTGCGCGTCAGGCGAGCTTGGTCGAACGTGGTGTATACCCGGTTGAAGCTCAGGAGAGTCAGGGCCGACGCGTACCGCTGAAGCTCGTTAGGACTCATTGGGATGCGGCGGTTGAAGGCCTTGTGGGAGCTGAGGGCTGTCAGCGTCTCATCGCCCGCGAAGTGCAGCTTCAGCATGTCGCCGGCGAACAGCGATGCCTTGCGCGCCCAGTAGAGAATCGAATGGCCGTCGAAGTGCCCGCCGGTCTTTTGCAGAATCATCCCCCGCCCCAGCTCCAGCATGTCATCCAAGGGATATGTGACATCGAACGCGCCCGTCCAAGGCAGATCTTCCACGGCAATCACGACCTGCGCCTCCGGAAAGCGCTCTTGCAGCCGCCAAATCGCGCCGTATGCGTGCGGGTGGGACGCCGCCAGCCACTTGACGCCGCCTTGCGCCTCGATAAATTGGAGCGAGGCTTCGTCGTACCAGCCGCAATGGTCGAAGATGACGTTGCCTTCGGGGTGGCGCAGCAGATATCCCTGCGGGCCGATGCCGAAGCGCGGCTCGGAGCGGAAGGTGACGACGCCGCGCTCATCTTCCGACCACCGCGTGCAGGCTGCTTCGGTGGTCTCGTCGGATGAGAGAAACGTCCAGCCGCCTGCGGGCGGCGTATGGCGGAAATCGAGGCAGACGGGGCACATCGCCGGGGGCACGAAATGCCGCTGCCAAAATCCACAGTTGGTACAAACGTAGTGAGTCATCATTGACTTCGCCCGTGAACGGGCAGCCGGCAAAAACTAAGAATCAGGCGCGTCTCCGCTTTTTATAGGCCCTCGCCGACCAGCACGCCCCCAGTTTGGGACTGCGCCGCCTGCAAAATGCGCATCGTGCGCAAATCGCCCTCGGGCGTAAACGGGAACGGCTTGCGCTCCAGCAGGCTTCGGGAAAACGCTTCGATCTGCGCTTGGAATGGGGAGACATCGTCGGCGGGAGCGACCTCGATTTCACGCGATTCGCCGGAGCGCGCGTCGATCAAGGTGAGAGCGCCGCCGGGAGTCTGGCCCATCGTGTTGCGGGCAATCGCCATCGCTTTGGTGCCGATCAGCTCCAGAGTGCGGCGGGGGAAGTGGTCGGGGCAGTTGTAGGCGACATTCATCGTCAGAAGCGAGCCGCCAGCGAACTGTCCAATTAGCGCCGCGCCGTCGTCGACGGGATAATCGAACACTTTACGCTGCATCAGGCAGGCGACTTCGGTGATCGAATCGCCGACGATCCATTGCAGCAGGTCCAAACCGTGCGGCGCGAGGTCAATAAAGGCTCCCCCACCCGCCCGAGCCGGGTCCACGCGCCAGTTGTCGTGGACGGACTGGTTCGGCGGAATCCAGTCGCCGGGAGTCCAGCAGGCGTAATGGATGCGCGACGCCGTGACCGTACCTAGCTCGCCGCTCGCGGCGATGGCTTTGAGCGCCTGGTGACGCGCTTGAAAACGCTGGTCGAACGCGGTGGCGTACTGCACGCCCGCCGCACGGCAGGCTTTTACCATCGCCTCGGCGTCGGTGAGAGTGGTTGCCATGGGCTTTTCGCACAGCACGGCTTTTCCCGCCCGCGCGGCGGCTTCGGTGAGAGGTCGGTGCAGATGATTCGGGGTGGCGATATAGACCGCATCCAAGCCGGGGCACGACAAAAACTCGTCGAGATTGCCGAAGCACTCCGCGCCGGGTGTAGCGGCGGCGATTCGCTGCATCGCTTCGGGGTCGGAGTCGCAGAGCGCCACCAGCGACGACGACGCGGCGTCGCGGATTCCCGGCGCGACATAATCCCGCGCCACCCATCCACAACCGATGATGCCCCAGCCGATTTGCCCGGTCGTAATACTCATTGAGTCTCGTTCGGCTTAAAAAATCCGGCGGCGCGCATCACTTCCTGCTGAAACGCCTGCACGGGGCCGGGATGGATAATATCCATCTCGTCCAGCGCCACCGAAAGCGTGAAAGCCGCCGAGCGGGCGTGCCATTCCATTTCCAAGACGCGGTCAAGCGAATCGGCGGTTTGGAAGGCTTTGGATTCGGGCGTATCGCAGCGGAAGACGGAGTCCAGCGACTGCTGCGCCATCTCGCCAAGACGCGGCGGCAGCTGCTGAATCGCACGCCGTCGGAATGTGTCGATCAATGTTTGCAGATGCTCGCCCAGAAGCGCGTCGCCGGCGTCGCCGGCGTCGGGAAGGTAGGCGTTGTGAAAATGGTGGGACAAGCCCGTCAGAAAGGCTTGCGCGGGGTCGGCACCGAACAGCGGCGCGGAGAGGGCAGCATTGACCGCTACGATAGCGCAGTGCTCGGCGTGGTTTTCGGTCGGCTCCAGCACCACGCGCGCTTGACCGGGGCGAGTCGCCCCAGCGCGGGGTTGATTGGCGAGCAACAGTACGAAGTCAGGCCAATGAACTCGAGCCGCGTCGGTCAACGGTTCGCCGGTGAAAGTGCCACGCAGCTCATTAGCGAAGTTCGGCTCGATTGCGCTGCCGACGGAATCAAACGCGTTTTGCAGCACAGCCGCTCGCTTGCCCTCGGGATATATCCCCCCGCTTTTAAGCACTTCCGCGTCAATCCCGGCAAGGCGGGCAGCGGCAACCGCGCGCGCGGTTTCGCCCAGCATGACGTTCCTGAGCGGGATTCCGTTGAGCAACGCCCCCCACGCCCGTAGAAATAAGCGCTCGGCAATCGAGCCTTCCTTGCCAGCGACACGAATGCGCTTGAGATCGTTCAACTGGCGCAGAAGCGGCAGCAAGGCGGCAACGCCGGAGACACCTTTGCAGGCGCTCGCGGCAAGCGTTGCCGAAAAGCCAGTATCCGTGCTCACCGCTATCGTAGCGGCCGCTTTTCCGAAAAGCGACATCTAATGCGACGCCTCGGCGACCGCCATCTCCCGGTTGGGGTCGCTCACGCCGATGGCATCCATGTCGGGCAGCTGAGTCAGATCGACGTTGGCCGCGAGCGGATGGGATGCGGCGGCGAGGGCGCGGATGCTTTCGGCCATGAGCGCGTAGTCGATCTCGTGGACGTTGAAGCCGTCGCCGATGTGGCGCAGCATTTGGATGGTGAGTTCGCCGCCAAGATGCTCCTGGAACTCGCGCAGCCCGGCGAAGAGCTTGTCGCTTTGCGCCATCTCAGGAGCGTAGAGCGTGAAGCCGACGTCCGTCAAGACGCGCAGGACGCGTCGCCACTCGTCCTCGGTGAGCCAGCCTTTCAGGTGCGAGTAGGTGACGTCGAGAGCGAGGCCGATCGCGACCGCCTCGCCGTGGTGGACGCGGTGGTCGGTCATCTGCTCGAGCTTGTGCGCCGACCAGTGCCCGAAATCGAGGGGGCGTGACGATCCCATCTCGAACGGATCGCCGGAGGTGCAGATATGCTGCAAATGCATCTCGGCGCAGCGGGCGACCAGATGCTCCATCGGCTCCATCTCGCGCCGCGCGAGCGCCTGGGCGTTCTGCTCCAGGTATGTGAAAAAGTCGATGTCCTTGATGAGCGCCACTTTCACCGCCTCGGCGATTCCCTCGCGCCAGACCCGGTCCGGCTGAGTGGTCAGGTAGCGGAAGTCGTTCAGCACGGCGAACGGCGGCGCGAACGTCCCGACCCAATTCTTTTTGCCGAAACAGTTGATCGCATTCTTGACGCCCACGCCGGAATCGTTCTGCGACAGCGTGGTGGTCGGGACGCGGATCAGGCGGATGCCCCGGTGCGCGGTCGCGGCGGCGAAGCCGACCGCGTCCAGCAGAGCGCCGCCGCCGACAGCGGCGATATACGAATGGCGGTCCAAGCCGGTCTCGCTCACCGCGCGATAGATCGTTGCGACATGCTCCGGGTCCATTTTCACGGCCTCGCCGCCGGGCAGCAGAATCGGCTCGCCCGCCATGGCAATAAAATCAGCGTTGCGGCGGCAGTATTCCTTGATCTCGGCCACGACCGGCAGATGGCGGTTAACTTCGTCCTCGACCACGAACAGCACCCGGCGAGGGCCGGTCTGATTCTCGCCCGCGATGACCTCGCGCAGCAGCGGATTTTCCGGCGAAAATAAATCGGTCGTAAAATGAACCGGATATCGAAAACTGACCGTGACATTACCTTCGATCATTGATTATGAGGACCTTTCCCGAACGCGTAACGCGGCATCGCCGCCGCAAACCGGACTCACTAGAGCAGCGTCTCAGTTGAATACTGCACACACAATAGAGTTCCCGGTTTTTTAGTTCCCGGTTTTTGGGGACCCATCCGTCGCTTCGCGCCACCTTCCCTGTAGGGAAGGAAATATAAGATGGCGCTTTGTGTTAGCCGACTCCAGATAAGGCTGTAAACTTTTCCTTCCCTCCAGGGAAGGTGGCGCGAAGCGACGGATGGGTCCCGCGCGGGTAAAATGAACACATGGCCCTCTACGCCGAGCTTCATCGCCATTTGGGCGGCGCGGTCGTTCCGCGCATCTTCTGGCGCTACCTGCAGCGCACCGACCATCCCCTCGCCGAGCAGTTTCCCACATACGAGCCGTTCGAGGAGTTCTACACTCGTCCGCGTCGCTCCCTGGAAGAGTATTTAGAGCTGCACTCGCTGGTGGAAAGCGTGCAAACTCCGGAGACGATTCCCTACTTTGTCTCGAAGCTCGTGCGCGGGGCGTATGTGTTTGAAGGCATCTGCTACCTGGAACTGCGCTACACGCCTTATTATCGGACGGACGCCGCCCGTTCCGAAGAGAGCCGCATCGGCCAGATGCGCGAGATTGTCCGGCAGGTGCACGAGTCCGGCTTCGATCCGCGCTACCCGCTGATCATGAGGCAAATTCTGTGCCTGCATTCGAAGCTGCCCTATGCAGTCAACCGCGCCATGCTCGATCTCGCCTTGGCCGAGCCGGACGCGGTCTGCGGCATCGACCTGGCCGGGCCGGATATCTTCTATCACAGCCGGATGGACGAGTTCGTGGAGCTGTTTTCCATCGCCCGCGCCGCCGGACTCAAAACCACCGGGCATCTCTACGAAACCGTGAACGGCTGCGACCCGCGCCTGCTGCCGCACCTCGACCGAATCGGCCACGGCATCCAAATACCCTTGCGCTACCCCGAGCTGCTGCCTGGGCTCGCCGAGCGCGGCCAGTGCCTGGAAGTGTGTCCGACCACCTATCTCAAAACCGGCACCCTGCAGTCGCTCACCGACCTGAAAGCCGTGTTCCAGCGCTGCGAGTCGCATGGGGTGGATATCGTCTTGTGCACCGACAACGCCGGGATGCACAACGTCCGCCTCGCTTTTGAAATCGAGAACCTTCTGACCATGGACGTGATCGACTTCAAAACCCTCGCCCGCTGCCAGGACGCCGCCTTCCAGCACGCCTTCGCCTGGCCCGATAAAACCCG
>CAXSEA010000054.1:0-18426 GCA_964235675.1 uncultured Armatimonadales bacterium | reverse complement strand
GGCGTGACGATTACTCTTCCGCTTTCCAACAAGGCGGATCTTGACACCTTTGTCGCCGCCGTCAGCAATCCTTCCAGCCCGTTGTACGGCCACTATCTTTCTCCGGCTGAGTTCGCCGCCAAATACGGCGCTTCGCAGGCCTCCTACAAAACGGTGATGGATTGGGCGGTGCGCAACCGCCTGCAAGTGACTGAATCCAGCCTCACCCACGGAGCGATCTCGATCTCGGCGACCGCCGGCGAGCTGTCCAGGGCGATGAACGTCAAGTTCAACAGCTACACCAGCAAGATCAATCCCTCCTTCTTTTCCGCGACATCGAATCCCAAGCTTCCGGCGGCCGTGGCGAGCAGCATCAACTGCATCTACGGCATGTCCAGCTTTGTCAAAGGCGCGCCTCAGCATATCGTGGTTACTCCCGCGATGCGCGCTCAGATGGCGGCTGCACGGTCTGCCCGAACGGCTCTGTCCGGTCCTGGCGACAATCTTGCCCGACCTACCGGCAGCAGCTTCGCCGACGGGTTAGTCGGGGCGCCGATCAACGACACCGGCGGCTCCGGCCACGGCGGCGATTTCAGCCCTTCCGACTTAAACGTCGCGTACTTCATCCCTCCATTCACCAATAACGGGGCGGGCCAGGCGCTCGGCGTCTATGCCGAGGGCGGCTTCTACAGCGGCGATCCTGCCGTCTACGAGAAGTACTACGGCCTTCCCAATACTCCTGTCTATACTCGCTCCGTCGCCGGTACCCCCTCGACTCCCACCCCAGGAGTCGCGCTGGAGGCCAGCTTGGACATCGATATGGAGTTGGCGCTGTCGCCTTCAAACAAAGGCATCTACGTCTACGAAGCCGGCACGGAAGTTGACTTCGCCAGCTCGTTGATTGACGCGCTTAACGCCGTGGCCGACGATCATGCCGTCAACGCGCTCGACATCTCCTACGGCACGGACGAGCTGGTCCAGTATCTCAGCGACGGTCCGACCGTCTTCGACGACGAGAACACCGCGTTCGAGCGCTGCGCCGCCGAAGGCATCTCGGTCTTCGTTTCAGCCGGCGACCAGGGCGCATACGGACGCCTCGTGCTTGGCGGCTATATCGCCCCGTCGCTGAATGCCGAAGACCCGGCGGCTCAGCCGCTTGTCACCTCGGTCGGCGGAACCACTATGTTCCTGTTCGACCAGCAGGACTTTCTGGAGACTGTCTGGGATGAACTTGGCGCGAACGGCAGCGCGACCGGCGGCGGCGTCAGCCAGGTCTGGAGCATCCCGTCGTACCAGTTAACGTCGGACGGCACCTCGGTGGCGGTCGCGAACGGCGGCTCCCCGACCATGCGCAACGTCCCTGACGTCGCGGCGGTCGCCGATCCATACACTCCGGTGGATGTCTACACGTCTGATAATGACGGCGATGGCGGTCCTGGCTTTGGCTGGGTCGGCGTCGGCGGCACGAGCGCGTCGGCTCCGATCTGGACCGGCTTCTCGGGCGTGATCAACCAAAACCGTGCCGAAGCCGGTGAAGCGCCGCTCGGCTTTGCCAACCCGCTGCTCTACAACCTGGGCGAGGACAGCAGCTTGCTGTTCCAGTTCCATGACGTTTTGGATGGCACCAACGGCAACCCGAACCTCTTCGACGGAGTGGGCGGCTACTTCGCGGGCGCAGGCTACGACAATACCACCGGCTTCGGCTCGATCTACGGCTCGATCCTTCTGCCGAACCTAGTCGCGGTCCCGACCGCTTACGCCACTAACGATGGCGAATTGCCCGCCGCGCCGAAGAACTTCCACGTGATCAGCAGCACGCCGACGACTATCGAGTTCGGCTGGTCCAAGGCGGAGTTCGCCAGCGCGTATGTAGTCGAGTTCCAGATCTTCGCCGGTAACGACGCGAACGGCAATCCGCTCTACTACTACGAGTTCGCCAAGGCCAGCCAAGCGGCGCACGATATCGTCCGCCAGCTCGTTCCCGGCGGCCAGTACACGTTCAAGCTGCTCGCAACGAACGCATCCGGTACGACTGCCGATTCGACTACGCTCACCGTGACGACTCCCAGCCATTAAGCCGGGTGCAGTCTAAGCCAGAGACTTTTAAAATGTGATGGCTTCTGCGAAGTAGCCGCTCGCAATTTTAGAGTATCTCACGTTCATAGCCCTGCCAATAACTTGGCAGGGCTATGAACGTTATTAAACAGCGCTCCGCGTGCTTCCGTAACACGAGCATCTACCCGTCACCTCGCTAATACCGTTCGGAGCATATCGTGTGGACCGAATACCTTCTGATTTATCGAGCCGTAGCGAATCAGGTAAAGCGAGCGGCGTCTTTTCTTGAAATGACTGATAATCAGTGTTTAATTGCATAAATCTGCATATAGAAAGACGCGCTATGGATTTATGTGTCATGATTGAAATGTCGCTGCCCTGTCGGCGATCTTTTGCTGAAGCGTTGTTTGCAGTATCGCCTCCGGCAAATTAGTATCCTCATCTCCTAGCCATTTATGCTGTCCGGCTAACGGAGTGGCTGCAGCGGCACCTCGCGTCGCTGCGAATCCTATGCATTGAGCGGAATGCAAAAGTCTGAAGTTTTCCGCGCCGATCCAGTGTTGGCGCGTGAGCGAAGGCTGTTGCTGCGTTCCGCTTATAGATCAAGCTCTAGATTGTCGCTTACGCACAGTGTGAGCATCTCATACACATTACAGGAGATTTCATCATGTCTGGTCGGTACAAACATCCTCTCGGCCAAGCCGCGCTTGCACTTGTACTCGCACTTTCCGCTGCATCGGTGAGCCAGGCGGCGGACAGCATGCTTGCCGTTCACAGCGACCGCCCGAGCGTGATCGACCTCGGTTTGGCAAAGCCCACCGGTGACGTCGATCCCGCTCGGCGCATCCCGCTGACGGTGACATTCCCGCTCTCGAATAAAGCCGATCTAAACCAATTCGTGCAGGATGTCGCCACTCCGGGAAGCGCGCAGTACGGCCGTTATCTCACTCCGGCGGAGTTCGCGGCCAGATACGGCGCGTCGCAGGTTGAGTACGATTCCGTAATCGCCTAGGCTCAGAGCAGAGGATTGACAGTGACGGAGACGAGCCTCAGCCGACAAACGCTCGCCCTGAGCGGCACGGCTGCGCAGGTTCAGCAGGCATTCGGCGTCAAGCTCAATAACTATGTCGATGCCACGGGTAAAGCTTTTTACTCAGCGGCATCGGCTCCCCAGATGCCTGCCGCGCTGGCCGGCCTTGTGCATGGCGTCTACGGCATGTCAAGCCATGCGGTAGGCCATCCGATGTACGCCTATCTCTCGCCCGCCGAACGCGCTGCGGCGCTGGCGGCCCGATCGCTGGAATCCGGCTTCGATGCCACACCGATTGACGCTTCGGGGCCGGGTTCCGGCCACGCTGGCGCATTCAGCCCCGAGGACCTTAAAAAAGCGTTCCAAATGCCGGAGCTAGCCGCCCGAGGCAAAGGGCAGTCGCTGGGCTTTTTCGCCGAAGGCGGTATCTACGCGAGTGACGCCACCGTTTACGAGAACTACTACCATCTGCCGCCTACACCGGTGATTCCGGTATCCGTAGCGGGAACCAACACTCAAGAGCCCGTTGGCGGCGTGGCACTGGAAGCGTCGCTTGACATGGACATGGAGCTTGCCATGGCTCCGATCACCAAGGCTCTTTATTGCTACGAGTCAGGAAATGGAGGCTCGTTTGCCGGCGCGCTGCTGGATGGATTGACGGCGGTCGCCGACGATGACAAGGTCAGCACCTTCGACATCTCGTACGGTTTGGACGAAGCCACTCAGATTTCCGATATTGGCCTCGCCGGATTCGACGACGAGAATACCGCTTTCGAGCAGTGCGCTGCCGAAGGAATCTCAGTCTTCGTCTCATCCGGAGACGAGGGAGCCTATGGCGATCTTGGCGGCGGCTTTGATCCCGCCGGATACAACGTGGAAGATCCGGCCTCCGAGCCGTTCGTGACGGCGGTCGGTGGGACTACCCTCTTCTTCATCAACGGCGTCGATGTCCACGAAGAAGCTTGGAACGGATTTCCGTATTCCGGCGCGAGCGGCGGCGGAACAAGCTTTATTTGGAAGGTTCCGTCGTACCAGGTGTTCCCCGACGGCACTCCGATAGCCACATACAACGGCGGCTCCGGCAGCTACCGAAACGTCCCTGACGTCGCAGCGGTCGGCGATCCGTTGACTGGCGTCGATGTTTACACGAGCGACGGCACTTCTGAGTACGGTGCGGGATGGTACGATCTCGGCGGCACGAGCGCGGCAGCCCCGCTTTGGACCGGGTTCGCCGGAGTCGTCAACCAGCAACGCGCTGATGCCGGACTACCGACGATCGGCTTCGCGAATCTATTATTCTACGGCATCTACGATCAGCAAGTTTTTAACAACAACACCTCTATACTTGATTTCGATGACGTGACTTCAGGCAGCAACGGCAACATAAACGTGTTTGGGAGACCTGGCTACTCCGCGGGCTTCGGCTACGATAATGTCACTGGCCTCGGCAGCTTGAGCGCGGCGAAGCTGATGAACGATATCTTCTTTGAGCCGTCGCGAATATCATCTGGACGCGGCCCGCTTCCGGCAAATCCGGCGAACTTCCAAGTGGTTTCAGTGACGCCCACCAGCGTCTCGCTGAAGTGGAGCCCCACGAGTAAGGCTAAGGGCTACCTCATTACCGAGACGGTCCTCGATCCTTACTACAACGACGACGAGTCCATTCAAGCGCCCGTGAAGGCGACCATGCTGACGCACGCTACCGTCGGCGCCCTCAAGCCGAATACGTTCTACATATTCAACTTGACAACAGTCAATAACAATGGGGCAAACTCCGACAACTACTATCAAATTGCGTTTGTAACCACATCCGCAAAGTAACACGACGAGCGTCTAGCGCCGCCTCAACAAACAGCCCCCGCCGCAGATTTGCGGCGGGGGCTGTTTGTTGAGGCGGCATTTCCAACGAGACAGCGACAATTACGAATGGACGCAGCTATTAAGCGTCGACGTAGTCCCGTAAAAAGGAGGTGCGACTGGGATGACGGAGCTTTTTCAGGGCTTTGGCTTCGATCTGGCGCACGCGCTCGCGCGTGACGCGGAAATGCTTGCCGACTTCCTCCAGAGTATGCGCGTAGCCGTCGTCGAGGCCGAAGCGCATCTTCAAGACGTCCCGCTCGCGGTCGGAGAGCTGGTCCAGGGCTTCGTCGATCTTTTCCCGAAGAATTATCCGCGTGGTGGCTTCGCTGGGCGAGAGCGTCTCGGTATCCTGCAGGAAATCGGCGAGGTGGCTATCGTCTTCCTCGCCGACCGGCATCTCGAGAGATAAAGGCTCCGGCGCGACCCGCATGATCTCGCTGACACGCTCGACAGGCATGTCCATCTGCACGGACAATTCTTCCATGCTGGGCTCGCGTCCAAGCTGCTGCTGAAGCTGCTGGTTCGCTTTCACCAGCCGGTTCATGGTGTCCACCATGTGCACCGGAATGCGAATGGTGCGTCCCTGGTCGGCGATGGCGCGGGTGATCGCCTGCCGAATCCACCAGGTGGCATAGGTGCTGAACTTATAGCCCTTGCGGTAATCAAATTTCTCGACGGCGCGGATCAGGCCGATATTGCCTTCCTGTATCAAATCGGGAAACGACATGCCACGCAGCGTGTAGCGTTTGGCAATCGATACGACAAGGCGCAAGTTGGATTGCGTGAGCTGCTCTTTCGCGCTCAAGTCGCCCAGCTCGATTCGCTTGGCGAGACGGATTTCTTCGGCGAGCGTAAGCAGGTCGGTGCGGCCGATCTCGCGGAGCCACATGCGGACCGAATCTTCGACCGGTGAGGCTTCCACGGCAGCCATTTCCTCGTCCGGGCTGGCGGCGGCGGGCAGGATGGACGCGACCGGCTCTTCAGGTGCGGGAAACGCCTGGACGGTATCGAGAGAGTAGCTTGTGGACTCTGTCACGGGAGCGTTATCGCATAGGAGAAGCGAAAAATCGGTTTCGATGCCCTCCTCTAGAGTGTCGCTGTCTACAGCGGCATCATTGCCGAGAGAAGGCAGAGTACGGTATTCGAGCAATGGGTCGGTCGGCAGCGCTACGGTTTGCGCAATAGGTGCATTTGCCTTGCGCGCGGGCTGCTTCGCTGGAAGGACTTCGCTGGGAACGACTTGGATGCCCGCTTCGGCGAGCAGGTCTAAAATATCTTCCAGCTGGTCGGTATCCGGCGCTTCCGCTTGCGAAAGCAAAGCGTCGTTGACAGCGTCATAAGTGACGCTGCCGGATTGCCGTCCTGCTTCCAGAAGAGGTTGCACGTCCAGCGATGGTGCGGCGACGGCGAACGATGCCCCGCCTGATTTAGTGACTTGCTGTGCAGACAATCTTGCCCGTCCCTTACACCGCGTTGTAGCTGGTAGTGTCCGCGTTCCCGGTTAAGTCCGTTCGCGCGCCGCCGCTATGTAGACTCCGTACAAGCTTCATCAAATCCTGCGCCGCGGCGACATCGCCTTGGTCGACACGGTGACGAAGAAGCTTTTCCTGTTCCAACTCCCGGTGCCTGGCCATCAAGCCGATCGCGTCACGGACAATGCCCGCGTCAATCGGCGCGGCGACTCCAGGCTGGCTCCGATCCCCCGAAGAAGCGCTGTCGCCGCCATCCCCGTCTTGCTCGTTGGTGTCTCCAACAGCAAGCAGCCGGGCCGCGAGACGGCTCATCTCCTGCTGCATATCGTTTTCGGCACCCTCGTCGCGTTCCGCGCGGGTAACAATTTCCATCAACTCTCCGGCAACGCCCGCTACCGACGTATGCAAAAGCATGCGCTGTGCCAACTGGCGCGCGGGATCGCCGGTCATCAAATCGGCGGCATCATCGCGCTCCCTCACTATGTTACCAAGTGTAGCATCACTGCTAGCCAGCGCGCGCAATAATATTTCCTCGGCGGCCTGCAACCCGCTCTTAGGAGGCGTTTGCGGCGACGCCGAATGCATCCGCGCGTTTGCCATACCCCGCCGGCCATTACCTTTGTTATCTTGCCATATACGCTTGTTCCCGCTATTCTGGCTTGTTGTACCCGTGCCTGCCTGCCGGTTGGAGCTGTTATAGTTTGCGCCGTTCTGCTGCGACGAAGGCGAGGCACCGCCGCCGATCTCCTGGCGAATCTGCTCCTCGGCCAGCGCGGATCCTTGCTCGAAATATGGATGCAGCGGCGCGGCCATGCGGATATAGCGCTCCCGCTCCAGCACGCTGCTAGTGGCGCGCAGCAGCGGCACGATTTCCCGGCGGAACACGGTCGATTTCTGCGCTTCCGTTAAACCGTCGCGGGAGAGGTAGTGCTCCAAAACGGTGCGCAGCTGAAACTCGCGGATCGGCACGGCATTGTCGATGGCCTTCTGAAAGTCCGCCGTGCGCCCTGCCCTCAGCAGGCTGTCCGGGTCCTCGCCGCGCGGCATATCCAAAACCAGCGTTTCCATCTCCTTTGCCTCAAAGATACTGCTGGCGCGCTGGGCGGCTTTGAATCCGGCGGCGTCGGCGTCGAAGGCAAGAATCACGCGCTGGACATGCCGACGCAGCAGCTCGGCGTGCTCGGGGGTGGACGCGGTGCCAAGAGTCGCCACGACATTGGTAAAACCGGCTTGATGAGCGGAGATGACGTCGAAATAGCCCTCAACTACAGCCGCGTAGCCGGTATCGCCCATGCTTTTGCGCGCGCGCGACATGGCGAAAAACGTCTTGCCCTTGGAAAACAGCGGGGTTTCGGCGGTGTTAAGATACTTGGGACGGTCTTTGACCTCTTCCATCAAGCGACCGCCAAAAGCGATGGGGCGGTCGTGGACGTCGAGAATAGGACAAATAATGCGCGTGCGCATCTTATCGTAAGGCGTTTGCCCTCGGTCGCTGGGCGTGAGGATGCCCGCTTCAAACGCGTCGTCGGCTTCCACTTTGTTGCGGCGCAGATAATTGGCTAGGCCGTCGAAGGATTCCCCGGCGTAGCCCAGGCGAAAGGAGGCGATAGTGTCGTCAGCGATGCCTCGGTCGTGCAGATAGCGTTTGGCGTGGTCGGATTCCGCGAGCGTTTCCTGATAGTAGGCCGCCGCCAGCTCTAAAGCGTTGTACAGGCGGTCACGGTGACCGGCGGCGGGAGAGGAATCGCGGGCGGAGCGGGTGAGGGTGATGCCCGCCATTTGCGCCAAACGCTCCAGCGACTCGCCAAAGCTCAGGTTTTCCACCCGCTCCAGGAACTTAAAGGCATCGCCGCCGGTGGAGCACCCGCCGAAGCAGTACCAGAAGCCTTTATCCGGATTGACCTGAAAAGAGGGTGATTTCTCGGCATGGAAAGGGCACAACCCTTTCCAAACAGGCCCGGAGCGCTTCAAAGCGACGTAAGGAGAAACGACGTCTACAATATTGACGGCAGCCCTAACCTGGTCGATCTCCTCACGTGTCGCCATAAAAATGTATGCTCAAGGGGGCAACTACTGGGTAGGTCGCGAAGTTAAGCGGAAACGACGCCTACTCGACTGCCGCCACCGTAATTCCGACCACGTGGTTGTTGCGAAGCTGGAAGCTTGCATGCTGCCGCTCCAGGTAAGTCGCGGTGAGAACTCCATTGCCGTTCGATTGACCTTCGGGGTAGCCGTAGCGGCCAATCATGACGCTGTAGAGAGTGCCAAGTTGGATGCCGCGCCCGGTTTTCACGTTGGCGCTTTTATAACCGAGAACGGTAATCTGAATGACGCGTCCATCGGGCGAGAGCAGGAAGTCGTAGGTAACGCCGCCGGGCCGGTTGTAGACATACATCACTTCGCCGGAAGTCGAGGACTGATCACTGGCGCTGGAATCCTGGCCGGGTGAACCTGGCGACGCATACGGGTTGGCTGGCGCGCCCATACCGGGAGCGCCGCTCGCCCCGCCGAACTCGGCAGCGCCCCGGCGCATTCCACCGAGACCCGGTACGCCCATTTGCGCCATCCCCGAGCCACCGGGGGTGGCCGACGTCCCGCTGGTCGTGGTGGCGCTAAACTGCGAAGCGTCCGTGATAATGCGGTTGGGATTGCCGTAGTGCGCGAGAACGTCGTGCACCGATGCGAACACCCGAATACCCGCAAGCGTATGCTCGGCGGCATGCGCCGCGCCGATAGGCGCGAGCATTAAGGACGTCAGAGCAGCCGCCGCGACAAATTTCGCGCGGTGCAGGCAAAAGAGAAATGGACGGCGGTGCGATCCGGCGCGACCCGCAACAAAATCAGTAAGCTTCATAGAAAGCGTATTCCTCAATGATCCCGCTTCAAGCGTACGGCTAACGTCGGCGCAGGCGAGCGCGAAACGGCGGCGGACACATACTTATGTTATTTTACCCGTGAACCAAGCAAACGTGAACTATCGCTTCATCGCGGCGTCACAATATTGGATGAAGGCTCTTTACAAGTGTATGGCCGGCGCCGCCGCCAACCGCGATTTGCGGCAACCGCCGGGTAGAGACTAATGGCGACCTGCTTGCACATACCGAGCATTATGCGAAGCACCGCGTCCCTGTCCTCTTGCGCCCCGGCGGCGTTCGACGAGCTGGTCGCGGCCCATAAGCAGCGTATCTACAGCTACGTCTACCGCACGGTCGGCGACGCCGACGAGGCGGAGGACATCACGCAGGACGTGTTCGTCAAAATGTATGTCGCTTTGCCCGGTTTTCGGTCGGAGGCGAGCATCGCCACGTGGTTGTACCGAATAGCGGGCAATTTGTGTATCGATCGGCATCGCAAGCGCGCGCGGCGAATGCAGGCGTTCGGCGGCGAGGTTGTCTCGCTCGATGCCCCCACGCCAGGAGCGGCGGACTCGGAGCGCCGGGGTGAGATGGAAATCCGCGCGGGCGCATCGGGGGAGCCGGAAGAAGCGTTGGCGCGGCGCGAGCAGGAGACGCTGCTGCAAGGAGCGCTCGACGCGCTGCCGATGAAGATGCGCGGCGCGGTCATTTTGCATGACATCGAAGGATTGTCCTACGAGGAGATCGCCGCGGTGGAGCAGTGCCCGCTCGGCACGGTTAAGTCACGCATTTTCAACGCGCGCGCTCAGTTGCGCGTCATGCTCTCCAAAGCGTTAGGAACAGACGGCGAGAGCGACGAGCAGTGACGGCGCGTGGGCATTCTTGATGCGTAGAAAAATAAGTTATGGAAACGTGCAGCAAAATACAGAGGAAACTAACCTGCGGTATCGCGGGAGCAATGAGCGAGCCGGCAATGAAAGCGCATCTAGCCGATTGCGCCGACTGTAGCAAAGCTGCCGCTGACGCGTCGCGCCTGGCGAGGCTCCTCGGCAATGCTTCCGCCCCAGCACTGCCCGCTTCTTTTAACGCCGGTCTGCAAAGCAAGCTGGCGGTGGCGCGGGCTCAGCAAGAGCAAGCTGGCTGGTTGACACGCCGGTTTGCCCGAATGGAACTGATCGCTTCGACCGTGCCGCGTCGTATCCGAGCATTAAGATTCGGCGCGAGCCTTGCGGCGGCTGCGGCGCTTGTCGGTGGATTCCTGCTTCTGCCGCACGTCGGCGGCCGCATCGCTCCACAGGGTTCAACTCCGGGGGCTCAAATTTCGTCGCCTAGTTCGAGCGGCATGATCGCGCCGCTCCCCGCATCGCTGCAGCAGGGCGACGCCGCTTTTATCGCGGCCTGCTCCAGCCAAAACGCGCAGGATTCGTCCCCGCAATCCGTCGCCGATCCGTCGGCAAACGCTCTCGCCGCCAGCCTCGACGGCACCCGAATCGTGCCGGGTCAACCTACAACCAGTGATTCCAGCAATTCCTCCGTTGATTAGCCGCAGATTTTCCAGCGCCAAGAAAATGCGCGTCGGCATACGCCGTTTGGTGGTTGCCTGCGCGACACTTTTGCTCGCTTTGCCGCTCGGCATGCAGCGAGTTGCCGCGCAAAACTTGCCTTCAGCGGCAACTACTCAAGCGGAATCCGCCGTTCCGCTTGACGGAGCCGTGGATCATAAAACGCCGGCATTACTGCGCCGCATCAGGCGCGCGGAGCGGGCGCTCATTCTCAGCGGCGAACAGGTAACAATTCTCTACTCCGAGCAGGGGCGACCGCCGGAGCAGTCGGAGCAGACTATCTCGTTCGACACCTCGCGCGGGTACCGCTGCGAGTACCATGCGCCGAACCGGCTCGTCGGCGAAGTGGTCGTGTCCCGCCCCGACGGCTACTGGCACAGTATTCCGAGGCGGCATCTGCTGGTCGTCGGCATGCCCCGCCCCAGGCACATCGGAGCGTTGATCGGTCCAGCGCTCCGCGCCATCCGCAATGGACAGGCGCAGGCAAGCGTGACCGGCGTGGATACTGTTGCCGGACGCGCGGCGGAAGTGATCGTCATTTCCGCGACCTCGTCGCCGCCGAGGCCCACCGCAAGGCTATGGATCGATACGGCGACCGGCGCGCAACTGCGCACGGAGCTTTACGACGCGCAAGGAGGGTTGCGGTCGGTTTCCTACTTTACGCAGATCGATTACGCGCCAAGCTTCGCGGCGGGAACGTTCGACCCCTTGGTTGCCGTTCCGGGAACGACTACGGTGACGCAGCAGCCGCCGGTTCAGCTGAACCGTTTGCCGACCGATGCCGAAGCCGGGTTCCATGTACTCGCCCCCAGTATGGTCCCGGCGGGCTACACCTTTGAATCGGCGTCAATCTTTCACTATGCCGCGGCAGGCAACCAGGGCGTGACGCTGCGCTACAAAAGCAACTGGAGCACGCTGTCATTGTTCGAGCGTGTGGTCAAGCCAAGCCGCGCGGCAAACTACGGCGCAACGAGCCCCCGCGCCGGGACGGTGATCGTTCGCAGGCCGTCTATCGAGCTTGTAGCGATTGGATCGTCCAGCAATGGGGACTTGCTGAACGTGCTGAACTCGATGCGCTAGCACGCATCGAGTTCAGTGCCCGCTATTTGCGGGCGAGGTTACGGACGAGGAAGCCGATGTTGGCTGGGCGCTCGGCAAGCCTGCGGGTGAAATAAGGATACCATTTGTCGCCGTAGGGAATATAGACCCGGACCGTGTAGCCTTCGGCGCGAAGCTGCTGCTGAAGGTCTCGGCGGATGCCCAGCAGCATCTCGAACTCGAACTTATCTGGCGTGATCCGATTAGCCTGGGCATGGCGCTTTACGGAGTCGATCATGGCGGGGTCGTGGGTCGCGATGGAATGCTTGACCGCGCTTTCGATCAAGAAGTTCGCCTGCTCGCGGTATTTTCGGTCCACTTCCACCTTGGAGCCGAACGCCACGGTGGGCGGCTCGGAATAAGCTCCCTTGACAAGTCGCATGGGAATGCCGAGCTGGTTCAGTAGGCGAATATCCTCGTCGGTGCGGCGCAGATACGATTGCACCACCGTTCCTAAATTGGGAAACTCCGGGCGCAGCTCCGTGACGATGTCCAGAGTGGTTTGCGTGTGGGCGGAGCCTTCCATATCCACGCGGACAAAGAGGTTGCCTCGCTCCCGCGCAAAGGCGAGAAGCCGACGCAGGTTTTCCATGGCAAGCGCTTTACCGGCAAGCAGTCCGATTGCGGTCAGCTTCACCGAAACGTAAGCTTCAGGGAAGAACGTCGACAAGGCCTTGATAGCGTCGCTGTATTGCTGGACGGCGTCGTCGATATCGTTGGGGGCGACCAGATCCTCGCCGAGATAATCCAGCGCGCTCAGAAGGCTCGCGTCGTGCAGCTCGCGCACGGCTTGGAGGGCTTCGCTGAGCTGGTCCCCGGCGACGAAGCGGCGCACGAACGGAGCGCGAGTGCCTTGCTTTTGTATCAGCGTCCGCGCGACGGAGCTGTCGGCGAGGGAAAGTATGACGGAGCGGGTGCTCATTTTGGGCTTGCCTTCCTAACGAAACAGCGCGCTCAACGGCGGCTAAAGGGCAGAGCGCGTAGAGCGGCGCATCGACCGCCATTGACAGCGGCGAGCGGCGCGCCCCATAATTTCTAACTATTTTGCTTTCGGTGATTATACCCGCCTATAACGAAGAGGAACGGCTGGCAAGCACGCTGGCAACCACGCTGGCTTACTTCGACGGCTTGCCCGAGTATGCCGGACGGTACGAAGTGCTGGTCGTGGACGACGGAAGCGTTGACGCGACTGCCGAGATCGTGCGGTCGTTCGGCGGGGAGCAGCCCCAGGTACGGCTTCTCGGATACGGCGGCAACCGCGGCAAGGGCTACGCGGTGCGTCACGGCATGCTGGAAGCGTCGGGCGATTGGCGATTGTTTTGCGACGCCGACCTCGCCACGCCGCCGGAAGAGTTTGAAGTCGTGTTCGCGGCCATGCACGGTGACAGCGGCCAGGTGGTCGCCGATATCGGCATCGGATCGCGCCCGCTGCGCGAATCGAATCTGATCGTGCATCAGCCCTGGTACCGCGAGCTGCTCGGACGCAGCTTCAACACGGTCGTGCAGATGCTTGCCGTACCGGGCATCCATGATACTCAGTGCGGGTTCAAAATATTTTCGCGACGCTCCGCCGAGGACGTCTTTTCTCGCTGCCGCCTGGACGGCTTCGCCTTCGACGCCGAGGCGCTGTTTCTCGCCAGCCGATTAGGCTATAAAATCGCGGAAGCGCCGATTCGGTGGTCGCATAAATCGGGGTCGAAAGTCAGCATGCTCCGCGACGGCAGCCGGATGGTGCTGGACTTGCTCCGGATTCGCGGCATGCACCGCAGCGTAGCGATCCCCGCCGCGCCGCCGGGCATCGCCGCCCCGCCCGCTCGTTAGTGCTGGCCTTGCGGTATACTGCATTTTCTGTTCCCCTCCCCGATTGATTGCGGCTGAACCGTATTGCCCTGCCGCAAAGTCGCTTATTCCGATCCATGCAACTCGAAGAGTACGCTCGCATGCACGAGCTTGAGGATGAATACTGGTGGTTTGTCGCTCGCCGCGACCTCATTGCCGGACTGCTCACCGACCTCAAGCTGCCCTTGCCGCTGCGCATTCTCGATATCGGGTGCGGCACCGGCGCGATGCTCGACGTACTTGCGCCCTACGGCGACGTTGTCGGCGCCGATTATTCTCCGGAAGCATTGAACTACTGCGCCCAGCGCGGTGCGGATAACGACAAGCGCTATAAACTGACCCGCGCGGACATTCGCCGCATGCCGTTTCAAAGCGGAAGCTTCGACGTGGTGACCGCCATGGACGTGATCGAGCATATCGACGACGACGGCGCGGCGCTCCGCGAAATCGCGCGGGTGCTGCGTCCTGGGGGAGCGCTGCTGGCTACGGTACCGGCGTATCGGTCGCTTTGGAGCGAGCATGACGTCGCTTTGCACCACTACCGGCGCTACACGGCGCACAACTTCCGGAGCGTCATCGCGCAAGCCGGATTCGGCATCGACAAGCTTTCCTATACGGTATCGGCGCTGTTTCCGGCCATCTGGGCTTACCGGACCGTGAACCGCGCGCTTGGGCGGTTGCGCGGGCAGGCTCAGGCACGAAACGGCGGCAATTCCTTGCACCAGGGCGCGGCAGGAGAACTTCCCAGCGCCGACGCTCCGCAGGCGGATTTGGTTTCGTTCGCGCAGCCGATTAACCGGGCGCTGATCGGCTTGCAAAAAGCGGAAACGATGCTGGTGCGCCGCACTTGCCTGCCGTTCGGAGTGACCGTGGTGGCCGTGGCGACAAAGCCGCAATTGCCCAGGACAAGCGACTAGGATGCCTGGGTCGTCATCCAAAACAGTGGCGAGCGCGCTGATTGGGGGCGCGTCGATTTCTGGAGCGCTGCTGGCCTACGCCGCGTTGATCGAGCCTTACGCGATCCAGCATGTGGAAGTGACCCTTTGGAGCGAGCGCCTTCCAACATCGTTCGACGGCTACACCGTTCTCCTACTTTCGGATTTTCATAGCCAGGGCATCGAGCGGCGCGAGCGGCTGGTGCTTGACATGATCGGCGCGCTTCCCACGCCTGATTTGATTGCCCTGGACGGCGATTTTATTTACACGCCGCGCGGGATGGAGGCGTTCGCGTCCGAGTTCGGCGGCGCTCTCCGCGCCCGTGACGGCGTGTTCGCCGTGTTCGGCAATTCCGAGCACAAGAATGGGGTGGTGCCGCATCAGTTTGCTCGTCATTTAGAGGCAAACGGCGTAACCGTGCTGCTCAACCGCAACACGCGCGTGCAGCGCGGCGGCGAGACGATTGCTATCGCCGGCGTAGACGATCCCGCCAGCTTTCACGATGATGTGGCATCGGCGGTGGACGGCATTCCCGGCACTGAGTTCCAAATCATGCTGATGCATTCGCCGGACAGCATCGGCGTCGCCTGCTCGCTCGGCGTGGACCTCGTGTTGAGCGGCCACACGCACGGCGGGCAGATCAAGCTGCCGATTGTCGGCGCGCCATACACGCATTCCAGACTTGGGCGCGGGATGAGCCATGGCCTGTATACCGGCAAAAAGCTGGGGCGCGTCATCGGTGGCGATCCTGGACGCACTCAGCTGTATGTCACGCGGGGAATCGGCATCAGCGGCCTTGCCTTGCGTTTTCTCTGCCGTCCTGAAATCACTACAATTACTCTGCGGCGCACCGTTTGAGGGAGGGTAGAAGAGGTCGCTCTGCTTGCCTTCTATGGAAACGAAAAGGCTAGAAGCTGTTTCAAAAGCTACTTCCGACTTTTGAAATAGCTTCTATGAAAGGTCAGGAACGCTTAAGTGTAAGGGCAAGCAGATGCAAAACCGTGAGATGCAGACCTCCCCCAGCCCATTAATGGAAACGAGGGGGAGATAGAACAAAAGAATTATGGAGCTGGACTAATGAGAATCGTTGGAAGTTCCGATACTCGGGGTGTAGACAGTATGCCGTGAGCAAAACTCGTAGCACTGTTGATGAACCCATAAAGGATATTTACCAACATGAAGTTGAACCGCAACATGCTCCGCAGCAAGCTGGCAGGCTTTACGCTCGTTGAGATCATGATCGTCGTCTTGATCATCGGCATCCTGCTTGCCATCGCTATTCCGAACTTTATCCAGGCCCGCGAGTCCAGCCGCGCCCGCGCCTGCGTCGCCAACCTGAAGCAGCTTGACTCCGCCAAGCAGCAGTGGCTCATGGACAAGAAAGCTCAAACGATCACGTCCGAAACCATCGCTCCTGGAACGTCCGCGACTTCCGACTCGGTCGGCTTGATCCCTACCTACATCCGCGCCGTGCCGTCCTGCCCCGCCGGCGGTACCTATACCACCGGTGATCAGAACACCAACCCGAGCTGCAGCCTTGGCGCCAACGCCGTGAACGGTGTCAACTACCCGCACTCCCTCACCTAAGATATTAGGGTAAGCCAGAATTGGTCAACCTGATCTTCAGCCCTGCGACAAGTTGTCGCAGGGCTGAAATTACAACTAAATAGTTTAGATGCCTAATTTTTAGGCCAGGAAAATCTGATATGGATGCAAGTATGTTTGGCGCTCGCAGGCAACGCTTGAACCGCTCCGGCTTTACGCTCGTTGAGATCATGATCGTCGTCTTGATCATCGGCATCCTGCTCGCCATCGCTATTCCGAACTTTATCCAGGCCCGCGAGTCCAGCCGCGCCCGCGCCTGCGTCGCCAATCTGAAGCAGCTTGATTCCGCCAAGCAGCAGTGGATTATGGACAAGAAAACTCAAACGATTACAAGCGAGACGATCGCTCCCGGCGGGGCATCCACATCCGACAGCGTTGGGCTGATCCCCACCTATATCCGCGCTATGCCGCAATGCCCGGCGGGCGGAACCTATACCACCGGCAATCAGGTGCAAAACCCGACTTGCAGCCTTGGGCCAAACCTTGTGAACGGCGTCAACTACCCGCATTCACTGACATAGGTTAAGCTGGTTCGACTCGGTTCTATCTAAAAATATCCGGCTCTGCTCCATTCGATTGAAGCAGAGCCGGATATTTTGTCGCCATCAACTTTATATGATGCGGCTGGGCGATTACCAGGACAAGTTCTCGACGTACTCGTCCCACACGCGCTGATAGGTTGTCGCCGTTTGCTCGGCGATGATGTTCCAGTTGAACACTGTCTCCACGCGGCGGAACGCCTCGTCGGCCAAGCGCTTCGCCTTGACCGGGTCGTGCAGCACGGACAGGACTCCGTCGGCCAGGGAGTTGGCGTTCCCGGCGTAAGTGGTCGTACCGGTCACTTGGTCTTGCACCACTTCGGGCAGGCCGCCTGCGTCGGAGACGACGACCGGGGTGTGCGCCGCCATCGCTTCCAGCGCGACTATACCGAACGGCTCGTAGAGCGACGGAAAACAAGCGACGTCGGCGATCTTGTAGATTTTCAGCAGCTCCTCGTCCGGGACGAAACCGGCGAAGTAGACATGTCGCTCCATGCCGACGTAATGCGCCAAGCTAATCAGATGCTCTTTGTATCCGCCGCCGCAGATCAGCAGCTTGGTGTCATGGTAGCCCCAGCGTATTTTCGGCAACGCCTCGATAAGAACCTGCACGCCCTTTTCCCGCACCATGCGTCCGACGAAAAAAACGATCTTTTCATCCGGCGCGGCGAACTTGAGCCGGAAGTCGGCAAGCTCCTGCGGCGTGGCGTCGATCTCGAACTTCTTCTCATCAACGCCGTTCGCGACGATGTCCATCTTATCCCACGGCACATACAGCGCATACTCGCATTCGCGCTTCATAAAGTCTGTGCAGACAATTACGCGCCATGCTTCCCGCGTAAGATCCACTTCCGCCGAATTGATATAAGACTGCGTCGGGCCGCTGATGCCGTTGTTGCGGCCGTATTCGGTCGCGTGGATCGTTGCCACCAGCGGCACGTGCCACTTATGCTTCAAACCGTTGGCGCTGAAGTAGGAGAGCCAGTCGTGGGCGTGCAGGACGATAGGGTAGTCGGGCTTGGGCCAGGATTCGGCGGGCACTTCGGGGATAGCCAGCAGCGGCGAATCGGCGGCGTCACTGACAATGGTGTCGTCTTGCGCGAGCAGGGAGTCGTCGGAATCCGGCGTGCCGGATACGGCTGCATGCGCGGCGACATCGAGCGGTGCGCCGATTTGCGGCGCGCTTTGCCCCGGCGGCACGGTAAGCTGCGGCATTGGCGGGGGACCGATCAGCTCCTGCATCAGCTGGTCGCCGCGAATGTACATCGCATCGTTGAGTCGATGCACCCAGTGAATAAAATCGTCGGTGTGGCCTTCCACGGCGACGCGGTAGACATGGACGCCGTCCACCAGCTCCTCGGCGGGCGCGCCGGGATGTTCGGCGGTAATGACATGCACCTCGTGACCCTGCGTAAACAACGCCCTGGAAAGGCCATAGACGTGCGGCGAAATGCCTCCGACGATTTTGGGAGGATACTCCCAGGTCAACATTACAATGCGCATAGCAGCAAACCCTTCGTGCACGCTCACTCGTTGACAGGCATGATGCGGCGACAACATCGGTGTGGCCCGCCCTGTTGCCGGGATGGTACCCAC
>CAXSEA010000053.1:0-18429 GCA_964235675.1 uncultured Armatimonadales bacterium | reverse complement strand
TCAACTCACTGCCAAAAACAACAGCTAACCAGGCGTAGTCAAACAGAGGTGATATAAGAAAGTGCTTGCGTCTGTGATCGCCTGTTCGCACTCTGCACGGTCGCAATCACATCCCCAAGCCTCGCCACCCGCCGAGCGACTTCCCCCGCCCAGCTTCCCACTAAAACCCCTGGAATCCCCACCGCTTCCGCGCCTTTGATATCGGCGACCGGATTGTCTCCGATCATCCAGACAGCGTTATAGGCACCTTCGGTTTGGATATAGTGCAGCACCGCGCGGAACGCTTCCGGGTGCGGCTTTTCATGACGGCTGTCGGCGGAATTGAAGACGTGGGCGAAGCAATCGCGGATCTTCAAGCCGTCCAGCAGCTCAGGCAATTCGGGAACATGGTTGGACAGCAGCAAATGGGTCCATCCCAGCGACGACAACTCATCGAGCGTTTCCCGCGCGCCATCCGTTAAGTGCCAGTAGCGCAGATCGGCGTAGACCCCGCGCACATGCCCGGCGAGCTGCTGCGCTTCATTGGGCGAGACGCCGCTCACAGCATAGGCCTGCGCAAAGACCGGAGTGAGAGCATCCCACCAAGCGTCGGTGCTCAGAAGATCGTGCTCCCGCTCCGGAACATGCCAGGGAAACCCCGACAACAAATAAGGCTGAAGCCGCTCGGCGGTGATCGAGCTGAAACTCTCAGTGCCGTACTGCCGTAAAGTTTGCAGCAACGCTCCGGACCAGCCACCCTGGCGCACGGCCAGGGTGCCGTCGAAATCCCAAATCAAGTACCGCTTCATACGACAAGCAGTACCCGTTTCCGTGGCTTTCACCCCTCGTCGCGCAGAATCTGGTGGTAGGCGGCCATGCAGCGACGCACATAACCGCTATGCGGCCCAGCGCCGTTGTAGCGGCCCCACATCACAGCGAGGCGAGAGCGCTCGGAGCGTCCGCCGCGTCCGGCCTCGTCGTAATGGCGGGCCAGCTCCGACGCGCCCATGCGCAGGTTGCCGCCGATGGAATGCGAGCTGAGGCCGGATTCGGAATAGCGCTCACGAGCCGTGCGCGGGTTCACCTGCATGATGCCGATGCAAGGCCCCGAGCGCATGTCGAAGTGCGACTCCACCGTTGCGGTGGCGGCAATTACTTCCGGGCTCAAATGCTCCCGTCGCGCGTCGGCCATGACCATATCGGCCACTCGCGCGGCGTACTCATGGCCCCGGCGCGGCTGCATGCCAAAAATCACGGACGCCAAACGATCCTCACGCGAGCCGCCGCCTCCACTCTCGTGGCGGCGGTGCAGCGCATCCTCGCGCCGAATGCGGCGAGCGCGCTCGGAGCGTCCAAGAACCGACGCATCGGCTGGCTGGGACAAATCGAAACCGAACGCGGGCAGCCCCGCGGCATGGCCTGTGACAGCGGACGACAACAGCGGCGCCGCCAGACGCAGGGCTAAAATCGCGGTCAGCGCGATCAGCGAAACTTGGGGCAAAAAGCGAAACTTGGCTTTATTTTTTCGGGAAATCAAACAGTGGTTACTCCGTTGTAAATTGGCCGAGACTGGAAAACGGCCCCGTATATTTACCCGCAGTCGAACGGATGTTAACCTTCAGCTTCTTAGCTACCTCGTCTTAGGTGCTAAAAACATTGATTTTCGATAATATTAATATAAAGAAGCAACTCTCCACGGAAAGCTCAAGCTATACCAACAACAGCGTTTGCCCGCACTTGGCGACGTGGTTGTGCCAAAAAGTGTTTGCCTGCTAAACGATGCTCTTTAGTCGCCATCATCGTCTTACAAGCAAGTGCGCCTGTTTAACTCGCCCCGTTGATAAAGCATTTGACGAAGCGGCTTATAGACCGCCCGCCCAGCTTTTGGCTATACGCCAAACCGAATATGCCGTGCTGCGCTGATCACATCCAGCGCCAATATCCAGGCGGGAATCGGCAGCGGCGACAGCCCTATCGCGACCAATCCTTTCACCATAAAGGTGGCGTCACGCTCTTTCAACCCAGAGCGGAAATCTTTCCAGCTATGCTGCAAGCAAGGCGAGGCCAGGAATGCTAGAGCCAAAACGGGAAGCTCGCCGTACATCCGGCCCACGAAAGAGCCAACCGGCGCTGTGGCAATAGGCCGCAAAACCGACACAGTGCCCGTCGTGGTGCAACAAAGCCAGACAATATAAGCCCAGTGCATCCAGTAGTAGTTAAACGATCTGATTTGCATAGCCGAAAGACAAAAACTGCCCCGCTGCAATGCTGCGGGGCAGTACCAAAGAGATTTTGAGCCCGGATTAGTCCTTCAACCCCTGCATCACAATCCCCTGCACGAAGTACCGCTGCCCCAGGAAGAACAGCACCAGCAGCGGGAGCAGGACGATCATCGAGCCGGCCATGAGATCGTTCCACTGCGTCTGCCGGATTGTCTGGAAGGTGCGCAGGCCAAGCTCCAGCGTCTGGTTCTCCGGCGAGGTCAGGAAGATCAGCGGTGCCATCAGATCCTTCCAGGCGTAGATAAACGCGAACAAGCCCACGGTCACCAGCGCGGGCTTGGTGAGCGGCAGCAGAATCGACCAGTAAATCTTGAAATAGCTCGCCCCGTCAAGACGGGCGGCCTCATCCAGCTCGCGCGGAATCGTCATAAAGAACTGCCGCAGCAAAAACACGTTGAACGCCCCCGCGAAGAACGACGGGATAATCAGCGGATACAGCGTGTCGATCCAGTGAATATAGCGGTACCCGATAAACTGCGGCATCAGCGTGATAATACTTGGCAGCATCATGGTCGCCAGCAGAATCATAAACAAGCGCTCGCGCCCTGGAAAGCGCAGGCGGGCGAAGCCGTAGGCGACAAACGACGACGACAGCACCGTCCCGATCGTGGTCAATCCCGCTACCAAAATCGTGTTCTTGAAGAAGTCGGCGAAGGTGACATCGGTGCCGGGAATATGCCACGTGTTGGCGTAGTTCACCCATTGCGGATGCGCCGGCCAAGTCCACGGGCTTAAATTAGTCTCGGCGTCGGTTTTCAGCGACAGCGAGAGCATCATGTAAAGCGGCAGCAGTAGCAGCAAGGAGCCGATCACGCACAACGCGAACATCAGCGCCGCCGCCCGCTTGTTGGACGCTGTCCGAGCATTCTTGGTCGCCGCTCCCGCTGTTTGCGGCTGCGCTTGCCCGCCGCCGGTTTTCAGGACAGTGGACGATTCGCCTACAGTATTCGGTGTCAAAGTTGCACTCATAATTTTAACGTCGAACTTCCAGAATCGCTCTTTGGCCGCTGGGCCATTTTTCTCATTGACCGGCTACGCCGGTCAATGAGAAAAATGTTAGTTATCGTGAAGCGAATATAGCGTTTGCTATCAGTTCCGCCAAGCTGCCTCAGCTTGGCGGCAAACAGTCCAGGCTGAGCCTGGCCGCCGGAGGCCTCTTTCAGGCTCTAAGCATCCGCCCCTTCGTAGTGGACCCAGCGCGACATGCGCATCTGCACTAGAGTGATACCGAGGATGATAAAGAACAGCACCCAAGCCAGCGCGCTCGCGTAGCCGATCTTCAGATAATTGAAGGCGTTCTGGTACAGATACAGCACGTAGTAGGTGGTGGCGTTGTTCGGGCCGCCGCTCGTCATGATATAGCCTTGCGTGAATACCTGGAACGAGCCGATGATGCCCATGATGATCGTAAAGAAGATCGTTGGGGTTAGCAGCGGCAGCGTGACGTTCCGGAACTTCTGCCAGACGCTCGCGCCGTCGATATCGGCCGCCTCATAGTACGATTGCGGAATGCCCTGCAATCCAGCGAGATAAATCACCATCCCGCCGCCGATGGCCCACAAGCTCATGACGATGATGCTGCCGTTCGCCGTGTGCTCGTTGCCCAGCCAGTTCACATAGTTCTTGCCGGGGTCGGTCAGATGCAGCAGGTGCATCAGGCCGGTGAGATGCAGGCCATGGATGGCGCTGTTCAGGATGCCCGATTCCGGGTCAAAGATGCGCAGCCAGATCAGCGACGCCGCCACCGCCGACACGATGGACGGCATGTAGAACAGCGTCCGGAAGATCGGCTGGCCTTTGATTTTCGCGTTCAGCAGCAGAGCCAGGCCGAGCGACCCGACCACGCCCAGCGGCACAGACACCACAGTATAAACTATCGTGACGAACAAGCTTTTCCAGAAAAGCGGGTCCTTCATCATGGCTGCGTAGTTGGCGAGCCCGAGCCACTTCGCCGGCGAGATCAAGTCCCACTGCGAAAACGACAATACTAGCGACACCAGCATTGGCACCAGCAGGAACACCACCGCGCCGACCAGCCACAGCGAGATAAACCCGTATCCCGCCCGCGCCTCCGCCGTGGAGCCGAGACGCATCCCGCCCGCCAGATCCTTGCGCGCGCCCTGCCACACCCAGCCGACCAGCAGAAGCATCAGCGCGATCATCGCGACCACGGCCCAGCCCCAATTCAGCGGCGGATGGTAAGTGGGATGGTTGTACTCGTCCAAGATCGACTGCGCCGCCGGCTGGATTAAATTCACCGCCTGCTGCGCATTGATCGTATTGTCGTACATCAGCTGCAGCTTGGGCGTGATCACCTGCGTATTGATCTGATCCCAAACGGAGTTCAGCACCGCGTAATGGATATGCGGCACTTCCTCGATTGTCAGCTTGCGATTATGGGGCGCGGCGTTGTCGAGCCAGAGCGGGGAGTTCGCCAGCTTGGCGATCGCCGGCTGCGCGAGGCCGCCCTTGGCCAGGTTGCTCAGGCCTACCGGCCCGCCCAAATACTTCACCAGCTCCCAGGCCAGTTCTTTGTGCCGGGTCGTCGAGCCAATACCGTAGCCCGACCATCCGGTCTCCACGCCCAGCTTTCCGGTCGGGCCTGTCGGGAACGCGGCGATATCCCAGTCGAAATCGGTAATCTGGCTGCGGAACAGCGGCACTTCCCAGATGCCGCAGCAGTACATCGCCATATGCCCCGTGGCGAACAGATCGTGCCCGCCCACAGCGCCCAAGCCCGACGTTTGCAGGTCGGCGGACGCGGGCGCGACGTTGTACTTGTACATCATGTCCTGGTACAGCTGCAGCGCCTTGACCACGCCGGGAGTGCTCATGGTCATTTTGGTGGGGTAAAAATCGTTGTCCACCACGTCGTCGCCGGTGCAGTACATGAAGTTCTGCCAGGTGACGGTTGACGAGAAAGCGCCGTAGCCGAACACCTTGGTGGTGCCGTCGGGGTTGGTCTGGGTCAGCTTCTTGCAGACGGTCAGGAAATCCTTGTCGCCCCGCTCCGGATGCGGCGTGTAGTCCCAGCGCCAGGTGCCGTCGGGGTAGGGGATATGCGCCTGGTCGAACAGCTTCTTGTTGTAATAGATCAGGCCCATCGGCGCGATATCGCGGGGGAGAGCGTACAACTGGCCTTTTTCGGAGAACGGGGTGATATCTTCCGGGTAGTACTGCGACAAATTCACCGACGGATCGGAATCCACCAAAGGCTTAAGATCAGCCAGCACGCCGCGCCCGCGCAGTCCCGCGTAGTTGTCGGCGATAAAAATCACGTCGGGCAGCAGGTTGGACGCTTTCTCCAGCAGCAGCTTCTGCACGTACTCGTCGCCGTTAGTGCTGATCCGCTCCATGTGCACGTGCACGCCCGGATGCGCCGCCTCGAACTCGTCCACAGTGTGCTGGATAATGGCGATCTCTTTGATATCGCCCCAAAACCGAAACCGCAGCGTCACCGGCTGCTGATTATTGCCGCCATCGGCGCGGGCGGCGGTCAGACGCCCCGCGCCCAGGCCGGATGCGATCAGCAAAGCAAAGCAAAGCGCAGCGGCGGCGAGCGCGGTAAAACGGCGCGACGGCGGGTTTTGATATCTACGGTGTGTAATGATCGTGGTTTTCCTATCGCCCATTCGCCGGCTGGCCGGCTGGTTGGCATACTTGTGTCCCGCGGGCTCGATGCTGCGCCGGGAAAGTCGTCATGGGCATCTGACGGCGGCGCAATCACCTGATATAAATAGCGCAGCGCCGCGCTCGCTGCAACGCAGCGGAACCGAAATCGGGCTTAACCGGATAAGCAATCAGCCAAAGCCGAAGACGCGCCGATCAATCGCCTTGCTTACAGCATATCAAAACACTGGCCGTTTGTGAAGAGGAAAGGCCTGAAATAATGCAATTGACAAGGCTGTTTGTGCAATTAGGGGATTGCTCGAACCGATAAAGCCGTCGATTGCGCGCCGCGGCTGTATCGCTTGCCGTTAAGGATTGACACCTACACCGCCATCGGAGGTATAATTGACCGCTCCCGCGCCAAATGCTCGTCCCCGGCGCGAGGCAAAATCGGATATGGCGGTTGTAGCTCAGTCGGTTAGAGCGCCAGGTTGTGGCCCTGGAGGTCGTGGGTTCAAGTCCCATCATCCGCCCCATTTTTTACGCCTGCTTGCTTCAAGTGTCTGTTATTGGAGCGCGATGCTTGGTTAGCCGCCAGAGAGTAGGCAAATCATCTTTCGTATCTCCCCAACCCTCTCGCTCACCGGACTTTGCTGTCCGACAACTCTTCGTTTTCCGGACGGTCACGCCAAATCTGCCTGAGAGGAGAGCTGCAATCGGTAGCCGACGGCAAGCCGACGGTCCGCTCCTATTTCCAAGCAGCATTGCGCCGTAGAGCTTTTGATCCTATTCTTTCGAGACCAACCACAGCTTCGACATTGCAGGCGGCGATACTGTTCGCTTCGGGGAAGAGGTGCAATAATAACGCCCATGCCGTGATTTTGCCATTCGCCGCCGGCCCGCGAGTGAAGACCGCAGTGGCATGCTGGCGCTTTCCGCACAATCGATAAGCTGATCTACCGGAACTCGCGCTACTCAAAGTAAAAGCGAAATCGTCCGGCGCGCAAGACAATCACTTATCCGGCTGGTGGTCGGTGAAGAAATTCACCAGGCTCCGGGGCGCGGCGTCGCCGAGACACACATCGAGGATTCTTTCCGATTCCGCAGCCTCGGACGCACTTCGGGGAAAAAGCTCCTGCTCATACGTGGTGAGCGCGCCTTCCACGTCTCCGGGGTGGGCGGCGATGGCAAGCCCGAGCTCAGAGCCGTCGTACATGGCGAGGTTGGCTCCTTCGCCGGACGGAATCATCAGGTGCGCCGCATCGCCGAGCAGCGTCACTCCGGGAATACGGTTCCATCTGTGCTGAATCGGAAGAGCATGAATTGGGCGAGGCACGGGGGCAGTGTCAGAGTCCGTGATAAGCGCCGTCAAGGCCGGTGCCCATCCGGCGAATTCCCCGGCGACGCAGGCTAGGGCCGCCGCCTTGTCGGAGAAGTCGATACCGTCGATCCACTCCTTCGGTTTGTTCATCTCCACATACGTGTGCAGCACGCCGTTAGGCTCACGGTGCGCGAGAATGCCTTTCCCCGGCGCTACCGCAAACAGCGCCCCGCCGCCGACTGCATCCGCGCTCGTCTGGTGACGAGTATCGCTGTCAAAAAGATAAGTCTCGATAAACGACGTGCCTACATACGCCGGTTTCGCCTCGGAAACAAGCGGGCGAACTCTCGACCAAGCGCCGTCCGCGCCGACGAGAAGGTCGGTCGTTACCGCTGCGCCGTCGGCAAAGATCAGCTCGTGCCGCCCGCCGCCGAGTGAATTCGCCGCCGCGATTTTATGTTCCCAGCGCACCGTGCCTGCGGGAAGCGAGTCCAGCAGAATCCGGCGAAGCTCGCCTCGGGGCACCTCGGGCCGACCGCCTGCGCCCTCGTCCGGGGCATCCAGCAGGACAGTGCCGCCCTTGTCGAGCACCCGCGTTGCCTGGCCGCCAGGGTGGATAATCTCCAAGAATCTTTCGAATATTCCCGCTGCCTTAAGCGCGGGCTGTCCGTTATTTTCGTGGATATCAAGCATGCCCCCCTGCGCTCGCGCCGTCGCCGAGACTTCCGCTTCATACACCGTCGCGGCGATGCCGTGAACGTGCAGGACTCGGGCGAGTACCAGCCCCCCGAGACCGGCGCCGATAATCGTGACGGGAGTATTCACAGGGCCTCCTTCACCAGCCAGCGCGCGGCGGCTTTTTGCACATCGCTGATATCTGGAGCGGCGTCGGACGCCCAGGCGATTATTCCGTCAGGACGTATCAGCAAGGCGCTTAAGCCGAACTGCTCCTTCGCGCGTCCCGAAACATATTTCATACGGCCGCCGTACTCGCTCGCCAAGTTTTCCAGTGAGGCGCTCTGAGTAAAATCCAGCAGCATCGCTTTGCCGTCATGCATAAGCTCGCCGATAGTCGCGCCGCCCGCGAGCTCGAAGTTGGGCACGCTGTAGCCGGCGAGAGGGTGGTCGCCGCCGCCGAGATCAGTGTGCGTCGAGACGCCCCACACCCTTCCCGCGAAATAGGTTGCGCCATCGCGCGTATTCATCAGGTCGCCGACGATCGCGTTCAGCGCGCGGTAGGCCGGGTCCGGCTTCATAATGGCAACCTGGGCGCGCGACCAGTCCAGTACCCGCTCCCCGAGCGGGTGACGCTCCGCTTGATAGCTGTCCAGCAAGCCTTCCGGCGCTCTCCCCTGGACAGTGGCGGCGAGCTTCCAGCCGAGATTCATGGCATCGCCCAGCCCCAGGTTCAGCCCCTGGCCTCCCAGCGGCGAATGAATGTGCGCGGCGTCGCCCGCTAAAAGGACCCGCCCGCTGCGGTAGGCCGGAGCCTGACGCGCCCGGTCAGTCCAGGTGGTGGCCGCCTGCAAGGAATTGATCGCCACGTCGGCGACATTCGAGACGCGGCGCAGCACGTCCTGAACGCGCTCCCGCGTGACTGGCCCCGCGCGATGGCCTGCTCCGCCGTCGAACTCCACCATCACCAGGTAGCCTGGCTGCGACCGAAGGTACATGCCCGTGGAAGTCAGGGTGCGGCCTGGACAGAGCTTGTCCGGATCGGCAATCTCAAGCTGCGCTGAGTAGCCGGTAAATTCCGGCTCAGTCCCGGCGAACTCGAAGCCCCCTGCTTTGCGGACAGCGCTGCGGCTGCCGTCGCAGCCCACGAGCCATTTGCCCAGAAACGATTGCCCGCCCGCTTGAATGCTCACTTCCTCCGCGTTCTGCTGGTAATCGGCTATGGCAATCCCGCGCCTGATCTCCACTCCCAGAGCTTGCGCGCGCCGAGCCAGCACGGTTTCCATCTCCGCCATCTCGGAAATCAAATTGGTCGCCGGCGAGCTGGGCAGGCGGTACTTCCACTGCGATGAGTCGATGTTGCCGTCCAGAAACGCAATGCCGGCGAAATGCCCGCTCTGGCGGCGCGGCCCTGCGGGCGTGGAAGTCTTGTGGGGGTTCTTCAGGCGTTGGTGGACTTCGAGCTGCTCCAGCAGCCCACGCCGGTCAAGCGCCTCGATTGTCGGCGCGGAAAGCCCGCGTATCCCGAAGGGAAGCCGCTTAAACGGGGAGTCCGGATCCGCCTCCCTTTCCAGTATGAGGACCGAGCATTTGGCTAAGGCCAGCTCACAAGCGAGGAGCAGGCCCACGGGACCTGCGCCGGAAATAATGACGTCGTGCGTGACAGGAGCGCTCATATCGATTCTTTCGTAGTTCAAGACCGGCGGCGGATCTTCCGGCGGCATTACTGGAATGCTGTTCCATTATTATGGAATATTGTTCCATTTGTGTCAAGATGGAGTATGGACAAAAAAACGCGCGGCAGTGGACGCCGGGAGGATTCCCTGTCGCGGGAGCGCATCATCGAAGCGTCGATCAAGCTTTTGGACAGCAGCGGGGAAAGCGGCCTAACGTTTCGCGCTTTGTCCGAGCGGCTTGCCACCGGTCCCGGCGCGATCTACTGGCACGTCGCCGACAAAAGCGATCTGCTGACCGCCGCCTGCGACGCCATTGTAGCTCGCGCTATGCAGACGTGCGTCGGCGGCAAAGAGCCGGGAAGCACCGTCCGCGCTCTCGCGCTGGGCCTGTTCGACGCCATCGACACGCATCCGTGGGTCGGCTCGGTGCTGGCAAGCCCGGCGGGGCAGCTGCCGATGGTGCGCATTCTCGAGCCCCTGGGCCAACAAGTTTGCGCCCTGGGCGTGCCGGATGAAAAGCAGTGGGCTGTGACGTCCGCGCTGCTGAGCTATATCCTCGGCGTCGGCGGGCGGAACGCGGCCAACGGGCAGCTCGCCAGGGCGCGAGGTTTGAGTCGGGACGATTTTCTGGAAGCGGTGGCGAACCTATGGTCTCAGCTCGATCCGGATGAGTACCCGTTCACGCGCAGTCTCGCCGCGCACGTGCGCGCCCACGACGACCGCCTGGACTTTCTCGCCGGAATCGATCTTATCCTGAAAGGCATCGGTTGAGCACGTTGGAGTTGGACAGATAAGCCGCGAATTTCCGAACCTGCAAGCTTCTGCCGCTGCCGATACCGCTTTGCGTGCAGAGGCAGCAATGTGAGCGATGAAAACGCTTGTCGCGCCGCCAAAGACTGCCGCCCCTTGTATAATCCGTTAAAAACATGATAATCATCCATCTCAACGGCTGGCCGGGAGTCGGCAAGCAGACGATCGGCAGGGCACTGGTGGATCGGATCGGGGCGCGGTTTATCCATAACCATCTGCTGCACGACGTTGCCATTGTCTGCGCGGGACTCCACTCACCGGAGCGTTGGCCTCTGTACGAGAAGGTGCGCGCGGCTGCCTATGAGACGCTGGCAAAGCTGCCGCCTAATGAGATTCTAGTGATGACGAACGCGCTCGCGGCCAATGCGCCGCGCGAGCAAGAGGCTTGGAAGCATGTAGTGGATTTAGCCCTTGCACGCGGCGCGGTACTGATTCCCGTGGTGCTTGAAGCCGACCAGGACGAGCATGTTCGACGGCTCCAGAGCAAAGAGCGGATCGGAAGGAAGCTGACGGATCCGGCTGTGCTGGAAGAATTCTTCAGCATCGATCAACTACAGCAGCCTGAAGTGCCGGAGTTGCTCGTGCTCGATGTCGCGTGCCTTACGCCGCAAGACGCCGCCGAGCGAATCATCGCGCACGTCTCAGCCCTCGGGCATGCGGTTTCGGCCAACAATACTTAGTCGCGGAGTCAAGACAGTTAACTGAAAGCCGCTCGTAAACAGCTTATCCGAACCTTTTTTATGCCTCCTCTCATTGCTGGCGAAAGCTCTAAAAAAACTGAGTCTTCAAAAGTTATCTGCGTTCAGCGGGCGGATTCTGAGCCGTTCGTTGAAAGCGCGCGCACCTCGCGGAAGGCCTCGGCGATATGCTCCCCCAAATCTCTGGAAGCGTCTTCCAGCCATGAGGCCGCCGCGTAGGTGAAAGCGGCCATTCCCGTTTGAGCCGTCAGCGTCGCCAGGCGATCTTCGACGCCTCGCCGGTGCAGCGCCGTAGCCAGGGCGGCAGTCAGCGCCCCGATTTTAGCCAGCTGGCGCTCCTGCAGCGCGGGACTGCCGGCGATCACTTGCTGCAAGGGCTCGGACAACGCGCGGTTCTTAACTAGCAGCGGCTCTACCGCCTGGAACGCCTGGAACAAGGCGTCCCAGGCGCTCATCTCCGGTGGGGCGTCGGCCACGGCACTGGTCAGGAAAGCCTTCAGCGTGGCTTCACCGTCGAACAAAACCTCTCGCTTATCCGGAAAATGACGAAAAAAAGTCCGCTCCGTCACTCCCGCCAGCGCGGCGATCTCGGCGGTGGTCGTCTGATCGTAGCCGCGCGCGCGGTACAACTCTAAAGCCGCCTGTTGAAGGCGGCGGCGCACTTGATCCTTGTTGCGTGGCATCTATCAAAACACCTGTTACAAACTTCTACACCTCTGGGTAAAGTCAGTCACTGACATAACGACAGAGCTTCGCTTGCCGTGCCGTTCAATAAAAGACAATCGGGCAAGCCGTACCTTAAAGGGTTGAAAAGAAGTCGAAAACCACGGATTGATTCTGGTTCCCCTCCTTATCCTAGGAGGAGTTAGGGGCGGTCTGCCAAGCACAAACCTTCTCGCTCAACCGGACCTCTCCCAGCCCCCTAGGATAATGAGGAGAGGAAACAAGACTTCTTCTCAACCCCTCAGACTCAGCAATTTGGAGACGCACCATGACCACCCCTGAAATGACGAGTTCACCCATGAATGCTACCATGAAGACCCTTCGCTTTCACAGCTACGGCGAGGCGGCGGAGGTTCTTCGACTGGAAGATGCGCCACTCCCCGAGCCGGGGCCGGGCCGTATCCGGGTGCGCGTGCACGCGTGCGGCCTCAACCCCGCCGACTGGGCCTTATGCCAGGGTCTGTTCGCGGGCAGCCTGCCTCGCGGGATCGGCCTGGAGGTCTCCGGGCAGGTCGATGCAGTGGGAGGCGGCGTGACCGGTGTCGGCATCGGTGATCAAGTTTTCGGCCCCGCCAACTTCGAGGATCACGCCAGCGCCGGAGCCTCGGAGTACGCGATTGTCTATGAATGGGCGCGCGTTCCGCCCGAGCTGGACCTGATCGAGGCCGCCGCCTTGCCGATGGCGGTGGAGACGGCGTACCGTAGCCTGAACCAGATCGGCTTGGCCGAAGGCCAGACAATCCTAATTCATGGCGCGGGCACGACGGTCGGATTCGCCGCCGTCCAGATGGCGCTGATACGCGGCGCGCGCGTGATTGCCACGGCGGGCGAGACGTTCGCGGGCCGATTGCGCGGCTTCGGCGCGGCGGTCACTCCGTACGGCGAAGGCATGGTCGAAAGGGTTCGCGAAATCGCCGGCGGCGCTCCCGACCTAATTCTGGACTGCGCCCCTCCCAGCGGCGTGCTGCCCGACTTAATCAAAATCGCCGGCGGCGATCCCCGCCGCGTTCTCACCATCACCGACTTCGCCGAGGCCAAAGCGCTGAGCGTCCGCAGCGGCCTCGACGACAACGCCACCATGGACAACGTCGGCCTACGCTACGACATTCTCGGCGAGTACGCCCAGTTGGCCGCCTCCGGCCGCTTCACGGTGCCGGTAGCGCGAACCTTCGCCTTACACGAATGGCGCGACGCGCTCGCCCTCAGCCAAAGCGGACGTCCCCACGGCAAGCTCGTGCTCCTCCCTGAACCCGCCGCGAAAAGCTAAACCTCTCAAGCTCCCCTCCTTGGACAAGGAGGGGGAGCCTAACGCGCCCATACATCAAGATTTTTTAAACTGTGCCCTCAACCAGTGATCTCACCCGCTCCACGTCTGTCGGCGTCGCCGGAGTATAGATAATCAGGCTGAGATCGGGCCGCCCCTCGACCGCGAAGGACGAATACTCCAGCGTCAGGTGTCCCGCAGTCGGATGGACGAACTGCTTGCAGCCCTCGCCGTGGGTGCGGACGTCATGGTCGCGCCAGATCAACGCGAACTCCGGGCTCGTTTCAATCATCTCGTCCACCAGCGCCGCCACGCTCTCGGAGGCTCCCGTGCGGACAGCCTCCGAGCGGAACGCCGCCACGACAAAGCGGGCATAGTCCTCCCAATCCGCGGCTCTCGCCCGGATTTCCGGGTTGCAGAAAAAGTTGCGCAGGATGTTGCGCTGCTCCGGCGCGAGCGCCCCATAGTCGGTGAACACAACCGCCGCCGCTTTATTCCAAGCGACCACATCCCACGCGGTCGTTTTTACCATCGCCGGACTGAGCGGCAGCGCGTCGAGTACCCGCTGCAACTGTGGCGTCACTGGCTCGGGAGCCTGGTAGCGGACTTCGGGCAATCGGTGCTGCGCCAGCAGAAAGAGATGCTCGCGCTCCGCCGTCGTTAGAGCGAGGGCGCTCGCGATCCCATCCAAAACATCCACCGACGGCGTCCCGCCCCGGCCCTGCTCCAGCCAGGTATACCAGGTCGCGCTGACATTGGCGCGCTGGGCCACCTCCTCGCGCCGCAGCCCCGGAGTGCGCCTGCGCGTAGACGAAATACCGAACGCTCTTGGATCGAGCTTGGCGCGGCGGTTCTTCAGATAATCTCCGAGCGCGTTGTCTTCCAGAATTGTCATTTGCCTATCAGTTCCCATACCGGTATAACGCCACGTCTTTTCATTGCAATCCCGTGGCCGCATAATCTATTTTATTCTCAACCCATGAAGCTTGTCTTCATCGAAAGGTTATCGCACATGCGTGTTTTTCTCACCGGAGCCAACGGCTTCATCGGCTCCAAAATCGTTCCGGAACTCATCGGCGCGGGCCATCAAGTGCTCGGGCTGACCCGCTCGGAATCAGGCGCTCAGTCTCTCATCGACGCTGGAGCCGAGCCGCATCACGGCAATTTAGACGATCTGGACAGCCTGCGCCGCGGAGCGGAGCAGTCGGACGGCGTCATCCACTGCGCTTTCAAGCATGACTTCGAGAACTTCGTCGCCAACTGCGAGTTGGACCGGCAGGTCATTGAGGCAATCGGCGGCGTCCTGGCCGGCTCGGACCGCCCGTTTCTGATCACCTCCGGCACCGGAATGGGCAGCGCCGCCCCCGGCCAGCCCGCCACCGAGGATTACTTCGACGCGGGCAACCCCACCCCCCGCAAAGCCTCGGAAGAAGCCGGCAACGCGCTCCTGGAGCGCGGCGTCAACGTTTCGGTCGTGCGCCTGCCCCAGGTTCACGATCCGGTCAAGCAAGGCCTCATCAGCCCCGCGATCGAAGTAGCCCAGCAGAAGGGCGTCTCGGCATATATCGGCGAAGGACTCAACCGCTGGCCGGCGGCGCACGTCCTCGACGTCGCCCGTCTCTACAGGCTGGCTCTCGAAAAGCGCGAGGCGGGTAGCCGGTACCACGCAGTCGCCGAGGAAGGCATTCCTGTCCGCGAGATCGCCGCGGTGATCGGCCAGGGCTTGAAGATACCCGTGGTCAGCCTCTCGCCGGGCGAAGCGATGTCTCACTTCGGCTGGCTCGGCGCGTTCGCCGCCTTCGATCTCCCCGCTTCCAGCACTCTCACGCGGGAGCGCCTCGGCTGGCACCCGAACGGCCCTGGCCTCATCGCCGATCTCGAAGCAATGCGCTACTTCGAAGATTAAAAGCCGGTCAACGGAATTGATTTGACGCCTCAGCCAAAGGCTGGATATTTTGGTACGGGATGATGAAGTTGCTCGTCGCTGAACCTCATCATCCCGTTTTCTGTGGATACATCCGCTCCAGCACCCTGGGCAATTCCTTCTTCACGAACTCTCGGGCGCTCGCGCTGCCGAAGAAAGCGGTCGCTTTCTCTTCCAGCACCAGATGAGCCAGCCCGTGCAGCGTCGACATGCCGCAGAAAATATCGGCGGCGTCCTCGAACCGATCCATGTCCACATCGAGTTTGCCGTGGTAGGCAGTTGCCGCAAGGCCGAGCCGCATTCCCGGCTTGAGGCTGATCTCGGAATAGCGGGGATCAGCCCGGTTCACAAGATCGTTCCGAAACATCAAACGGAAATGACCGGGATTATCCACGGCAAAAGTGACAAACGCAAGGCTCAGCGCGCGGACATCCGCCGCGACATCGTCCGAGCGCCCGGCGGCCTCGATATATTGCCCTATCCTCTCAAAGGCCAGGAGGGCTACTTCCGTCAGCAGCCCTTTCGCGCTCCCGAAATGGTGCGCCGGAGCGCCCGGAGAAACCCCCGCACGCAGAGCGGCCGCGCGCAGCGAGAAGGCTTCGATCCCCCCCTCGGCGATAATCTCGTCGGCCGCCCGGATTAGCGCCGCGCGCAAATCGCCGTGATGATAGGTCGATCGTTTTTCAGGCATGGATCAAATCAATCTAAACAATGTTCAGAACTATCTATACATTGTTTAGATTATCGTGTATACTAGTTTCGAGTGCACTCAATACTACCACAGCTAGGAATATTGACATGGAAAAGATCTGGTTTATTACCGGCGCGTCCCGAGGGCTAGGCCGCATCTGGGCCGAAGCCGCCCTGAAGCGCGGCGATAAGGTCGCCGCAACCGCCCGCAACGTGGCCGACTTAACCGAGCTCAAGGAGCGCTACGGCGACTTTGTCCTTCCCTTGACCCTCGACGTCACCAACACCGATCAGGCGCATCAGGCTGTCCAACAGGCGCACGAGCATTTCGGCAGGCTCGATGTTATCCTCAACAACGCCGGCTACCCTTTGGTGGGCACGGTCGAGGAAGTCCGCGAGGCCGATGTCCGCGCCGTATTCGACACCAACTACTTCGGCACGCTGCGCGTCATCCAAGCCGCCTTGCCTTTGCTGCGCAAGCAGGGCAGCGGCCATATTATCGGCGTCTCCAGCACAGTCGGATTGGTGACGTTTCCGTTTATCGGCACCTATTGCGCCACTAAATTCGCCGTGGAAGCGCTCCACGAAAGTCTGGCGCGGGAAGTCAAAGGCTTCGGCATCAAAGTCACTCTGCTCGAGCCCGGTGCCTACGCCACAGAGTTCGGCAGCCCCTCGACACGGGGCGATTCGCCGAGCGTAGAGGCCTATAACGATCTTCGGCAGCAGTTTTTCGGCAACCTTTCGAGCGCGGCGCGCGGCAATCCGCAAGCGACGGCGGAAGCCCTCCTCAAGATCGTCGACGCGGACGAGCCGCCGCTGCGATTTATTTTCGGCAGCACAGGCCTACCCATGGTGCGCGCCGCGTACGCCGACCGCCTCGCCACCTGGGAAGCCTGGGAATCCGTCTCGGACGCGGCGCAAGGCTAGACAATTTATCTCGGATGTTTAAGCGGCGCGATCAGCGGCCTTCAAACATCAATACCAAAGAGGAGATTTCCATGAACGGTCAGCGCATCGCCCTGGTGACGGGAGCCAACCAAGGAATCGGCCTTCAAGTCGCGAAGGAACTGGTGGCAAATGGTCACACCGTGCTGGTCGGGTCACGCGACTTCGAGCGTGGCAAGGTAGCGGCTAAACAGATTGGACCAGGCGCCATCGCCCTCCATATCGACGTGACGGATCATGCCTCGATCTCTGCGGCGGCGGAGCGCGTTCGCAGCGAGCTTGGCCGCCTCGACGTGCTAGTGCAAAACGCGGCAATCTCGAACACGAGCAAGCTGCCCGACCAATCCGTCGAGGAATACGCAAAAACAATCCGCCCAAGCATCGTTTCTCTCGATGAGATGCGCGCGGTGTGGGAAACGAACGTGTTCGGCGTTCTCGCCGTTTACCAGGCGATGCTGCCGCTCCTGCGCGAATCACCGAGCGGCCGCATCGTCAACGTATCGAGCGGCGCTGGGTCATTGGCAAGTAATTCAGACCCTGCGAACTCAATGCGCTCGATATTCGGCCCCACTTACGCTGCGTCCAAGACGGCTCTCAACGCAATCACGCTCGCTATGGCCATTGAGCTGGAGGAGACTGGGATAAAAGTGAACGCCGTCTCTCCGGGCTTTATCAAGACCAACCTCAATCACTATGCTGGTACGGGAACCGTTGAGGAGGGCGCGCGTGAGGTGGTGCGCGCTGCCTTGCTTGGCCCGGATGGTCCGACAGGGACGTTCACACGCTGGGAAAACGAAACGATTCCATGGTGATTAATTTTGGGCTACCAATGCGGCGATCTCCTGGCAACTTCAAAGGCACTCCTCAGAATCGTGGACGCGGACGAGTAACCCTGCGATTTATCTGCGGCAGCACAGGTCTGCCGATGGCGCGCGCCGCCTACGCGGAGCGCCTCGCATCCTGGAAAGCATGGGAATGCGTCTCGGACGCGGCGCAGAATGAGCAGAAGCAAACCGCCGCCGCATCGCATTAGCCGAGCCTCCGGCAAGGACGCTCGGAAGTTCCGATAGGCTGAGAGAAGCGAGGCCGTCCGCCGCGCGTCGCCAGCAGTTGCGCCTGCTCGAAGCGCGCCGCTTGATGGTAGCGGACGCGGCGAACGTGGAAACCGCTGCCCTTCAAGTCGGCTACGAAAGCCCATCGCAGTTTAGCCGAGAGTATTCCCGCATGTTCGGCTCTCCACCGCGGCGCGACGTTATCGGAGTAAGGCCGCTTGCGACCTGACGCAAATAATCGGCAACGCGGCAAATAGTAAGACCGCGCTGCTATAAATCGTTTTCTGTCAACCCCACCGCTGCCCGGTGCTCGGCCAAAACGGCGGCGGGAATCTGCTTCAGAAAGAAGCCGTTCGCCAGGCCGATAATCGCGAGATCGTCAAGCGCGCCCAGCACCGGGATGTAGTTGGGGATGTTCAGGGGGCTGACCGCGAACCCCGCCGCACCCAACAGCGCGGCCTTGGCATAAGTCGGCACCCGCGCGTCGGTCAAGAGACGCCGGTAAAGCGCCAGATACCTGGGAGCGCTCGACGCCAGCCTCGCCACGGCATTCACTCCGCCCCCACGCCGCACCATGTTCGCGATTCTAATCACTCGTTGGATCGTACTCATGCCTGCTAATCTACCCCGGAATCGCCCCAAACAAAATTCGCACTCAGTCAAATGAAAGTTCGGCCACGCAGAGAGAGGGTTGAGAAAAAGTCATCTGAACTCCCCTCCATAGAAATGGAGGGGCTGGGGGAGGTCTGGAACTCCTGTCTGACAAGCTCAATGAAGCTGC
>CAXSEA010000052.1:0-18830 GCA_964235675.1 uncultured Armatimonadales bacterium | reverse complement strand
GGTGACGCGCGGGGAGATAAGAGCGCTCGCTAGCTGGGGGCGAACTCGTCCGGCTAGAGCGTCGGCTGATAACAGATATTGAGAAGATTGCGGCGGCGAGGCTGTATTTGCAAAGTCGGTAGAGACGGCTTGCACGGCTCCGCTGAGGGCGGCGAGATCGTACTGCACCCGGCTTGCCATGATGTCGCGGCTGTCGCTGGGTCCGGCGGCGGTCTCCACCAGCACCGACGGCGTGCCGCGTCCGGTAAAGAAGCGGTGGCAGAGCCGTGTGTCTGCCTCCGGCGAGTAGCTCAGGGCGCTGACCGACTGCCGCGTCCGGCTGCGCACCGCCTTGATGATGAGGCTTTGCATCGCGCTCGACGCGAGGGTCGCTGGCTGCGCGCCGGTATATGAAGCCGTTTCCGCTTCCACGGAGTTGGCCTGGAACGGGTCGGTGACGTCCCAGCTGTGCATGTCCACCACTGCGGTTGGAGCGATTTGCTTGTACGCCGCATAAAGCGCACGGGTTTCCGGCAGTGCGAAGACGCCCCAATCCCGGTTCATATCGCCGGACGTGCCGGTAAAGCGGGAAAGCTGGTCGGCGCCATCGGGGTTGGCCATGGGGACAATATACACGCTGGCAGGGCCGAGCGCCTGACGAAGCTGCGCCGGGGTCATCGCGGCGCAATGCGAGAGCCAGAGCAGCGCCGCCTGGGTGCTCACCGGCTCGTCGCCGTGCTGGCGGCAGATCACGAGCAGGCGCGGAGAATTAGCGGGCGACTCGCCCGGTAAGGCGGCGGTCACGCGGACAAGCAGCAAAGGCTTATGCGATACCGCCGAAGCGCCGATGGTGTAGAGGTGCAGGGCGTTGGGGTTTTGCGCGCAGTCATGGCGCAGCAGAGGCACCATCGCGGCGTACTTCGTGACGGCGGTTTGCGCCTGCGCGGGCAGAGCCAGCAAAACCAGGAGCAGCACGGCAGCCGCGCGGCGACCGAGAGAATGCCCTGTCCGCCTGAGATTGTTGATGACGCTACGCATGTCGATCATTAAACCTGGTTCAATTATCGGCATTTCGCGCTCGCTTCTTTCTCCGAATGTCAGCTGTCGTACACGAGCGGCATTCGGTTTGCGCTCAAGCGGCGCATCGGCACGTCGGCGATATCGCCGGGTGCGATTCGCGGCTCGAAACCGGTGACATCCACCACGATCATCTGCATCGCCACCCGCCCCAGCACGAGCGCTTTTTTGCCACGCATCAGCACGTAAGGCTTGCGGTGGCGGTCGGCGACGATCTGACGCACCCCGCGCCATCCGCGATACAGGCTCACCGGCGCGACGCCAAAGCCGTCGGCAAAGCCGACCGGCACGACCGCAACGCGCATCTGCTTAGAGGCGGTGAACTCGGAGCCGTAGCCGACCGTGTCGCCGGGAAATAGATCATGGACGAACACCACGCGCGCCTGCGGCTGGAATGTGGCGTCGGACAATCCATCCGGACGCGCGGCGTAACTGGTCGGCATCTGCCCGTAGACGATTGTGCCAAGCCGCACCATGTCCAGGCGGGACTCAGGCAGTCTCAGCGCGGCGGCGGAATTGGCGCAGTGCCGAATTCCGAGATCGATGCCGCTGCCGCCGCAGTCCCGTGTAAATTTTAAGAACTTCTCGAACGCCGCGCGGGTCGACTCAAGGTTTTTCTCGGACGCTCGAGCAAAATGCGTGTACGCGCCCGCCCACTGCGCCCTACGCCGGGCAAGCGTCGTTGCCACTTCGACATTCAGCCCCAACCGGCCCATGCCGGTATCCACTTTCAGGTGGGGAAACGCCGCCGCGCCGGTTTCGCGTTCAGCCGCCTCGATCAAGTCGAGATGCCCGCTATCGCAAACAGTGATATGGAATCCGCGCTCCACCGCAAGGCGCGCTTGCGCGGCATCGGTCAAAGGGGCGAAGAGCAGTATCGGCGTGGCATGGGTGTCGATTCCGGCTTGCTGCACGGCCAGCGCCTCGTCGAGGGTGGTCACGCCAAACGCGTCCGCTCCGGCGTCGCGCAGGTGTCGCGCCGCCTCAAAGCCGTGGCCGTAAGCGTTCGCTTTTACCACCGCCATCAGCTTAGGGGACGGCGCGCGCAGTATTCCGGAAGGTTGGTTGTCTTCTCTTTCAGGCGTTGTGTGGGACGCTACGGCAACGTCGCGCTTCAGCACCTGGATGTTTTTAGCCAGCGCAGTCGCGTTGACGCGAATCCAGTTCTGGCGCAGCGCGAGCGGGTCGCTGTCGGGGTGAGTCATCGCGGCTTACCCGGCTGCCAGCAGCTCGGAGACTGCCGTGGCGAGATTGTCCAGCCCGGCGCGCATCAGCGTCTCGCCGACCAAAACGGCGGAGACACCGGCGCGGCGCAAGCGGCTTACATCGGCGTTTAACTTGATTCCGCTTTCGCCGACGAGCGTGATGCCACCATCGGGCGGGATCATCGCCGCGATACGCTCCACCACGCCGAGATCGACCTCGAACGTTTTTAAGTTGCGGCTGTTGATGCCGATCAGCTTCGCGCCTAAAGTGAGCGCCGTTTCCATCTCCTCTTCGGTGTGCACTTCGACCAAAGCATCCATCCCAAGCTCCCGCGCCTGGTGATGGAACTCGCCCAACCGCCCGGAATCGAGCGCGGCGACAATCAGCAGCACCGCATCCGCGCCCGCCGCGCGCGCCTCGATGATCTGGTAGGCATCGACCGTGAAATCCTTGCGGAGCACGGGCAAACTGACTTCGGCTCGTACCTGCCGAAGATAGTCGAGATGCCCTTGGAAATACTTCTCGTCGGTGAGTATCGACAGGCAATCCGCATCGGCGGCCTGGTAGGCCAATCCCTGCCGGAGCGGGTCGAAGTCAGGCTGGATCACGCCCGCCGACGGCGACGCTTTCTTGATCTCGGCGATCAATCCCATGCGCTCGTCGGCGCGGCTGAGAGCGGCGGCGAACGGGCGCGGCGCGGGAGCGTCGAGCAATAAATCCTGCAGATGGCGCGGATCAAGGCTGCGCCGGATTGCGGCGATTTCCTCGCGCTTGTTGGCAATTATTTCGTCTAAAATCATGGGGCGGGAGTAAACTGCGTGCACCCGCGATGGTGCGACGGGTCGGTCAAAACGGGTATCCTAACATGTTCGCCGCGCCTGTTTTCGGCACGCTCGCGGACAGGTTCGGCATGCCACAGTATAACACCACAGCCATAGTCCTGCGCCGGATCGCTTTCGGCGAAACCGACAATATCCTGACGCTGATGTCGAAAGACCACGGTCGGCTCAGCGCTATCGCCAAAGGCGCGCGCAAGCCGATCAGCCGCTTGTCGGGCGCGACCGATCTGCTGGCCTGCTCAAAATTCGCGCTCGCTACCGGACGCGCCGGCAGCCTGCAAGTCGTGGTGCAGGCGGAAGTAGTCGACGCGTTTCCCGATCTGCACAAAAGCGTCGCCAAGTTGGCGCACGCCCAGTATTTTATCGAGCTGATGCTGGTCTTTACCGCAGAGGACGATCCCCATCCCGAGCTATATCAGCTTCTGCTGCGCTCGCTGCGCCTGCTGGAAAAAGCCGACGACCCGGATACTATCGGCCGCTGGTTCGAGATTAACATGCTCGCCCTCCTCGGCTACGCGCCCGACCTCACCCAATGCGCCGTCTGCCACCGCGCTGTTCCCGGCGAGTTCGACCCGCGCGACACTTTCGGCCTGTCGTCGGCCCAGGGCATGGCGCTGTGCCCGTACCACACGCATCCCATCGACTACCCCGACCACTCCGCCCTCACCGTGGAAGCGCTCTGGTTCCTCAAAGAGATCGAAGCCCTTCCCGAGCGCGCCTCCGCCGTCCTCGCCATGCGTGCCCCCGGCCAAAAAGCCGAAGACCAAGCCCGAGCGGCTCTGCGGCGGTACATCCGCTTTCGGGCTGATAAAGAACTGAAGAGCGTGGTGTTTCTGGATAGCCTGCGGTACACGGGCGGCGAGGATCAAGACGCTTAGTGGAAGCGATCCTATCCGCCCTCTCGGGCACCTTCCCTGAAGGGAAGGAACTCTGCCGTAGGTTGTGATTAGCTTATCGTCTGAATACGTAAAGTCATTGCAGACATAGCTTCATATCAAATTCCTTCCCTTTCAGGGAAGGTGCCCGAGAGGGCGGATAGGGTGCGCCTAATACAACCCATTTGCCCTCAGCGATGCCACCATCTCGTCGTCGATATGCTGGGTCAAGCCCTGCGGGTACTCGGGAGCCGGCTCGAAGATGGTGAAGTGGTCGCGTCCGGGGATCATCTCCACTTCCGCGCCGGGGTCGTTGGTTTTCAGGAAGGCTTGCAGGTAGACGAACGCTTCATTCAGGTGGAACGTGTCTTCGGAGCCGCAGTAGAGATGCAGCTTGCCTTGCAGCTTGGGGCCGAGCGTCGGCCAGTTGTCGGCGAGCAGCTTGTCGATGTCGTACTTTTGCCACTGTCGCTGCACCGCCGGGTTCTGGACGCCGGTTTTTCGGTCGAACTCCTGCATCGGCAGACCGTCGGGGCCGGGCTGGCTCCAGACGTACTCGAATGAGCGGAACTGCCCGCCTTTACTGCCTTCCACCTGCTCTTGCAGCACAAACGCCTTGAGGGAAGCAAAATCCTTGCCGTCCACGCGCACCAGATTGCGCAGACGCCCCCGCGAATCGTAGTAGACGTTCTGCGTGGAGCCCGGCGTGACGTCCACGCCGGTGAAGCTTCTCAGATCAACCGGGTCGGGCGACGACGACCAAGTGCCCCCGAAGAAATCGGGGTAGTTCACCTGGAGCCACAGTGTGCTCCAGCCGCCGGATGAGTGGCCGGTCAGGAAGCGGGCGCGCGGGTCGGACTTCAGTGGGTAGTGCTGCTCAAGATAGGGAATCAGCTCCTGGGTCAGCATGTCACCCCAGGGACCGTTGTTAGCGGAGTTGGCGAACACCGTGTGCCCGGTCGGAAACGACGCGTCCAGGAACACGTGCGCCATCTCTCCGATTTTGCCGGAAGCCATCTTTCGCAGGATAGACGGGGCATTGTAGTAGCCGTCGCGGTACGTGCCGCCGAATCCGGTGACTTCATACGCGGTGCCGTAGGTGCGCTGCGGGTTTTGGTCGTGGCTCGGCGGCAAAACTACGACGGCATGCACCGTCACCGGATGATGCCAGAACTGACTGAGCATCGGGCTAACAAACGCCACTGTCTGCACGTCCGGATTGCTGACGATCGCAATCCGCTCGGGCGTGATTCGGTCGAGGCGAAGCGCTACAGGCGCGGCGTGGGCTGGATTGATCTGCTTCACGGTGACAACCGAGCCGAACAAATCGCCCGCATCCTGCTGATCGTAGGCAAAGCTATGATCGCGGTCGAGCAGCGCCATGAATCTGTAGGCGCCGGGCAGTTCCTTGGAAAATCCGTTCGGGTAGGCGAGCTGGTCGGGGTCAAACTCGATGGTTTGGCCGGGCTGGAGATTAGTGACTTCCTCCGCCGCGAGCCATGTCGCGCTCGGATCGAAGCCGATTTGCAGCGGGCCGCTCGCGTTGTCCGGCGTGGCCGGCACCATCATCACGAACAAACGGCCCGACGTTGCCGCCGGAAGCAGGGATTTACCCAGCGTAATCTCAAACCGGATCGGCCCGCTCTTCTCGGCTCCTGACGCCGCCGTGCCCGCCGCATAGGCAACCGAGGCCAAAGCCAGAATCATCATTAAGCCAACCGCTGCAGTATATCTTCTCATATACCTGAATTATACGTATGGCTAGACATGAGCGCTACGCCCTAAAATTCTTACATCTCAGAGGCTTTAGAAAAAGTGCCGAAACAAGGCTGTTCTGGTTCCCCTCCTTTTCCAAGGAGGGGAGTTCAGACGGCATTTCTTAAATCCACTTCAAGGGAGGTGTTCCAAAGGGGCGCGGGAGTGTATACTCCCTTTTTAATGGAACCTTTCAAGAAGCGTGTGGTGGTACTGGGCAGCGGGCCGATTCGGATCGGCCAGGGCATTGAGTTCGATTACGGCTGCGTGCATTGTGTCCGCGCCCTCAAAGCCGCCGGCTGCGAAGCTATCATCATCAACAACAATCCCGAAACCGTCTCCACCGATTTCGACATCTCCGACCGGCTCTACTTCGAGCCGCTCACCGTGGAAGACGTGCTCAACGTCATCGACGCCGAATCGCCCGTGGAAGGCGTGGTCGTCCAGTTCGGCGGCCAGACGGCGATCAATCTGGCCAAGCCGCTGGCGAAAGCCGGAGTGCGCATCCTCGGCTCGTCGCCGGAGACTATCGACCGCTCCGAAGACCGCAACCTCTTCGAGCAGCTTCTGAGCGAGCTTGGCATCCCCAAGCCCGCCGGACGCGCCATCCACACCGGCGACGAGGCCGTCCAAGTGGCCTCTGAGATCGGCTACCCCGTTTTAGTGCGCCCCTCTTTCGTCCTCGGTGGACGCGCCATGGAGATTGTCTACGGCGAGGACGAGCTCCGCCGCTACATGCGCTTCGCCCGCGACGTCGCCGAAGGCGCGCCCATCCTGGTGGACCGCTATATTGTCGGCAAGGAAGCCGAAGTAGACGTGATCGCCGACGGCCAAGGCGGCTGCCTCGTCCCCGGCCTGATGGAGCATATCGAGCGCGCCGGAGTTCACAGCGGCGACTCCATGGCCGTCTATCCGCCTCAAACCCTGCCGCAGTCGGCGCAGGACAAGATGGTGGAATACGCCATCCAGCTCGCCAAATCCCTCGGCATTATCGGCCTGATGAATATCCAGTTCGTCCTCGACGGCGACGATGTCCAGGTGATCGAAGTCAATCCCCGCGCCAGCCGCACCGTGCCGTACCTCTCCAAAATCACCGGCGTCCCGATGGTGCAGCTCGCCACCGGCGCATTGCTTGGCCAGAGCCTCGCCGAACAAGGCTACCCCACCAGCGGCCTCTGGCCTCAGCAGCCCAACGTCGCCGTGAAAGCCCCGGTATTCTCTTTCGCCAAGCTCGCCGGAGTCGATATCACCCTCGGCCCAGAAATGAAATCCACCGGCGAAGTCTTAGGCATCGACCACGACTTCTCCCGCGCCCTCTACAAAGCGATGGTCGCCAGCGGCATAGACATCCCCTACCCCAGCGGTACGGGCGCCGCCCTGCTCGCCACGATCGCCGACGCCGAAAAACAAGAAGCCCTCCCGATTATCCGCTCCTTCGCCGACATCGGCTTTCGCCTCTACGCCACCGGCGGCACCGCCCAGTTCCTCACCGAGCACGGCCTCGAAGTCACCCCCGTCAAAAAGATCTCCGAAGGCACCCCCAACCTACTCGATCTAATCCGCAGCGGCAAGCTCTCCCTCCTCATCAACACCCTCTCCCGAGACCGCAAAGCCGAGCAGGAAGCCCAACTCATCCGCCGCGCCACCGTCGAAAACGCCATTCCCTGCCTTACCTCCCTCGACACCGCCCGCGCCCTCCACTACGCTTTGGCAGCAAGACGCGAAGGCGAAGAGTTCCCCGTCGTTCCTATTACCGGGTACGTCAACGTGTAGGCTGTTTTTCCAAAATCGCTCCAAAGCCGCTGGGCGTTTTTCACATCTAATAAATCGCTTTGCGATTTATTAGCATTAAAAAAGGCCCAGCGGCCTGAGCGTCTCTGGAAACAGCCTACGCGCTCACGGAACCGGTAATGACGAAGCGGTAGCCGCTACCGGGGAGGACGGCGATTTCAGCGGTTGTGGGGGTGCGCTGGACGATCTGGTCTTCGCGGGCGGATTGGCCGTCGATCAGGATTTCGTCGGTGGGAGCGCAGGGGAGAATTGGGCGAAGGAGAACGCCGGTGGGAACGGTAATGTCCACGGTGAGTTTTTGCCCTTTTAGCAGCCAGGAGACTTGGATGTCGCCTTGGGGAATGGGGACGATGCCTTTGGCCCAAGTTAGGCCACAAAGCTTGGGGACGAAATCGACTGTAGCGAATCCAGGCTCTCTGGCGGTGATTCCGAGTATATGCTGCGGCAGCCAGATGGTCGGGCCGATGCTCCAGCCGTGGCAGCGGGATTGTAAACCGTCCCAAGTTTCCCACCAGGAAGTCGCGCCGGCGTCGAGCATCGCTCCCCAGCGCTCCCGGATATAGTGCAGCGCTTCCGCCTCGCGCCCAACCGAAGCCAGCGCCTGCGTCAGGTAATAGCCGAAGTACGGCGTGCCGGTTTGTGTAATGGTGCCGTCGGCAAGCAGATGGTCGGCGACACTGATGCGACGCGCTTCGCCGCCGACCTCGGCCAGAAGAGCGAGACTGTTGACCTGCTGGCTGGCGAGCTGCGACGGCTCCCCACTAATCACGCTGTCCACATACACGCCGCGCAATGGGTTCCAGAACAAGCTGTCGAACGCCGCCGCGACCATGTTAGCCCGAAGGCCGTGCGACCGGGACGCCGCCTCGTCGCCGCCAAGCTCCGCCAGGCGGCTGGCGGCTTGAAGGGCCATGAGATAGAACAAATTGACCGCCGCGTTGATCCCGTCGGTGCCCTGGTCCAAGCCCGGAGCCCAATCCGTGAAGTTCCAGCCTGGCAGGTCAACCAGCAAACCGCCTTCGCCTCCCCCGTAGGAGCCAAGCCAAGCCAGCGCCTTCAAAACGGCGGGCATTACCTCGCGCACGAGGTCGCCGTTGCCGGTCAGCTGAAAATAGTCGAGAACGCTCAAGATATAAATCGCGACGTACCCCGGTATCGGAGTGTTGGGATTCAGCGCATCCCACTCGCCCGGCCCGACCGGATCGAGCCGCCCGTCCGCGTGCTGCGACAAAGCGGCCTGACGCAAAAATCGCGCGTGCAGCGTGGAATCGCCGAACGCGTAGCACGCCCCAATAGCCTCGATTCGCGCATCCGCAATCCACTGCGCCCGACCCCGCATCGGCGTGTCATTCAACTGATCGTCCAGGCACAGTGCGAGAGTTCTTTTACCGGTCTTGAAGATACTCTCCAGACGTGGATCGGAACAGGTGAATACGGAATCGATATGCTCGGCGAGGACGTTTTCACCTTTATTCTCGCTGCGCGTGCCTAGCCCGGCGAACCAGTCGCCGTGCGGCGCGACAAGCAGAGGCTGTTCGATAATGATGACACCGGACGCATTTCTGATGATGAGCCGCAAGTAGCGAAAAGCGCGGGGGGTGGAAGAGATGTACTCGTAAGTAGCCCCACGGTTTAGGATGATCTGATCGGCGTACTGAAGCCCTTGACTGCCGCCATCGGCGCGGAAGCCGCTCGGCGTCTCCGCCAGACGCAGCGCTTCATCGTAAACGACGTCAATATAAGCTTCGCGGTCGTCTTGAATGTCGTTGTAACGGTAGGCGATTAAGGGGTAGCCGCTTACCTCGCGCCCGAAATCGAACGTCAACGCGATATCGGCTTCGTCGGCAACCACTTTGTAGCCGAAGCCGTAATCGAAATTTCCAGCCTCAACACTCACGGTCGTGAGCAGTAGGCCGATGTCGCTCGTGGCACGCTCAGCAGGGTTGTTTCCTGCGCCGCGCTGGCAGTTGCCGTACTCGATTAAACGAGCGGACGATTCCTCCTCGTGGTGGACGGCTGCTGCTTTGCCCTGGCTCCGCATTGTCGGCAGCATGACCGGCCAGGTTGGGCCGTAAGCCTTTTCCACAACAACGGTTCGCATCCACTGACGCGCATAGCGCGGCTCCAGCTGCCAATCACCGTCATATGCGGTGAAGCCTTGAGGGGTCAGGCTGCCGTTGTACTGATCCGAGAAGCCCTGCTCAGGGGTCAATCGCCGCGAATGCGATACATACGCCGACATCGTCGCGACCCGCCACGTCGCGTCGGAAACTATTTCTTCAATCTCGACAATCAGCCCCGCCCGTGTATTCTGATGCGACAGTATCGGTACGCCGACATACTCCACTATCACGGAGACACAAACCTGATCGCCGGGAGATAGGCTCAACACATACTCGTCGTAAGAGATAGTCCCTCGCGCCGACGGAGCCGGGCCAGCCGCCATCCATGATCCATTGATATACAGCTTGTAGCGGGTACTCGCCGCAATCCGCAGTACCGGATGGCTCGGCCAATGCTCCGGCACCACAAACGCTTTGCGGAAATACCGGTGCGCATTGATCGGGCTCGGGTCGCCTTCGTCCCAAATCCAGCAAGCATAGTCGAATGGTTTGTCAGGCATAAAACGTATTAGGCGAGCCAGCAAAAAGAGCGGAGAAGACTCTCTCCGCTCGATCATAATGAATATTCAGCTGACGGGCAAGAGCGCAATCAAGCGACTTCCTGCGCGGCCATGATTCTAAGGCCAGTCGCGCCCCCAGGCGGCTACCCAGAGCTTGTACCAATCGTCGCGGCTCATGTCGATTTTCACGCACTCGGTGGCTTCCTTGATGTGCTCGGGATTGTTGCTGCCGACCAGGGGGATAATGCCCGATGGATGTGCCAGCAGCCACGCCAGAGCAACATTGCCGGGTGTGGCGTTGTATTTTTCGGCCTGAGCGTTCAGCTCACGCAGAATTGCGTCGATGCGCAACTTGCGCGGGTTGTCGGCGGGCACGTCTTTTGCGCCGCTTAAAAACCCGCGCCCGAGCGGCGACCACGCCAAGGGGGTAATCTCCAGCATTTCGCACTGGTCCAGCACGCCGTCGCCGACCAGACCGTTGTCGCTGGTCATATCGTTATTGAACCAGCCCTCGTAAATCGGCCCGAGACGCAGCAGCGAAATCTCGATCTGGTTCGAGACAAGCGGGATACCGTCGCCCAGGTAGTGCTGCAGGGCGCGCACCTGCTCGGGGTAGTAGTTGCTGACGCCGACATACCGCACTTTGCCGGACTGTACCAGCTCGCGCAGCGCCGACGCCGTCTCGCGCGGATGCGCCAAGGGGTCGGGGCGGTGCATCTGGTAGATGTCGATGTAATCGATTCCCATGCGGCTTATCGACGCTTCCGCCGCGCCGCGAATATAATCCGCACTCAAATTGTAACCGTGCCCAATGTTGATGCCGCACTTAGTGGCGATCACGATCTTGTCGCGAATGCCTGGCACGGCGGCGAGGCACTCCTTGAACACGGTCTCGCACCCGCCTTGCCCATAGATATCGGCATGGTCGAAAAAGTCGATCCCGACTTCCAGCGCCGCCTCGAACGCCGCAATCGCCTTGCGCACGTTCTCCGGGCCGATCTCCGACGGCTCCCAAGTCCCCGCCATGCCCATGCACCCGAGCGCGAGGCGGGAAACGGTCAAGTCGCTGCTGGATTTACCTATCGGTTGAAGAGGAAGCAAGTTTGCCATAGGCCGGGATTGTACCAGAGGCGTTACTTGTTCCTAAAATCGTCCCAGTAAGCTTCTGAAAAAGCCTCTAATTGCTCGAGAGAAATCAACTCGCCGTCACTTCGGAATACACTGAGGTTAAGCGCCCGTATGTAAATGTTGTATGCGCGAAAATCAGCCGCGTAGGCCCCAATCCCCAAATCGGCGAAAACGAAGCCATGCTCTTGACTATAACTTCCGTTGCTGCCTTGGGCTTCAAAACTGTTGATTTCGTCGAATATCTCCTGAGACGCTACGGCACGCCAATTTCGTGTTAGGCAGTGATGCTCGTAGAGCTGGCGATATGGTTCAGCAGGCAGCTCGTTTAGCACGATCAAGCCTCCCGTTTCTCCAAGAAACAGCAAACCCAAAACCGAGCTGACTCCGCTGAACAGCAAACCAAATCGCAAATCATCAGCGAAGCGATGATGCCGTCGCACAGAATAGCAGTCGAATATCAGCCGAACGGTATTTGCCGCCTCATCCCAGGAGATGCTCTCGATAACGGAATCGTGCAAAAACCCGTAAAGACTTGTCTCTCCCACGTCGATAGAGAAATAAGGAAGAGTCGATTTGTTATCCATTAGTGTTTGCACGCGTTTTAACCGGCACCTGCCGACCACAAAATAATAGCCCCGCTGTTCGCTTTCGGCGTTGACAGCGGGGCGGGGTCGGCTCAGAGCGTTCAAACGGGGAACTTGCCCAAACCTAAACTGGAGAAATCAGAATATCAGTATACCACGAATTCCTAGGCCTTGAACTGTCCCTTGAACTCTTCGATGGCTTGTTTCAAAGTGGCGGTCGTGGTGTCGCTGAGAGCCTTGTCGCGGGAGATGGTCTCAAGAATTTCTGGGTAGCGAGCGTCGAGGAACGCCAGGTATTCCGATTCGAATTTTCGCACCGACGGCACGGAGACGTCGTCGAGGTAGCCGTTGGTGGCCGCAAAGATCACCGCCACCTGCCGCTCCAAGGGAACCGGCGAGTAGGGCGGCTGCTTGAGTATCTCGACGTTGCGCAAGCCTCGGGCCAGCTGCGCCTGTGTGGCCTTGTCGAGGTCGGACGCGAACTGCGAGAACGCCTGCACCTCGCGGAACTGCGCCAGCTCCAGCTTCAAGCGTCCGGCGACCGCTTTCATCGCCTTAGTCTGAGCGTTGCCGCCGACGCGGGAGACCGAGATGCCGACGTTCACCGCCGGGCGCACGCCCGAGTTGAACAGGTCGGATTCCAGGAAGATCTGGCCGTCGGTGATGGAAATGACGTTGGTCGGAATATAGGCTGAGACGTCGCCCGCCTGGGTCTCGATAATCGGCAGCGCCGTCAGCGAGCCGCCGCCGCGCTCGGCGGACAACTTGGCCGCGCGCTCCAGCAAGCGGGAGTGGAGATAAAATACGTCGCCTGGGTACGCCTCGCGGCCCGGCGGGCGGCGCAGAAGCAGAGAAACCTGGCGATACGCCACGGCTTGCTTGGACAAATCGTCGAACACGATCAGGGCGTGCTTGCCGTTGTCGCGGAAATACTCGCCGATGCAGCAGCCGGCGTACGGCGCGAGGTACTGCAACGCCGCCGGGTCGGAGGCGGCGGCGGCCACGACCGTGGTGTACTCCATCGCGCCCTGCTCGGTCAGCGTGCGCACGACGTTCGCAATCGTGGACGCCTTCTGGCCGATGGCGACGTAGATGCAATAGACGTCGGTGTTCTTCTGGTTGATAATCGTGTCGAGCGCGATTACCGTCTTGCCGGTCTGGCGGTCGCCGATAATCAGTTCGCGCTGGCCGCGGCCGATGGGGATCATCGCGTCGATGGCCTTAATGCCGGTTTGCAGCGGCTCTTTCACCGGCTGGCGATCGACTACGCCAGGCGCGGGTGTTTCCAGCAGACGGAACTCGGTCGCGCCGAGCGGGCCTTTGTCGTCGATAGGCTCGCCGAGCGTGTTGACCACGCGTCCGATCAGGGCGTCGCCGACCGGAACCTGGATGATGTTGCCGGTTCGCTTCACCGTGTCACCCTCGCGGATACCGGTGTCGGTGCCCAGAATCACCGAGCCGACATTGTCCTCTTCGAGGTTAAGAGCGAGGCCGGAGACGCCGCCGGGGAACTCCAACAGCTCGCCGACCATGACGTCGCGGAGGCCGTAAATGCGGGCGGTGCCGTCGCCGACCGACAAGATCGTGCCGACGCCTACTTCTTCCACTTCGCCCTGGAAGGAGTTCAGCTCATCGGTGAGGACCGACGTTATCTCTTCAGGTCTGATTGCCACGTTGTTATCTCTCCTTGCCCGCGCCGATCACCGGGCAGCTACCCGGCTTACTCGGCGATCAGCAAAATGGTTCTAAATCAAAAAACTACCGAGCCGCGAGAAGGCGGCGGTGCAGCGTCTCCAGGCGAGTTTTCAGGCCCGCGTCGATCACGTCGTCGCCGATTCGCACTCGCACGCCGCCCAGCATCGCGCCGTCTACCGAGGCATGCAGCCGGATTGTCTTGCCCGTGCGCTGCTCCAAAGCCTGCTGCATCCGCTGAAGCTGCCCCGCATCGAGCGGCTGCGGCGTCTCCACGAACGCTTCCACGCGCCCCGCCCGCTCATCGGCTTCTCGCTTAAATTCGGCGATGCACTCGTCGATCAGGTTCTCGCGCCGCTTGCGGACCAGCAGGTCGATAAACTTGAGACTGGTCGCTCCGATGCGATTCCCGAACGCGTCGGCGATCACTTTGAATTTGCGGTCGTCGGAGACCAGCGGCTGCTGCAGGATAGCGCGCAGGTACTTGACGCTTGCCAGCATCTCGCCGACTGTCTGCAAATCGGCCAGCGTGGAATCCACCGTCTGCCCGCCCACATTGCCTTCCGCCGCGACGGAATCGTACAATGCCGCCGCGTAGCGCTTGGCGACTCGTGAGTCCCCGGTCAGTGCTGCCATGGCTTAGGCCGCTCCCGCCGGCGACGCGCCGTTGCCGCCGCTGACACTGCCGTTCCGCTGCGGCGCGGCACCGGCGACGGGTGCATTGCCGACGCCCGAGATAAACTGATCCACCAGCCGGCGCTGCCGCTCGTCGTTCATCGACTCCCCGACCACGCGCTCCGCCGCTTGAATCGCCAGATTGACCACATCCTGCCGCAGTTCGAGAAACGTCCGGGTGCGCTCGCGCTCCAAATCGGCGCGGCCAGTCTCGACAATGCTTTCGGCTTGCTTTTGCGCGTCGGCGATAATCGAGCCGCGCAGAGCCTGTGCTTCCTTGACCGCCGCCGAAATCCGCTCGCGGGCGTCGTTTTCGATTCCCGCCAGGCGCTGCTCGTACTCGGCGCGAGCCCGCTCCATCGCGGCGCGGTCGGCGTCAAGCTGATCGTAGGTGGTGCGGATATCGGTTTGCCGCGACTCGATCACGTTGAGGATCGGCTTCGACAAGTAGCGGTTCAGCAGCCAGATGAGTATCAAGAATCCGGCGACTTGGACCCAGAACTCCGCCGGAGTTACGTTTAAGCTATGTAGTATATCGCTCATAAGTTTGTGCCCGCTCCAACAGCGAAATCAAAACGCGCCGTTGCGCATCGATGCCAATTCAGCCGTCAGAAGTCGCGGCTTGGCCGCGCGGCGGGAAAATCTTAACGGGCCATCAGCTGCGTGATCTGCTCCGCGGAAGGGAACTTGCCCAGCAGAATAAAGAAGACGACCAGGCTGATGATAAAGAGCGTCTCGACCAGGCCGAAGCAGATAAACATCAGCGTGCGGATACGGCCTTCCGCCTCGGGCTGGCGGGCGATGCCTTGGATCGCCGCCGAGAAGACCAGGCCTTCGCCGATACCGGCTCCGACAGCCGAAAGAGGAGCGGCCAATGCCGCGCCGAGTGCGAGAAGTCCAAAATAGATTGCTGCCATGAAATCAAACTCTCCTTAGTCGTAATGCGTGTCGATTCAATCGGTAAAAACTTAAAGTGCGCGCCGATAGTTTGGCGAGTAATTAATGGGTCGGAGCGTCCACCGCGCCGCCGAGGCCGCCCATCCGCTCCGCCATGCGCTCGTCGTCGTCGCGGACGCCGCCGTGGCTGTCGTCGTGATGCTCGGTCATGATCGCGATGTACGAGCAGGTCAGCAGCGCGAAGATAAACGCTTGAATAGCTCCGGTAAAAATTTGCAGGCCGTAGATCGGTAGCTGGAACGGGAAGTAAAACGCGTGTCCGGCGATGTGAATCGCGCCCGAGCCGCCCTTGGTGGCAAGCTCGTTCATGAAATCCTCGCCGTAGATATTGCCGAACAAGCGCATGCCGAGCGAGAAAGGCTTGGCGATCTCACCGATAATCTCGATCAAAATAAACAGCGGCGCGAGCACCAGCAGCGGCCCGACGAAATGCTTCAAGTACCCGACGATGCCCTGCGCCTTGATACCCTGATACTGCACATAGCAGAAGACGATCACGCCCATCGCCAGGGTATTGCTCGGGTCGGCGGTCGCCGCGTGGAAGAGCGGGATCATCTCCAGCATGTTGCAGAAGAAGATGTAGAAAAACAGCGCGAAGATCAGCGGCAGATGGCGCGCGCCGTCGGGTCCGAGCGCGCCCATGAAGATGCCGCGCAGACCGTCGACGCAGTATTCGGCGAAAGCCTGAAGCTTGCTCGGGTTGCGCGTCGAGGTTTTAGTCGTCGCCGCCAGCGCGATCACCAGCAAAATAATTGCCGTGAGTAGCGCGTAGATAAGTGTGATGTGCCAGTTCAGCAGGTCCATAAAATCTTAAAGTGTCCGAACCGCGGGCTAGCGTCGTCCTCGACCCTGCCTGCTCATCAGCGGCTGCGCCGCCAGGCTGCGCACGCAAGCCAGCGTGATTGCGATCTGCGCGATAAAAAACCCGATCAGCGACTGCAGCAGATTGACGTGCAGCAAAAAATACATCGCGGCCAGCAGCGCCCCGACGGCGATAAACTTTCCGACAGCAACCAGCGCGAACTGCGGCATGAACGCCTTCGACTGCACTCTCGCCCTGCCGCCGACATTTTGCAGCAGCATATCGGACGCGCCGTTGACGAACGCATAGATGCCCGCGTACATCACCAGCGCTTCCAGCAAACCCGCAAAGAGGCTTTCGGCAAGCTTCCAGTGCACCGTCGCCAAGGCCGCCGCGATAGCAACCGCGTTCGGCACCGCCGCCGCGACCACAAGCCGCTTGTAGGTGGGCAGCACCGATTTAGGCGCGCCGTCCGCCTGATCGGCAGCGCCGTTTGCGGGAGAGCTTTGCGCTTCTTCCCCCTGAGCCACGGGCGAAGCCGAATTTGCGAGCGGTTGTATCACTTATAATTTCAATCATCAGCGACGCAGGATAGTTAGCGCTTACCCTTGCCGCTCCGCTCGCCGATAGCAAGCAGCCGGAACAAATTGACAAAACCGGCAGCCAAGCCAGCGAATACGAAAACGATGACGCCCCACGGAATTCCGCTACGGTTCCAGTGGAAGTGCGAATCGACAAACGCTCCGACCAGATATCCGACCACGACGCTGGCGGCGAAGGTCAGGCCAGCTCCCATCGCCGAGCCGACACTGCCGGCGTTGTCGCTGAAGCTGCTGCTTTGCGACGGCGACAAATGGCGAGGCCGGTCGGCTCCGATGGTCACGTTCGTTCTATCGGCTCCGGGCCTCGATTGCTCCGTCGGCTGAGAAGATCCAGGGCGAGAATAGGTCACCTCGGGAGGCGGAGGAATAACCGAGGTCTTGGGCACCTCGATCTTTCGCAGCCGCTCCGTCAGCGCGTCTTCCTCGCCATCCAACAGCCGGTCGTCTTCGTTGTCGTCCGACATTATCAGCAGTTCCAAACCACTTCGATTGCACGACGCACGCATCCGGAATCGAACGCGTAGTTCAAGCTAATCGTCGGCGGATAGTATAACACAGAGCAAGGCCGAATTTCAACCTGGCAACGTTAATTCGTGAAGTTTTTCACGATGTTTTCACGCTGCAATCATTTCCCGGCATGGCCGCCGCGCCTGCCGGGAGAGTTTGCTCAACACACCCTCAATGTTATAACAAGCTGCGCATGACAAGTCCCGACAGCAGCTTCGGATAGAAAAACGTCGACTTCTGCGGCATTCGATCTCCGGCCTCGGACACCGCCTGGACGCCTTCTACCGTCGGCCTGCCGAGCAGGAACGCCGCCTGAAACTCGCCGGTGGCGACCTTTTCCCGCGCTTCGGCGTCGTCGCGGGTGTAGCGCACCTGGTCGGTGGCCGCCAGCGAAGCCATCGGGATGCCGAGCAGCCGCTCCAGAACCAGCTTGTGCAGCACGGTCACGTCCAGCGTTTTCCAGGCGTCCGACTCCGACCCGCCGCTCATCGCCGCAATCGCCGCGTCAGCTCCGCCGCGCAGCACTGACCGAAGCGTCGGTTCGCCCGCGCGAACAAGATCGAAGCCCAGCGTTCCCGGCGCGAGTCGCGGGGAGGACGCGGAAAGCTCGTCGATGTCGAAGCCGATGGCTCGAAGCTGCTTCGGCAGGTCGGCCAAAAGCTCCGAACCAACGCCGCGCACGAGGCGGTGAGTCGGCAGAACCACCAGCCCTTCGTCCTCGAAGGCGGTCAACGTGATTAGAATCGCGCCGGCTCCAGGCTCATCGGGATGCTCGCGGCGGTAGGCCAGGGCGGTTTCATAGCGATGGTGCCCGTCGGCGATCAAAATGGTTTTACCGCTCAGGGCGGATTGCAGCGCGGCGATCAAGCCGGGGTCGTCGATGCGGCGCAGACTATGGCTGCCGCCGAGGCTCGATTGCACCTCGCCCACTACCGGCAGCTCGGACGCTTGCCCCAGCGCGCGGCGGGCTTCGCCGTCCGGGTCGGCGTAGAGGCCGTAAATGGATTCGAGATTGGCGTGCGTGGCGCGCATCAACTCCAGCCGGTCGGCGCGGTGCGCGGCAATAGTGTTCTCGTGCGGCAGGACTCCGCCGTCACCGTACTCTTCCAGTGTCAGGGCGCAGACAAGGCCCGTGCGGGGCGCGACGGCTAGCCCCGTTTCCGGGTCGATAAAGCTTTGCGTATAGTGGTACAGGCTGGGCGTGTCGCCTCGAACCACGCCGGAGTTGCGCCATGCACTCCACAAACACCCGGCGTCCTCGTAGCTTACGGGGCGCGTAAGATGCGTGATGTTGTGCGGGCTAGCGGCGTGAAGCGCGGCGATCTCGCTTTTGGACAGAACGTCGTAGGGCGGCGCGACTAGCGCGGCGAGATCGGCCCCTTGCGAAAGATCGTACCGGAAACCGCCGAAAGGATGAATTTGCGCCAACGCCGTCTTGCCCCCGTTGATGTTTTCAGGCCGGTTGCCGACGAGCCTGGCCGACGCAAATCATACCTCACGCCCGCGCTTGCCGCTTCGGGGGCGAGATAGGCGGTTTGGGTATACTCAACCGGATTAGGCGAGCGTCGCTGTGTCGGCGGCCGCTCTTTTTATTTTTATAGCAAGACCAGAAAGAGCAAACCCTTTGAGCGGACAAGCAGCGACGCTGAAGCTGATCGAGCAGTTGAAACTCGAGTACCCCGGCAAGCCGTTTCTGGCGCTCGGGCAAACGGTATTCTGGGACGAGCCTACAAAGGCC
>CAXSEA010000051.1:0-18935 GCA_964235675.1 uncultured Armatimonadales bacterium | reverse complement strand
GCTTTAAGCCAGCCGGGTAAGCAGATCGCTGAGCGACTTAGCCATCAAACTTACCGCCGGGACAGCCCGGTCGTAGTCCATTCGGGTGGGACCCACCACGCCCAGAGTGCCGCGCTCGCGGATGCCGATATAGTAGTAGGCGGTGACCACGCTGCACTCCTGCAGCGGCTCGACCGGGTTCTCGCGCCCGATCACCACGGCCAAGGCCGGGTTCTTCTTACCGCCGGACGGAGCAGGGTGCTCGCCGATAGCCGTGCGGGTTTGCAGCGCGTCCAAGACGCCTTCCAATTTGGCGACGTCCTGGAACTCGGGATGACGCAAAATCTCGGTCGCGCCTTCCACCACCGTCCGCTCGGAGCCGCCGGAGACACTCCGGGCGATCTGCCGCGCCGATTCCGCCAGGGCGGCGTAGAGGGAGCGGGCGGCGTGGCCGTCCAGCTCGTTTGGCGTCGGAGCCATGGCGACTCCGGCCACAAGGCCTTGCAAAACGTCCAGCGTCGCTCCGGCGAAAGCGGCGTTCACGGCGTTCAGTGCCTGGGTCAAAGCGGCAGGCTCCTGCCCGGCGAGCAGAGCGGCCTCTCCCGCCAAAATGCGGTGCTCCGAGCCGCCGGTGCTCAGCATCGCCACAATCAGCAGCGCGTCCGGCCCGGCGGGCGCGGCGAACAACTGCCGCAGCACGATATCGCTCGGCTGAGGAGGAGTCGCCACCGCCGTATAGCGCGTCATCTGCGTCAAAATCGCGCAAGTCTGGCGAAGTATCCGCTCCAACGTCTCCGCGCGACGCTCCTCCATCTCCTCACGCGAGCGCGCCATCGCCTCGTCGCCGGGAGCGCGTCCCTCCGTCATCAAGTGGTCTACATAAAACCGGTAGCCCTGATCCGACGGTATCCGCCCCGCGCTCGTATGCGGCTGGCGCAAATATCCGAGATCGGCCAAATCGGCCAAAGCGTTGCGGATCGTCGCCGACTTCACGCCCCACTCGGCGTAGCGTTGAGCCAAATTCTCCGACCCCACCGGCTCGGCGGTCTCGACATAATGCCAAACCACCGCCTGCAAAATTTTCTGCTTCCGCTCGTCGAGACTAATGTTCGGACTGTGGCTTCGTTCGTTCGTCACGGGTGGGTTTCCGGAAAGCGCGCGGCCCTAAAAACCGCGCGCTTTCAAACTGGATTCCCTTATTTTACCTTATCCCGAGGCTTCTCCCCAAAGCTAAGGAGTTACCGTCAACGTCGCCGTCTGCGTTACTCCACCTAACGTCGCCGTGATCGTCACCGTCTGCTTGGTGGTCACCTTCCGGGTCGCTATAGTGAACACATGCGACGAAAAGCCGGGATCGATCGTCGCCGACGAAGGCACAATCGCCACAGCCGTATTGCTGCTTGTCAGCGCCACGACGACGCTTTCCGTAGCCTCTCCGCTCACATACACCCGGTTCATAGCCGACGACGCGCCCCCGACAAGGCTGGACGGCGTCGCCGACACGGCTCGCAACTGGTTCGGCTGAGGCAGCCCGGCCAGCAGTTGATAAATCGCCCCATCGCCTTCCGCCCCTCCGGAAAACGTCGTCCCGAACAATTCGCCGGTCGCATTGTCTTGAATCGGCCTGTTATACGGGCTGGCCCCGTCGTTGTTGGAAGTCGAATCGAAATTGTGGATGACCGCGTACTTTGTGCCCTTCGACGAAATCCGGAACAGCGTACCGTCGCCGGTAGTTAAGCCGTCGGGATTATCGCCGCCGTGCGTCCCGCCCGCGAAAGTCGCGCCGTAAAAATTTCCGTCGCTGGCGAGCGTTAATCCGCCGTCCGGCATCTCGCCGTCGGTGCCGCTGCCGAAATTGTGCAGGATCGTCACTTTATCGCTTGTCGCGGCGATCTCGAACACGGTGCCGTATCCCACCGATCCGCCCTCCGTGGTCTCGCCGTAAACATTGCCGGCGGCATCGATTAGCAGCGGCCCGTACTCCGGCGAGACTCCGTCATTCACGACGCTGCCGTCCCCAAACTGATGCAGATACCGCACCGTGGCGTCGCCGTCCGTAGCCCCCGGCGTCACCGCGTAAACCGTGCCGTCGCCGCGTGTGCCGCCCGCGCTGCTTGTGCTGCCCCCATAAGTCGTGCCGTAGAGCACGACGCCCGCGCCGGGAGCGGGCGTAAGCGTGCCGTAAGGCAGTCTTCCACCGCTCGTTCCATTAAATCGGTACTGCACGAGATACCCTGAGCCATCGGTGTTCAGGCTGAAAATCGTGCCGTAGCCGCTATCCCGGTACCCGCCCGTCGTGCCGTACAGCTTGCCGTCCTTACCGATTATAACGGCGGCAATCGGATACAGCCCGTCGTTGCCGCCCGTAAAGGAATGCAGAACAATTTCAGCGCCGTTGGGACTAATCTTATAGACCGTCCCGTCGCCGGAGCTTCCGCCGTCGTGCGTCGTGCCGTAAAGAGTGCCGTCCGGCCCGATTGTGACCGGCGCGAACGGCGTCGCGCCGTCCTGCGATAGTCCATTTCCTCCGCTGAAGGCATGGACGACCGTAAACACGCCGTTGTCTGCAAACTTAAAGACGATGCCGTCGCCCGACGCTCCCCCGGCACTGGTCGTGCCGTAGTAAGAGCCGTCGGCACCCTGGACAAGGTTAGCGAGCGGCTGGCTCCCGTCGCCCTTGACGCCCGTGAACGTATGCTGAACGAGAAGAGAATCGGCAGCCGAGCTTTGCGCCAAAGCGGTCGTCGACCATACCCCGGAAGCAAAAGCCCCGGCCATCACGAAACAAGTGACATAACGCAACATACAGTTCTCCAAACGATAAAATTGACTTTAAACCAAATTAGCATTGGGTTTGGTTGCAGTAGCAACCAAACCCAATGAGAAAAGCCGCGCGGCTATGGAGCGCTCTGAAAACGCCGCTTACTTCACGTCCGGTTGCTTCGCGCTCTCTTCTATAGAAGGAGCGTTCCCCGCTTCTTTCAGCGACTTCTGATAATCGGCGTCAAACTTCGCGATTCCAAGGTCGGTCAGCGGATGGTGGAACAGCTGCTCCAAAATCTTGTAGGGTACGGTGGCGATCTGCGCTCCGGCCTTGATCGACTCCACGATATGGTACGGGCTGCGGATAGAAGCGACCAAAATCTCCGGATTGCTCGGGAAGCTGTAGTCGTGCACCATATTCACCGCGTCAGCGATTCCCGCCATCGCGTCGGGGCTGCCCATGTCGTCCACACGCCCAACAAAAAACGAGATAAAGCTCGCGCCCGCCTTAGCGGCCAGCATCGCCTGCGGCAGCGAGAAGACCAGCGTGCAGTTGAACTTGACGCCATCCGGCACCAGCTTGCTGATCACGTGGATACCCGCCGGAGTCATCGGCACCTTGACATAGATATCCTCATGCCAGGTGGCGATATCCTTGGCTTCGGCCAGCATCTTGTCGTAGTCTTTCTCGACACACTCGGCTGACACGGCCTTGCCGGGCCCGACCACGTCGAAAATCTCCATAATCCGCTTTTTCTGCGGAATACCTTCTTTAGCGATCAGCGACGGGTTAGTCGTGACACCGTCCAACACGCCCCATTCCATCGCATTCTTGATTTCGTCCACATTCGCGGTATCAACAAAGAACTTCATGAATCTCTCCCCTCGCGCCCAAGGCGCAAAACCACCACAGCATTATGCGCCCGATGCGCGTTTCTCCCTACTTACCCAATTTCAGCAAATCCTGATAAACCCAACCGCCCCAAGCAACAGGTTCATGCTTGCGCATTCCGCCTGACACCGGATTTCCAAGAGATCGCAGTCCAAAATCGCAGCTAAACAAAGCGCCCGGTAAATTTCCTTCCCTTTCAGGGAAGGTGGCCGTGAGGCCGGATAGGGTCGCCGAGCAAAATCAAGCAGGATTCTACAACGGGACTGTCGAATTATCCCGCAAACGCCATTTCAAAGGAACAAATCCCCATGCCACACCCCACAAAACCCACCTACTACCTGATCGCCGCGCTGCTAACGCTCCCCGCCGCCGCCTACGCCGCCGACCCTAACCCCGCTTCCACCGCGCTCACCATCTACAACGACAACTTCGCCGTGGTACGCGGCACCATTCCCCTCACCCTAAAAGCCGGTGTCAACTCCGTCACCGCGACCGGCATCACAGCCCAGGTCGAGCCAAGCTCGGTGATTCTGCGCGATCTCTCCGGCCACCGCGACCTGCGAATCCTAGAGCAGGACTATCGCGGCGACACCGTCTCGCAAGGCCTGTTGCTCTACTTAAACGAAGGCAAAACGATTGATTTCCAAGTAGCCGGAGTTAATGGCGGCCCGCCCACAATCGTCCAGGGCAAAATCATCCGCAGCGGCTACGCGCCCGGAAGCCAAAACAACTATAACTATAATTCCAACCAGTCCGACACCACGCCGCTCATCGAAGTCAACGGCCAGCTCCAATTCGGACTCCCCGGCCAGCCTCTATTCCCCGCGCTCGCCGACAACTCTATCCTGACTCCCACCCTGGAATGGAAAATCGACGCCGACCAGCCCGGCCCCGTCAATGCCGAGCTCGCCTACATTACCGGCGGCATGAGCTGGGACGCCGCCTACAACCTCATCGCCCCCATCCAGGGCGACACCCTGGACATGACCGCCTGGGTCACCATCGACAACGAATCCGGCAAAGAGTTCGACAACGCCCAAATCAAGCTCATGGCCGGCGACGTCAACAAAATCCGCGACAACAGCAACGGCTACCCGCACTTGTTCGGCGCGAACGAAACAAGCTTCCAGGTAGACGGTATTCCAAACACTTCGGTTATTGCCACCCAGAAACCGCTCGACAACTACCACCTCTACACCCTACCGAACCCCACCGACCTGCAAAACCACGAGACCAAGCAAGTCCAATTCCTGCGCGCCCCGCATGTCCAATCCAGCGAAATCTACGTCTACGACGGCCTCCAGCTCGACCCGAACCAGTATCAGGGATGGGGCTACGACAACATTCGCAGCCAGCAGGACTACGGCACCCAGTCCGCCCCCAAAGTCGCCGTCGAGCGCGAGTTCGTCAACTCCGAAGCCAACGGCCTCGGCGTGCCGCTCCCAGCCGGACGCGTCCGCTTCTACCGCCGCGACCAGGACGGCCAACTAGAATTCATCGGCGAAAACCAGATCGACCACACCCCCAAAGGCGAAACCCTCCGCATCGCCACCGGCGACGCCTTCGACCTCACCGGCACCCGCACCCAAACCGAGTACACCATCGACAACAACCACGACTTCCTCGACGAATCCTTCTCCATCGTCCTGAAAAACGCCCGCGCCACCCCCGCCAACATCCGCGTCGTCGAGCATCTCTACCGAGCCCTCAACTGGACCATCACCACCTCATCCGACAAATACGCCAAAACCGACGCCCACACCATCGAATTCCAAATCATCGTCCCGCCCAGCGCCGACAAAACCCTCACCTACTCCGCCCACTACACCTGGTAAAAAACGTTCGGTGTCCCCTCCCTTCTAAGGAGGGGACTAAGGGGAGGTCCGCCCCGCAGATCCCTACCCGTCACTAGCGTGACACCTTCCCTAAAAGGAGGGAACACTGGTATAACGCCGAATTAACGCTCCTTCCCTTCAGGGAAGGTAGCCTGAAAGGCCGGATAGGTCCGCCGCAAAAAGCACATGCCCTTTGAACCCGTCAACCCTTTGGAATCGTCCCTGATGAAAGCCGCCGCCGAACCGGCCCACCGCCCGCGGTTCTACCGCGATTTCACCCAGTCCGATATCTACATCCCCCAGCCCGGCACCGACCCCACCGGGCAAACGCGCGAGACCCCGCTCCAGCCCGGCGACCCGATCCGCTTCGGCTATGTCACGATGCAAGGCGTCCAGTACATCCCGGTATTCACTTCCCTGCCGCGCCTGGAAGCCTGGATCAACACGCCCGTGCTTTACATCAGGCTCAACGCGCTCGATTTCATGCGCCTCACCGACGCCGCCCCGCTCGCGCTCAACCTCGGCTCCGACTACGGCAAAACCATCACCGCCCCCGAAGCCGCCTCCATCCTCGACGGCACCCTTTGGAAACCCCAGGGCGCGTACACCGTCCAGCAGGACACGAAAGTCCTCCTCGGCCAGCCCGCCGTATACCCCACAGCCCTCGTGGAGCGCCTCACCCGCTACTTCCAAACCAGGCCCCAGGTCACCCGCGCCTGGTTCTGCCTGATAGGCACCGCCGGTCCGCCCGCCGAATCCCACACCCTGGTCGGCATAGAAGCGCGCGACGACTACAACGCCGTCCTCGCCGAACTCGGCATCGTCCTAAACGACGTCCCCGTCCCCAACCCCCCGGTCGACATGATCCCCATCCCCCACGCCGGCGGCGATTTAGAGCATTACCTAATCAAGCAAACAAAACCCTTCTACCAGGCGGCCTCGTAAGCTTTGCAAGTATTCCTCCCACACCCGCGAAACATCCATGGCCTCCGCCATCAGCGCTCAAAATAGCGACGAGCAATCTTAGCTTTTCCGACTCGCCGCCAGAGCAGGCACCACGCTTGTATCAGCGTCTGGAAAATCCGTCGAGGTCGTCACGCTCTCCCAATCATCCAACTCCTTGGCGACTGAATCCAGCTTCATCCGCATTCCTATCAGCGCGTCAGGCCCGATCACAAGGCGCATTGGCGGAGTGTCGGAATCCACAGCGGCGATAATCGCCAGCGCGCCCCGCGCCGGGTCGCCGCGCTGCACCCCATTCCGCTTGGCTAAACCCTCCCGGAATGCGCCCACCACCGGCGCGTAATCGTCAATCGATCGTTCCGCTTCCGCCAAGGAGCGTCCGCCCCAATCCGTCCGAAAACTTCCCGGCTCCACAATAGTCACCGAAATCCCCAGCGGCTTTACTTCCTGCGCCAACGCCTCCGACAAACCCTCGACAGCAAACTTCGACGCGTTGTAAATTCCTACCCCGGCAAATCCCCGGAATCCCCCAAGCGACGAGACATTCAAAATGTGCCCGCTCCGCGCCGCCCGCATATGCGGAAGAACAGCGCGAGTCAAATTCAGCAACCCAAAGAAGTTCGTCCCGAACTGCTGTCTGATTTCGCCGTCGCTCACCTCTTCCACAGCCCCGAATAGACCATATCCGGCGTTGTTCACCAGAACGTCAATCGCGCCGAACCGCTCCATCGCCGATTTTACAGCACCCCGCACCGACTCTGGATCGTTCACATCGAGCGCCACGGCAAGCGCCCGCTCCGGAAACTTATCCACGATTTCCCGCACTTTTTCCGCATCGCGTGCCGTCACCACCGCCCGCTCGCCCCGCTCCAAAACCGCCAGCGCCAGCGCCCGCCCAAGCCCCGTGGAACACCCCGTAATCATCCAGACGCGGCTTTGATCGTTGTTTGTTGTTGTATTGCTCATTGTTGCTGTTAATATTTTCTCAAAATGTTTTGCTTAACCCAAAACCTATTTGTCACGCTCGAAAGCGTGCTACCTTCACTGTATAGAGCTTAGAAAAAGTTCCTGGTGAATCCTGTCCGGTTTCCCCTCCTTGTCTGAGGCGGGGATTAAGAGAAGGTCCGCCCAGCACAAACCCTGCCTCAAACCAAAGCTCCCACACCCTTCCTTGCACAACAAGGCAAATAATCAAGACTTTTTCTAAACCCTCTAAAGGTAAAAAGTCACGCTAGGTGTTCGCGATAGCTGACTGCCTTGCTGACGCAAGTAAAACGTCGAATAGCCGCAAGGCTGATCCCAGCGTATCGACGGCCACCAAGCGTAGCGGATAGGTCCGCCAAGCACAAACTGCGTCTAAAGCCGCACCCGCACCGCCGCCCCCGTATAAACCGCCGTTTGCTTCTCTCCATCCGGCAGCACGACCACCAAATGCCGCGTCGCCAGCATCCCAGCAAACGATCCCTGACGCGCCCCCACCGTCAGAGTCCGAGCGGCGTCGTCCCATCGCATCGGAATCCGGCTGCAAGCGCCCTGACGATAAGCATAGGTGCTGCCGTCGTCCTCATACAGCGTGAAGCTCGCGTCTTGGCCTGGGTACACCCGCACTTCCAGCGGGTCTTCCGCCCCGAGGCTCGTCGATTGAATCACCGGCCCCAGCGGCAAAATCGTGCCCGCGCGCACATAAGCCGGAATCGTGCCCAGCGCCGGCTGCAAATGCAGCGTCTGCCCGCCGCTCACCGCCGCGCCCGTGTTAAAATCGAACCATCCCCCGGCAGGCAAATACACGTCCCGCGCCCCGCCCTGAGCCAGCACCGGCGCGGCCAGCAGACGGTCGCCCATCAGCCACTCGTCTTCCATGTTGTACGTTTTCGCGTCGTCCGGAAACTCCAGAAAAAGTGGACGCATCAGCGGAGCGCCCGTCTGCTCCGTCTGCGCGGCAAAGGTGTAGTAATAAGGAATCAGCCGGTACCGCAGCTCGATCGCCTTTTTGGTCGCGGCCAGCACGTCGTCCCCAAACGCCCAAGGCCAGCGCGGCGAATTGTACGTTCCATGCGCCCGCATCACCGGCACGAAAACCGCTTCCTCGATCCAACGAGCGTACAATTCCGGCGTCGGCGTGCTCTGAAACCCGCCGGTATCCTGCCCGACATACGGAAACCCCGCCAGGCTCCAGTTCAGCAGAGTCCCCGGCTGGTTCGCCAGCGCGCTCCACGAGCTGTCGATATCGCCCGTCCACCCCGCCGCCCCGAACCGCTGCATTCCCGGCGCGAACGCCCGGCTGATCGACCAGGGACGCGTATTCTTCACCGCGTGCCACCCGTCCCACTCGGTCTTCGCCATATAAAAGAACTCGTCGCCGGACTGCTCCGCCTCGTCGTTCCACCACCCGCTCACCCCGTCCTCCACCAGCGGCGCGTGATGAGACCACCACCAATACCGCGACGCCGGCACGTCGAACCGCAAATCCGTCCCCTGCGAGCTGTCCAGCAACCACCCTTGCGACCGGGCAAACGCCTGGTTCGCCCCATTCACGCGCGGCTTCCGGATTCCCACAAAATGCAGTCCCAGACGCTTCATCTCCGCCAAATTCGCCTTGGGGTCAGGAAACGTAACCGGATTGAACTCCCAATCGTTGGTAAACCAGTCGTAATCGTAGATAAACGCGTCCACCGGAATCTGCCGGTCCCGGAACTGATGCCACTTGTCCTGCACGTCCGCCGCGTCCACATATCCCCACCGGCTCAGCATAAACCCAAGCGTCCACTTCGGCGGTATCGGCGCGCGCCCGGTCAGACGCGAGTAGGCATCCAAAAGCTCGTACCCGCCGCTCCCCCCGGACGCCACGCTCAAATAAACGTCCGCATAAGGGGCGGGAATTGTCCAGGTCAGCGTTTTGCCGTCGTCGCTCCAACTCGTCCCCGTCTGGTTGTTCGCGACCAAGCAGCTCCACCCGTCCATGGACCACAAAAACGGGATCCGAGTCGCCCCGTTGCTCACCGCCGACGTTCCCGACGGATGCGTCAAATCCCCCGCCGTGTTCATCCCGGCGTTGCCCGCGCCATAAATCCGCTCGCCCGAATCGTGAGCCAGCGTAATCGTGACCGCGCCGTTTGCCGCCGTGATCGTGCCCGCCGAAAACTCCGCCCTTCCTGAACTTCCGTTCAAACGCAGCCCGCCGGACGAATCCACGACCAGCTCCCCGTGCGACGTTTCAGCCGTCGCGCCGCCCGCCGCGCTTTGCTCCCCCGCGCTTCTAGGCAGCTCCGACGTCTCCACCACAAATGGACTCGCCGGCGGCGCCGGATTGCCGACCGGATAAGCCACCAGATGAAACGTGTCCTTATCCACCGCGCTGACCACGATCTTCAGCCCGTGAGCCGTCACCGCCTCCGAAGCGCGAGCCATCCCCGGCAGCAACGCCGCCGACAAGCAAAATAGAGAGACTATCAAAGAGCGAGTAATAGACATAGTAGAAAAGATTGTACCGAGCCACCTATTGGCTGCCTCACGCTTCCCTCCCGCAAGCGAAGGAAAATGCTAGGCCGCCGTTCAAATCATGCTATCCGGCGTCGGAGTTCCGCGCCTCATTTGAGCGGCTGGGGCGGCAGCGCAGTACATCTTTAGCAAATCTTTATACCGGAGCCGCCGAGTAGCGCGGACTTGCATGCGTCCGGTTTCTCATAATAACCATGATCGATTGCGCTGATGCAGCCAGAGAACAAGTTGCTGAGGCCGCTCCATCAGCGCCGGCCCAAATGATTGCCTTCCCGCGGCATTTTAACGGCAAGCGGGCAGGGCGTCGCCGCCGCGCCGCGCGCGAGTACAGTCGAAGGAAAACCTCATGTCGTTTGTCGATACGCTGCTTGGCCGCCGCCTGGCTTCCTCCGAGGAAGGAGATCAGAAGATCGGCGCGCTTGCCGGAATTCCTGCTCTCGGCCTCGACGGGCTCTCCTCGGCGGCCTACGGTCCCGAAGCCGCCCTGACCATCCTGATCCCGCTCGGCGCGGTCGGGCTGCGCTATATCAATCCGGTCACCGGCCTGATCGTCCTGCTGCTGCTGATCCTGTACTTCTCCTACCGCCAGACGATCACCGCTTACCCAACCGGCGGCGGCTCGTACACCGTGGCGAGCAAAAACCTGGGCACCAACTTCGGGCTTTTGGCCGCCGCCGCGCTGATGCTGGACTATACGCTCAACGTCGCGGTCGGCATCTCCGCGGGCGTGGAGGCGATTATTTCGACCCTCCCGTCCCTGCACCGGTACACGCTGACGCTCTGCCTCCTCGGTTTGTTCGTGATAACCGTAGTCAACCTGCGCGGCACCCGCGAGGCCGGCGCGACTTTCGCCATCCCGACCTACGTTTACATCGGCACTCTGCTCTTCATGATCGGCGCGGGCCTGGTGCGCGCCCTGCAAAGCGGCGGCCATCCCCACGCAATCGTTCCCCCGCCGACGCTGCCTACGGCTGAGGGAGCGGCGGGTTTCTGGCTTCTTCTGCGCGCTTTCGCCAGCGGCTGTACGGCGATGACCGGCGTGGAAGCCGTTAGCAACGGCGTTACCATCTTCGCCAAACCAACGGTCAAAAACGCCCAACTGACCCTGACCGTGATTGTCGCCGTTCTTGCCGTGCTGCTCGCGGGGGTGGCCTATCTGGCTCGCGTCTACAACATCGCGGCCATGGACGAGAACAACCCCAGCTACCAAAGCGTGATCTCGCTGCTGCTGCAAGCGACCGTTGGACGCGGTGCGCTCTACTACATCACGCAGGCAAGCGTGCTGGCTGTGCTCGTCCTCTCCGCCAACACCAGCTACACCGGCTTCCCGCGTCTGTGCCGCCTGGTGGCGATGGACGGCTACCTGCCTCGCGCTTTCGCCCTGCTTGGACGGCGGCTGGTCTACACGGTCGGCATCGTTTTTCTCACCGGCCTCTCCGGCGCGCTGCTCATCGCGTTCGACGGCATCACCGACCGCTTGATTCCTTTGTTTGCCATCGGAGCCTTCCTGGCGTTCACGCTTTCCCAGGCAGGCATGGTGGAGCACTGGCGCAAAATCGGCCAATCCCAGGAAAAGGGGCGAAGCGCGGTTTCGCGGGGGGCTCTGTTTATCAATGCCTTGGGGGCAGTCTCGACAGGCGTCGCCCTCATCGTCATTCTTGTCGCCAAGTTCACGGCGGGCGCGTGGATTACCGTCCTGCTTATTCCTGCTCTGGTGATGCTTTTCGCCGCGATCAAGCGCAGCTACAATGCGTTTAATACGGCGATCAAGCAGACCCACGAATTGGACGTCAGCCACAACGAAGCGCCGGTGGTCGTGGTGCCAATCGAGTCCTGGAACATCATGACCGAGCGCGCCCTGCGCTTCGGCATCCGCCTTTCGCCCGATGTCATTGCCGTCCATGTCAGGGTGCCCGGCATTATCCACGACGACCACGGCGACCAGCGGGCAGACGAGCTACAAGAGGTTTGGTCGAAGAAAGTCGAGCCGATGTTTCGGAGCGACAAGCAGTCCGCGCCGCGCCTGGAGATGCTCGACTCCCCCTACCGCCAAATCTTCCGGCCGCTGACGGCCTATCTGCAAACAGTGAAAGAGGAGTACCCGGATCGCCTGATTTCGGTAGTGATCCCCGAGCTTGTGGAAACGCACTGGTTCGACTGGCTGCTGCACAACCATCAGGCGACCGCGCTCAAAGCAGGTCTTCTGTTTCTAGCCGACCCACGCATCGTCGTGATCAACATCCCGTGGTATCACAGCCGCGCCGGCGCTCCGCCCGTCCTGCTCCAGTCGGAGAGCGTTATACCAAGACCTGGCGCAGGACGCTAGATACCTTGGCACAACCGTGCAACTTCTCGAAACTGTCTAAAAATCCCGCTTATTCTGCAGTAAAGCCAGCCGCTCGCCCGCGCCTGCGCGCCTCAGAATTGACCGGAGCAATGCGCCTACGCCACAACTGTTTGGGTGCGAGCGAGCCAATTTTCGAAGCAGCTCCGGGAAGGAGTCTTGCCGCTGCCGGGTTTGATCCTCTGGAACAGGCAGTGGCAATTCATCGCGTTCGCCCGATTATTTCCCCGCCTCCTCCAACCGGTCATACAACGCAAACTCACGCCCCAACCGCAGCGCCCACCCCGAATCCCCGTAAGACCAGTGCCACCACTCTCCCACATAATTGGTCAGACCCGTTTTCGCCATCGTCTTATATAGCAAATCCCGGTTCGCCTGCGCCTCTTTCGATAAGCCCTTGGTCACCATCGGCGCGCTCGTCTCGTCCCACTCGAACGGCGACACCATATCCACGAACTCGCCGCTTCCGACATCCACCAAGCACACATCCACCGCGCCCCCGGTCGAGTGGGGCGGCGGGCACTTGTCCTCCGGCGGCGCCGACACCTGGTTCGTGATCCTGTGCAGCGTGGACTTGTTCCACTCCGGATGCTTCGCCCGGAACTCCTCCATAATATGCGCGTACATAAACCGCTGCTGCTCCAGCGGACGAAACCCCATCATAATCTGAAGCTGCATCCCCTCGGGAAACGCCTCCGCCGCTGCCGCCAGCATCTCCGCCACCCGCTTGCGTACCCGCACGTCGCGCGGCATGTCCGGAAATTTCGGCAGCCTCTCCGCAAACGCGATCCGCTCGGTAAGCGTGCGCGGATCGACAAGAGGCTCATGTTTTTCACGAATAGGAACGGCGCGCAGCTTGGTCAAAGGCTCACCAAAAGAGTTAGGCATAGTCAGGTATTACCCATTCGGCGAAGCAGCCGTCTCACCTTAAGCAGCCGTTCCGTTGGGACTAGCCGCGAAAATATTGTTCTGTGTGCCTGAGCGACCAAATCCTCGCCGAATCGCCACTCACTCATAAGGAGATATTTTGTGGCATTTTCCGACATCCTCCTGATGATCCGTGCGCGGCAAGGCGACCGCGCTGCATTCGGCATGCTCTACGACCGCCACGCGGCACGAGTTTACACGCTCCTCTACCGCCTCTGCGCTAGCGACCGTCAGGCAGCGGAAGACCTAACACAAGAAGCGTTCATAGCCGCTTATAGCTCGCTCCATAGCTGGCGCGGCGTCGGCGCGCTCAGCTCCTGGCTCTGCGGCATCGCCGTCAATCAATGGCGCGGCTACAACCGAGCCCGCGCCCAATCGCTGGACTATGACAGCGAGGACCCTCCCGAAATCACCGATCCGCTCCCGTCTTTCAGCCGCGATTCTCCGTTCGAGCGCCTCGCCGAAGCGGAAGCCCTCGCCGCGCTTGACTCCGCCATTGCTGCTCTCCCCGAATCTTGCCGCGCCGCCTTCGTCCTGGTCTACGTCGAGCAATTCAGCTACAACGAAGCCGCCGCGCTCCTGGAAGTTCCTACCGGCACTATTCAATCCCGCCTGAACCGCGCCAAGCGCTTGCTGCAAGCCTCCATCGCGTCGACATCGCCTTGGCTCATTACGGCAGTGTCTCTCCCGAACTCCCCGCAAAAAGGAGATCCCCATGCCATTTGACGACCCACTGCGGCATCTCGCTTCCCGTCTCCCGCAAGCAGCGCCGCCCGAAACATTGAAAGGCCGAATCATGCATCTTATCGCGTCCGCTCCGGCTGTTACGCCTGTGCGGCAACGCCGTTCAGCGGGATTTCTTTTAGCTTTCATCTCGGTGACGGTAATGCTGGTCCTCGGGTTGGCGCTTACTGACCAGGTCTACTTTCGACCGCGCCTAACAAAGGTGGAAACGCTCCAGAGCGCGCCAGATGCGATTGCCATAATCGATATGCCCGCCAAGGCCAGCCTGATTTCCCTAACCATTCACCAGTCCAACACCTGGCACTTCGTTGGGTGGCGCATCGTGGATGGCCAGACGAAACGGTGGGAAGTTTGGGGGCGGCGCTCGCCCGCTTTTTACCGCGAGCAGATCGGCAGCGAGACCGTGGTCATTAACAACAGCGAAAGAGCTTTCGGCGTACTGCCTCCCGATTCATATTTCGTAAGCCGGCGCTCGCTGCTGATAGCGACGAAATCCTCCGCGCCGCAGCTGCAGCCGCACGCGCTTTTGCAAAGCGGCCTCGTCTCTACGGCTCCCTTAATCAATCTCACTCCCGAAAACTGCCGCAAGGCAATTTCCAACCAAGCGGCAGGCCCCAACATAGTGCTGCAAACTCACACGGATCGCATCACGCCCCTTCGAACCGACATTCGTGACGTGTCAATGACGACAGTGGACTCGGCCACTGATCTACCGGTCGGCTTTCAACTGGAGCGGCAAGAATTCCGGCAAAACAAGGCTACACTTTCCTTCGACTTTTCGCCTGGCACTCTTATCTCCACCCGGATTGTTGGCCAGTTGAGGTTGGCCTACAATATAACTCTTCCCAAGCTAATCGAAAGATCGCCTCCAGCCCCATTTCCCCCCGCTACTTTGGATTTCCTGGGGAGCCGCTACAATGGCGTTGTTACCAACCAAGTAAAGCCAGAACCACCTCCCATCTCTCTTGCCCCTGCTTGGCGGTCCGGCAAAAAGTAAGGTGAAGGCATCCAAAATAATTCATACCAAAGCAGCGTCGGGTGAAACGCCAAGCTACGCCTGCCGCCCGGCGCTGCGTAAAACCCGCGCCGCTTTCCGCTGGATGGCGCAAGTAATCCACTCGTGAAAAGGCTCAACAGCCTGAGCGCCTCCGAAAACGCGACGAGCATTACACCGGGCGAGAGATTGCATCTGGAATCAACGCGCCTTCAATACTCGCAGCAGTTCTTCCACTCGTTCAGCGTCCTGTACTCCGATAATCTTAAAGTGGGTTTTATTTGCAGTTGGTTGCCCTGCGCCGGCAATCGTGATTGTGCCGAGTCCACCGCGAAGTTCGGTGCGGGTAATCGCGCCCATCTCGGAGGCGGTGATCGTGACGACCTTAGGCCTACGCGCTCGGATGCAGATCAGGAGCCGCTGGCTTGTAATAGCGAACCATGTGCGCCTAGCCTTATTCGAGAGTCTGACAGGAGCGAGGACGAAAAACCATTCCACTGGAACCATAACAAGGTAGATCAGGAGATGCCCAGCGAATGAAATTTGATGCGAAAACTGCCTCACTAAAGCAAAGCTGGAGAGCAATATTGCAGTTCCGATAAACCCCAGCCACGAGCCGCTTTGCGCCACCATACCCGCGTCGGGTTGGCTCCACCAGATCACCTGCTCACCCGGCTTAAGCGCTTCGCGGACAGGCTCGGGAGCGGGGCTGAACTCTTGAATTGGCGGAGGCCAAGAGGATGGTTGCATTTCGATAGATTATGTATCGTTGTGCAATAATTGCTAGAGAATTAAAAACGCCCGGCCTCAAATCGAGACCGGGCGTTGTTGCTGAAACAAGGCTCAGGACGTCTTCATCGCCCCCGCGCCCACCACCGACGAATCCCCGATGCTCCCATCCATATGCCCGTTATGACCGTTCCCGTTGCCGTTCGGAGTGGACGTCCCGTTCTGGCCGCCGTTTAAGTTATCATGCCCGTAGCCGCCCGCGACATCGTCCACATGCGCCTGTGTCACGTTCTGGCTGCCGCCGACCGGCCCATGCGCGTTCGGCATGTTGGTTTCGTGATGCTGGTACGTGCCGTTCGGGTTCAAGCTGGCGGGCACGTCTGTCTGCACCACGACACCGATTCCGTCGGCGATCCGCTGGCCGTAGTCCGTGTCGCACTGCGACAAATGCCACACCATCCGCTCCTGGATATCCGGGTTGCACTGGCTCAGATTCGCGATCAGGTTTGCCACCAGCTCATCCCGGTACTCGTCGGTCATCGAGCGGTACAGCTCCCCGGCCTGCTGGTAGTTGTTCTGCCGGTCGATCTTCTGACGCACCAAGCGCCCGGTCACCATCGGCTCATACGCTTCGCCCGTCTTCGGCGCTTCCGACAATCCACCCCGGCTCGACGGCTCGTAATTGATATGCGGATTCTCGCCGCCGGTATCCACCATGTACGTCATCTGCCCGTCGCGCTGGTTCGTGGCGACATGCGTCTTCGGCGCGTTGATCGGCAGCTGCAAATAGTTCGTGCCCACCCGGTACCGCTGCGTATCGGAATAAGAGAACGTGCGCCCCACCAGCATCTTGTCGTCGCTGAAATCTAGCCCGTCCACCAAAACGCCCGTGCCGAACGCCGACTGCTCCACTTCCGCGAAGAAATTCACCGGGTTCCGGTTCAGGACGATCTTACCCACCGGCATCATTGGGAACTGGTCGACAGGCCAGGTTTTGGTATCGTCGAGCGGATCGAAATCCAGCTCCAGATGCTCGTCGTCGCTCATCATCTGAATCTGCATCTCCCACTCGGGGAACATCCCCTTGTCGATATGATCGTATAGATCCTGCGTGGCGTGGTTGAAGTTCACCGCCTGAATCGCGTTCGCCTCGGCCTGGGTCAAGTTCTTCACGCCCTCTTTCGGCACGAAGTGGTACTTGATTAAAACCGCGTTGCCCTCTTTGTTCACCCACTTGTACGTGTTGACGCCCGAACCCTCCATCTGCCGGTACGACGCCGGAATGCCCCACGGCGACAGCAAAAAGGTAATCATGTGCATCGACTCCGGAGTCAAGCTCACGAAATCGAACTGCCGGTTCGGGTCCTGACGATTGGTGATCGGGTCCGGCTTAAAGCTATGAATAAAGTCAGGAAACTTAATCGCGTCGCGAACAAAGAACACCTTCAAATTGTTGCCGACCAGATCCCAGTTGCCCTCTTCGGTATAAAACTTCACCGCGAACCCGCGCGGGTCGCGCAAAGTCTCGGGGGAATGCCCGCCGTGGATCACTGTCGAGAAGCGAATGAAGATCGGAGTCTGCTTGCCCGCCGTCTGGAACAATTTGGCCCGTGTGAAATCGCCGATATTCTTGCCGCCGACATGCCCGTAAGCCTCGAAATACCCGTGCGCCCCCGCGCCGCGCGCATGCACCACACGCTCCGGCACCCGCTCGCGGTCGAAATGGCTGATCTTCTCCAGAAAATGGTAGTTCTCCAAAGTCGCCGGCCCGCGATTACCCACCGTCCGCTGGCTTTGGTTGTCGTACACGGGATGCCCCTGACGCGTCGTCAGCACATCCTTATCCTGCGCCCCCTTCGGCACCACATTCTCCCCCGTGCCGCTTGCGTTCGCTTGCTCGCTCATTGGTTTTGATTCCTTCTTTCGCCGCTGCCATGGCGCTCGTGAAAACAGCGCTCGCCTGTGCGCCGTTCCTGCCACTCAACTTTACTATCGAATGACCAGTTATACCATTTACGGTTCGGCGCGAAAGCAGGGCGTCAGGAAAAGTTTATCGCTCAATGCGAGATCAGGTCAGGAGGATCGGGCAGCGGGGCGGCGGGCGATGATTTCCCCTGCGTCAGAAGCCAAGCGGGCTGCAGAGTCCCAAATGTATGCGTCGCGGGATCGTAGTCGATCCAAAAGCGGGTCGGTGGCTCGTCCCAGTTGATGGTCGCCCGCACACGCCACCACTCATCGCCATTGTGGTACATCCGCTGGTCAATCCCGGTGTCGTGAGCCGACAGCATAATCAAGTGTCGACCGTGGCTAAAATAACCGGCGTACTGGCGGTCGTAACCGTAGATTAGCTTGTCAGGCCCAATTGAAAAGCGCCTGAACTCGGCGAAAAGCGGCTGCGACCGGACGGCAACCGCCCACTGCCGCTCGGCGGCCGCCACATCACGACTTGTCGGAGTCCAGGTTTTTATCTTGCGCGCCTCTTCCGGGTCGTTGTTGTCCTCAGTGCTGTGATTGAACTGAACCACCGCTTTGGCATCGTCGCCGGCGAGGATCGTCCAGCGCGGCCGGGCATGGTTCCAAAGCTGAACAAATACGAACACGGCGATCAGCAGCGCCGCCCCAAAGCTTAGAATAGTTGCAAGTCTTCGTTTCCGAACAAGCGGTGTCATGCTGATAACTTTGACAACCGCATGTTAAATTCCTTCAAACATGACTGTGTATTTTTAACCCTTGGCATTTAGGAAGTGCACGGGCATTGCGATTAAGCGACAACCATCTTCCAACCGTTTCTAAATTTCCCGCTACTCACTTCCTGTAGAGCGAAATGATCCAGCCCAAAGACGACCGCAACCTCACCGCCGGATTCCGGCGCGGCGACCCGGACTCGCTCCGCGCCGTCTACAGCGAGTACGCCCCCCGAGTCCATGGCTTCGCGCTCCGTCTCACTGGTCAACGGCTGGACGCCGAAGACCTCACTCAGGAGGTCTTCATCGCCGCCTGCGCCGGACGAGCCGGCTACGACGGCCGCTCCCGCCTGCTGACTTGGCTCCTCGGCATCGCCGTCCGACGCTGGCGCGATATGAACCGGCGGGGCAGGGTAGTCTCGGTGCCGCTAATCGACGAGCGCGACTTGGAGCGCTCGTCGATGCGAGAGGGCGCAAGCAAAGGGCAATCCCTGGAAATGCAAACGATCGACAATCTGCTCCTGGAGCGAGCTTTGCTACAGCTCGGCGACCGCGAGCGCGAAACCCTGCTTCTGGTCGCCTC
>CAXSEA010000050.1:0-18944 GCA_964235675.1 uncultured Armatimonadales bacterium | reverse complement strand
CGAGCTGATTTCGCTTTATTTTATCGGCGAGTACCTCGGACGCATCTACGACGAAACCAAGCAGCGCCCCCTCTACATCGTCGGAGAGCGGATGGGCTTTGCCGCGCCGCCGCACGACCCCGAATCCGACGTCAGGCGCTCCGCCGCGCTGCATCGAAGTATTTAATTCTATGGCGACTTCCACATCAGCGCCGGGTACGCAGCCGCGCCTCGCAACGAGCGGCCAAGAGGGCGTTGTGCCATCCGGCCAGTTCAACTCTTCGCTTGTTTGGATTTCCGCCGCGCTTTGCGTGGTTTGCGCCTTGTGCGTTCCGTTCACCTACTACCGGTTCGACGTCGCCCACTGCTGGACCTCCTGGTCCGAAGCGACGCGCGGCACCACGCCCTGGCTGCCCTACAAGCTCACGCCGGACTGCAACTATCCGGCGTTCATGCTGTATATTTTTACGCCCATCGAGAAGATCCGCCTGGCCGCGCATGCCCCCGCCCTCGGAAAGCTGATGCTGGTCCTCTTCAAGCTGCCCAGCATTCTGGCGATTCTCGGCGGCGCGGCGCTTTGCTTCTACGGTCTGCGCCGCCGGCTCGGCGAGCGGGCAGCGACAATCATCGCCGCCGCATATTTATCGTGTGCCGCTCTCTGGTTTAACGCCGCAGTCTGGGGCCAATTCGACGCCATCCTCTGCTTCGGGATGATCGGCGCGGCGATTGCTCTTGTCAACGACCGCCCCGCCTGGTGCGGCGCGGCGCTGGGGCTGGCGCTGACCGTGAAGTTCCAAGCCATTATCATACTGCCCGCGCTTGGCGTCTACTGGCTGGCGCGGCCGGGCTTCGGCTGGCGCGCCGCGCTAGCAGCCGCCGGGGGCGGCATCGCGGCATGGGGCATTATCTCCGCGCCGTTCTTCCTGAGCGGAAACGGCCACGGCCTCATCGAGGCTTACACCGGCGCTGTCGGATTTTATCAGGAGCTGGACGTTTACGCCTGGAACGGCTGGTACCTCGTCCACCATGTCGGCGGCCATCTGCTGCACCTCCAGCACGCCGACCTCGACAGCACCAAGCTGCTTCACCTTATCACCTTCAAGCAGATCGGGCTGCTGGTTTACGCGGCCTACACCGCTTTCCTGCTCGTCGGGTTATGGCGACGCCCGACCCGCTACAACGCTCTACTCGCCTGCGTGATGGGAGCGTTCGCCTTCTTCATGCTCCCGACGGAAATCCACGAGCGCTATATCGTTCCGGCGGTCGCCCTGGCCGCGCTCCTGATTCCAGCCGTCGATCAGTCGCGGACCCGCTCCACCTACGCGCTCTTCGCCGCCCTCAGCGTCATCGCGCTGCTGGAGCAGTGCCTGAACTGCGAGTACAACTACGGACCCATTACGACCAAGCTGCTGCATCTGGAAAACCACCTGGTCAACCACTACCTTCTCGGCATCGTCGCCGCCTTTTTCGATTTGGCGCTCTTCATCTGGGCAAGCGTGATGTACTGGCGGGAAGTCTACGGCTCGCCACGGAACGCGCCCGACCTATACGCTCCGCCAGCAGAAATCCCGGCAAGCTCGGCAGCCGCGTAGCCGCGCCGCTCGCGCGCCGCCAAGCCTCCACCATTATGGCAACCTCTCTGACCTCGTCCCAAGCCTCGACGCAGCCCGGTACTCGACAAGAGCTAGCCGCTGCTCCCCGCCTCCCGGCTCTGCTGATCGCCTTTGCCGCTGCCCTTTGCCTGGTCTGCCTCGCCTGCACGCCAGTCACCTACTACTTCGCCGACGTTCTCCGCTTCGCCAACTGGGCGCAGGCGACGCACGGCACAACCCCATGGCTGGCTTACACCCAGCCCGATTGCAATTATCCCGCGATTCCGCTTTATATTCTTACCATCACGGAAAAACTGCGGCTCGCCGCCCACGCTCCTCGTCTCGGCGCGCTCGAATTGACTCTGCTTAAACTGCCGAACATCTTGTCGATCTTAGGCGGAATGGCTGTCTGCTACTACGGCTTGAGGAATAAGCTGGGCCAAGCCTACGCGCAGTACGCCGCCGCCTCCTACGGCCTCTTGGTCGCTCTCTGGTTCAACGGGACAGTCTGGGGCCAGTACGATCCGATTCTCTGCCTCGGGATGGTGGCGGCGGTAGTGGCGCTGGTCAACGACCGCCCGGAATGGTGCGGCATCGCCCTGGGTCTAGCGCTCGCCGTGAAGCCGCAGCCGATTATCATCGTGCCGGTGATCGGAGTGTACTGGCTGGCGCGGCGCGACTGGAAAGCGGTCGCGCTGGGTTTGATCGGCGCGGCAGCGGCATGGATCGTGGTATCGCTGCCGTTTTTTATGGCGGGAGCGGGAAAAGCATATATCGGCGGCTACACCGGCTCGTTCAATCTGTTCCAGGAGCTGGAAGTGAACGCCTGGAACGGATGGTTTATCGTCCACCACGTCGGCGGCCACCTGCTCCACCTGAAAAACGCCGACCGCGACGATATCCGCGTGCTGCATCTCGTCACGTTCAAGCAGATCGGCACGATCATTTACGCAGCGTACATGCTGTTTTTGTTTGTCGGCCTTTGGCGGCGTCCGACCCGATACAACGGCGCGCTTGCCTGCGCCATGGGCGCGTTCGCTTTCTTCATGCTGCCGACCGATATCCACGAGCGGTACATCATCATGACCGTAGTCTTGATGCCGATACTGGTTCCGGCGACCGCCGCGTCCCGCTCAAAATCGGCATACGCGCTCTATGTCTCCCTGAGTGTCATGGCATTGCTGGAACACCTGCTCTTTTGCCAGTTCGAGCCGGGACGCTTCACGCAAAAAATTACCCACTGGCAGCACCAGCTCGCGTCGCATTACCCAATAGGGCTTCCCGCCGCCCTCTTTGATATCGGCCTATTCGTTTGGGCGAGCGTCATGTACTGGCGCGAAGTCTACGCTCCAGCGCAGGATGCCCCCGATTTGTTTGCTCCGACAGCAGCCGCATCTGCTCCTCTGCCGTCCGCTGCGACAACCTAAAAACTGCCCGGCTCGTCTCGAAAGACAAACCGGGCGGTCATAGGGTGCAAACCCTATCGAAACTAAGATCGAAGAGATTAGCCGTTGTCGGCGGGCACGACAATCGTGCGCACCGCCATGGGCCGGTTCAGACGCACAGTAATCTCGTCGCCGCGGTTGAAGCTGACGTCGCTTGCGCCGCGCTTTTGCGTTTGATCATATGCCGCGCCGCCCACTCCACCGATCGCGCCGCCTTCGATAGCGTCACCCAGCTTGCGCTTGCGGGCGAATCCAAGCAAAGCGCCGGCTGCGGCCGCGATTCCCGCGGTATGCCCCGCGCTTTTCGGGCTATGCCCGGTAAAGCTTGCCGAAGCGTCGTTGCTGATCGTCAAAGCGCCGGGTCCGGAGCCGTAAGGCCCATTGTTTCCCGAATACTGCCCGTTGGGTCCTGAGCCGCTGTTATTCGAATACTGCCCATCAGGCACTGGCCCGCCGTTGTTTGAATACTGCCCGTTAGGCCCAGAGCCGTTGTTATTTGCACCCGGTCCATTATTGTTGCCATAGGCGCCAGCGGCGGGAGTATTAGGCGCGGGAGTATAGCTGTCTTGCGCGTTTGGCCCGTTGCCGTTGTCTGAACTGCTGGCGTTGTAGTTGCCATTCGGGCCGGTAGGAGGCGCGTTACCGCCGTTATAGCCACTGTTGCCGTTGTTATTGCCGTTATCGTACTGATCGAACGCGTACGAGCCGCGCGGCAACGCAAGCTGCAGAGCGACAGACCCCGCGCTGTTCGGCGTTCCCGGCGTGACCTGGGTCACCTGCCCGAAGAACACCGTGCCTGAAGGCAGACCGCTGGTATCGTCGCTAGCCACAGCCACCCGGAAACGGTCGCCGACATGCGCCGTGCTGGAGCTCACCGGATCGAGCAAATGCACTTTTACCAGAGTGCCGGCGGCGATTTTCCCCTGCGCGCCGTTTACGGTATTGGAATAGCCGCCGTTATCGTTATTGCCGTTATCGGCGCGAGCGACAAACGGCATCAGCATCGGCTGTATCGTGAGCAGGGCGGCTGTGCAGGTCACTCCCAGCACGCCCATGCGACGCGTTTTGCCGGACGCGGCACCACACATAAATCTTTGTGTCATATTCATAGACTCCTTACACCGGTTTCGTTTAGCCCGCGAATTCTGCGCGATGCGCCCAAGCGCGGCTGTACAATAGATCGAGCCGCTCTGAAAGCGGTGGTCAGCGTGCTAATTATTACTTTATGCAAGACTATGCTTCCCCTCCCGTTTGTTCCCAAAACAACGTTGCCGCCGGCCAAAATTGTTGGGCGGAGATTGACTTGAGCGCCCTCGGGCGCAATGCGCGCCGACTCGGCAGTCTCGGCCCAGCCGTGATGGCGGTCGTGAAAGCCAATGCATACGGCCATGCGATTGATCTCGTCGCCCCCGAGATGCTGCGCCAGGGCGTCCGCCGATTCGGCGTGGCGACTATAGCGGAAGGCGCGCAGGTCAGAAAAATACTCGGCGAGGGAGTGGAAGTCTACGTCATGACGGCAACCCCGCCGCAGGATTCGCCCGCGCTGATCGAGCATCGCCTCACGCCGTTCGTTTCCAGCCGCGAGCTGCTCGTCTCCCTGAGCCAAGCCGCCACTACGGCCCAAACCGTTGCCGCCGTCCATCTGGAAATCGACACCGGCATCGGAAGAGCCGGCTTCGAGCCAAACGAGTTCGAAGCCGCCCTCCGCTTCGCGCTAAATCTGCCCGGAATCGCCGTCGCCGGCATCTGCACCCACTTCACGTCAGGCGAAAACGTCCAGGATGCGCAAGGCCAGCATCGCTTGTTCGAGCGCATCCTCCGCGAGCAAGTCCCCGAGAATTTACTCAGCCAAATCGTACTGCATGCAGCCAACTCCCCGGCTCTGATAAACGTCCCCGGAGCGCGTTACGGGATGGTTCGCCCCGGCCTTCTGCTCTACGGAATCGCGCCTGACGGCGACGAAGCGGCGCGGCTTCATCTGCCGGGCGGCGAAATCGAAGAGCTGGAGCCGGTGCTTTCCCTGCGCGCCCGCGTCCTGCTAGCGCGCGAGCTACCGTCGGGCGCTCCCATCTCCTATGGCCGCACCTACATTTTGAAGCAGGCCTCGCGCGTCGCCACAATCGGTATCGGGTACGGTGACGGCTACTCACGCCAGTTTTCCAACCGAGGGCGCATACTCCTGCCCGGCGGCGCATTAGCGCCGGTCCGAGGCCGAGTCTGCATGGACCAGGTCTGCGTGGAGCTGCCGCGCGGCAACGAGCTGGCGGCGGGCGACACAGTAACGATTATCGGCGGGGCAGGCGGCCAGCGGCTCCGCGCCGCTCAAATCGCCCGCTGGATCGACGCCACGCCCCACGAGATGACCACTTGCTTAACGGCCCGCGTGCCGCGCAGACCGGTATAGCCTCAGAGAGAAATCCTCAGCCTGGTCTGCAAGTGTCAACAAAATCAAAGCCGCGATCATTGATCCTCTTGCGGTTTACCGGTAATGCGACAAGTCCAATGAGAGCGTTCCGGAATAAGCGGCTAACATCCCAGCCCTGTCAGAAATACATCTATTTCCCGCTCTAATCGCGGGCGGTCATAAGACGCTAAAGCGCTTCGGAACAGCCCGTGCAGATAAGTGGCGATAATCGGCGCGACAATGCTTGGATCGAAATCCGGTGGCAGCTCCCTAGCTTCTTTGCCCGACGTGAGGCGAGCGACAAGCCGCTCTTGCACCACAATCAATTCATCTTGCACGGGATTTCGCAGGTTCAAGTCGGTAAACACGCCCCAAGACACGCTCCCGACCAGCATACAGGCGCGCGGCATCTGGGGATCGTCTAAACCGTTCAGCACCGACTGGAACAGCGCCCGCACGCCCTGTTTCGCCGTCGAGCCTGATGCAAGCGCTGCTCCCCGTTTAACTCCGACAGTATCGTTGTAGTGCTTGAGGCATTGCAGAAAAAGCTGCTTTTTACTTTTGAAGACATTGTAAAACGAGCCTTCGCCGATACCCATCACTTTCAGCAACTCCCGAAGCGAAGTTTCGGAATACCCAACCTCCCAAAACAGCCGGGTCGCCTTGTCGCTTGCCAACTAAAACCGGCGAGAAGCTTGCAAGCTTCTCGCCGGTTCAAGATGAGTATGCTGCGGTTAGATAGCATACTCGTCGAGCGCACTTCTACTCGCCCCAGAGAATGTAGCGGACTCCGTCAGGCCGATTGACCTGTCCGCGCGCCCCAAGCTCGAAGACAATTGATGACGCGTAAATCCTTGCTTGCATGGAACACCCTTTCCGGCGATAGCCGCTTGAGCTATTCGCCATTGATTGCCACTGAAGAAAGATCGACCTGCGGGGTGCTGTCGCCCCACAAGGCGCGGCTGGCGGCGAGGCCCGAATCGCCCCACAGCGCCCGGTTGGCGACAATCGTGCTGCTGGAGGTGAGCGAGGTGTCGCCCCAGAGCGCGCGGTTGCTGTTAATCAGCGACGGGCCTGTCAGCGACGCGCCGCCGTAGATTACGGCCAGCGACGTTTGGCCCGTGCCCCAGATCGTGGCGGAAGCGGGAGCCGACCAGGTGCCGTCAGCATTTTGAACCGCAGCGCTGCCGTAAAGCGAGGCGTTCGCAGCAAACATGACGTTGCCGTTGGGGTCGACGTACAGAGACGGGCTCATGGCGGGGCTGGTGGCAACGACGGTGCTCTTCAGAGCTGCGGGAATGTCGAGATACCCCGCTCCGTTGGAGAGAATGTCGCTGGTTCCATCCGCCAAAGTGATTGGATCGGCGCTCATCATCAGACGCGCTTTCACCGTATCCGGCGTCAGGCTCGGATTCTGCTGGATCAGCAGCGCAGCCGCGCCGGAGACGACCGGAGCCGCCATCGACGTCCCCGACAATGTAAAGTAGTTCCACGACGAAGTACCGCTGTTGTACTTCGTATAGGGCGACAAAGGCACGCCGTTCGTGGAGACGTATTGACTGTAGAGATAGGAGCCTTGCGCTAGGTCGGAAATGATCTTGTTGCCTGCCGTGACAATATCCGGTTTGGCGACGCAGTCGGCGAGCGTCGGCCCACGGCTTGAATAGCTCGCAATAACGTCGTCGGCACGTAGGCCGTCGATTCTTTTTGTTGCGCCGACGGTAATCACATAAGGGTCGTTACCGGGTGATTCGATTGAGCCGAAGTTCGTGCCGTAGCCGTAGTTCGGCGCGCCGGTGGTGACTGTCGAGTTCAAGCGCCCGTTATTACCCGCCGCGCAAACCACGACGATTCCCGCTTTCCATGCCGCTTCCACCGCCATGCAAAGCGGGTCGGTGGTATAGGACTGCGTCACGGGCATGCCGAGCGACAAGTTGATGATGCGGATGTTGTAGTACGACTTGTACTTGACGCACATTTGCAATGCGCTGATAACATTGCTGACCACACCTGATCCCGAGCCGTCAAGCACGCGCACGTTCAAGAAGCTCACGCCTCGCGCGATGCCGTAGAACGTGTGGGTGTATTGATTGCCGGTGCTGTAGAAGCCGTTCCCCCCGATAATGCCCGCGACATGCGTTCCATGACCGCACTGGTCATAGTAGCTTGTATTGGGAATCATCGAAATATTCCCCAGGATGCGCGTGTTTTGGTAGGGGATAGCCGCAGTGCCTTGCTGTTCCGGGTTGCCCGAAACCATTCCACTGTCGAGTAGAGCGACCGTGACGCCTTTACCGGTTAGGTTGTTGTTCGCGGCGTACGCCACGCTGGCCTGGCTGGCGTCCATCGTGAACTCGTCGGTTTTCTGGACAGCGGCATCGGCGGTTACGTGCTTGACGAACGGCAGAGCGGACAATTTAGCCAGGTTGCCCGTAGGCAGGGACAACGCCTCGCTGTGGATAAAATCCAAGTTGCGGTAGACGTCGCAGCCGAGCTTGCTTAAACGGCTATGGTCGGCCGCGGACAGATCGCCCGTAAACGTTACGATCACCCGAGAATTTCCCACGCTCTTTGCCGAGGCCGAAGGCGATGCCGTCGAAACTGGTGCAGCGGAGCTGGAAAGTGAGGAGAACGCCGCAAGCGTAGACAGTAAGGCCACGCTCGCCGCCGAGAGACCCGCCAGTCGAGCGGGCAGGCATTGTTGCCGCGCCGCATTGCTATTTAGATTTTTGTTGTGATTGACCAACATGATTTGACCTCCGTAATCGCCACAAGATCGGTAGCCCGGCGACCATGCCGGCACAGACAAATGCGTCTATGCCGGATTAGGCCCGTGGCTTTGCGCCTCCAGCTTTCGCGGGGTTTGCCCTTGTCGAATTTAAGCGAAGGTATTCCTTACCGTAGTTTAATTGGTTCGTGAGGTCACCCGGCTCCGCGAAATCAGTTGCTTGCGCCCGGAGAGAAATGGAACGAGAGCCTTCGCTCCCCTTCGCAACTCTGTTCCGATTGCCCGCCACTCTATCCTTTCGGCAGCCCGGCCATCTTCGGCGAAACCGTCAATGAAGAAAATCCATTGACGGCTCGGTCCAAGATCCTGGAGCTTTGCGTCACGGCTTCGCAGCCGCTTTGCCCGTTCGAGGAGAGTGCAAACTCACATATCTATTATTGGGAAGTAGAAGTGCCTCATAGCTGTCGAGGATGCTGGTTTCATCGCCACCAGACAACAAAAATCGGCTCCGACGCTGATTTGCGTCGGAGCCGAATCGAAACAACGGGTTAAGCGGCCTTGCGAATCTCAAGGCCGGGCAGATCGTCATTGCGCGTGCCAGGCTCGGGAAGACGCAGTATATTGCCGGCGTCCGAGTCTTCCACATGGCGGCGCAGCTTGCGCTCGGTCTTGTACTTCAGCATATGCGCGTTCGCCGCCGCCAGTAGCGACGCGCAGTCCAGCGCCTCGCTGGGAGAGCAGCTCCAGCCGACACTGGCGCTGATGCGCAGAGATCCCAGCTCGCCATGGCTCAGTCCAGGATCGAACATCGCGATTACGCTGCGTACGCTTTCCGCGATCTGCGCGGCGTTGATCTCGTCAGCGCCCCGAGCGATAATGACGAACTCATCCTCGCTGAGCCGCGCGATAGTATCGGAGCCTCGCACGGCGGCGTTCAGCAGCTCGCCGAAACCGCGCAACACCTCATCGGCCTTGTGCCGCCCGAAGTTGTCGTTGATCGCCCTGAAATCATCGATATCGAAATAGATCAGCGAGAACGGCTCTCCCGACGCAATCAGCTCATCGACGGTATGCGTGAGATGCCACAAGGTATAGCAGCCGGTCAGCTCGTCAATCGCCGCATCGCCCTGCACCCGGTCGAAGCCGCGCGCGTTGTAAATCGCCATCGCCCCGCGCCGCGAGATCACTTCCAGAAGACGCCGGTCGTCGTCGGTAAACGCGTCCGCCTGCGGATGATACATATTGATCGTGCCCAGAACCTCGCCTTCGTAGACGATCGGCACGATCAGCGCCGACAGTATCTGCTCCCATTGCGAGCTATGGGAGCTGACAATCAGCAAATCATCCATGTCGTACGCGCCGCGGAAGCTCTGCCCTTCCTGCGCCACTCGCAGGGAAAGGCTAGTCGAATTAAGCGAGCGGCTTTCCCGGAAGAACGAAGCATTGATCCCGACCGCGCAGTGGGATCTCAGCGCGTCGTCTTCCAGCAGCAGGAACACGCACGCGCTCCCCGCCGGCGCAGCCGCCTCCAGTTTTCTCGCCAGGATATTTAAGGTGTCGTCGAGCCCCAAGTTCGCCGAAAGCGACTGCGCCACCTCGTACAATGCCCACAGCTCCGATGACGACTGCTGCAGCTCCCGCACCACTGTCGGAGCCAGCGAGCCGTCGGACCCGCTCTTGTCCGCGTTGCCGACGCCGTCCGCGCCGGTTTCTTGAAGCAGCGCCTCGCGCTTCACCTGCTCCTCGCCTGCCAGTTCCGCCACCACCTTGTCGATCACTACCAGGAACGCGGCCACGACCACAGGATCGAAATGGCTGTTGATGCCCTCTTCGATCACTTTGATCGCGCGGGCATGGTCCCAAGCGCCGCGATAAGATCGGGAAGACGTCAAAGCGTCGTAAACGTCGGCGACGGCCAGGATACGCGCCGTCAGCGGAATATTCTCTCCCGCGAGGCCGTCCGGGTAGCCTGTGCCGTCCCACTTCTCGTGGTGGTGCTTGACCACGGGCAGCACCGGCCACGGAAACTCCACCGGTCCCAAAATCGCCGCGCCGATTTCCGGGTGGCGCTTGATCTGGGCGAATTCCTCATCCGACAAGCGGCCCGGCTTCAGCAAAACGTATTCAGGCACGCCCAGCTTGCCGATATCGTGCAGCAGCGCGCCAGTGGTCAATCCCTCAAGCTCGTTGCCGTCGAGACCCATCTGCACGCCGGTAGCCACCGCGTAGCGCTGCACCCGCAAAATATGCTGATGCGTATATTGATCCTTGGCGTCGATTGCCAGCGCGAGGCTCTTGATCGTGGACAGGTAAAGGTCCGCCAGCTGCGTCTGACGCTCCTGCATCTCGGCAAGATGCTGCTGATGCTCCTCGGCGCGCGCCCGGTAGGTGGTGTACGACTGGTACGTCAGATAAACGACCGGCAGAAGCAGCAGGACGAAGTACAGAACGTGCGACCCGCAAAAGTAGATCGCGACCGCGCTGATGCTCGCGCCGGCGAAATAGCTTGGCGCCGTCCATGAAAACGAGGTGCGCCACAGCTGCACCGGGTTCTCGTCCGTGCACAGTGCGATAATAATCGCGACGCCGATCGTATTGACCAGATAAAAAACCAGGCACGCCCCCAGCAGCGCCGGGAGAGCCGCAAACGGGTCGTGAGCCTGCCGCCCGCAGAGCCAATAATAAACCGAGCCGCTGAGAAACGTCTCCACCGCCGACAGCGAGGAGTTGAACAAAAGCTGATGCGGCTTTTGGCGATTGCCGCGCAATCCCGCCGCCACGCAGCTGATCACGCCCACCATCATGCCCGCAGTCGGGCCGCAGTAGAGCAGCGCCGCGAAAGTCACCGTAAAGCCGAGCGACATCGACATCGCGCCGACTCCGCCCGAGCCTTTGGATAAGCTGATCTTCTTGCTGCCCGCGATAATGGCTAGCACGGTAAAGATCGCCGACGCCCACAGCATGCCCGTCATAATGGGCGATGCGTAAAACAGCGTCACTGCCACGGACAGCACTGCGCTTAAATACACAATGCCGATATATACGCGAGCTTTAGCGGGAAGTGAGTTCATGCTGAGATGCGGGCTAGCCGTGCCACGAGATCTATCAGCATGATTATTGGGTTTTTAGCTTCGCGGCGTTAGGTTCCAGGCGGTTGAAGAGCGTCAAATTTCAGCAGCGCCGGCAGTTCGCCAATCGAGCGAATCTCCCCCGCAGCCGGAAAAACAGCGCCGCTAGGCCGGTCCAGCCCCTGGGGATTAAACCAGGCCGCTGAAATTCCGGCAGCCTGCGCCCCGGCCACATCGTTCACGAAGCTGTCGCCCACCATCAAAGCCTGCGCCGCATCGCACCCGCACAAGCTGAGCGCGTGATCGTAGATAACCCGGTCAGGCTTAAAATGGCCTAAAACTCCGGCGATCACCACATGATCGAACAGCGCTTCCAACCCAAGCTGCTCCACTTTCTCGACATGTGTCGCGGCAAACCCGTTGGTCACAAGAACAAGGCAGATGCCGCGCTCGCGCAGAGCCTTGAGCGTGGGTTCCACATCTGGAAACAGCGCAATCTCGCTGCTGCGGCGCATCCCGTAATCTAGCGCCAGACGCTCCGCGATTATGGTGATTCGCTCTGATGAAGCGCCCGAGGCTCGCAACGTAGCCTCCTCGCCCGCTTCGTCTAGGGCTTGCCGCCACTGCGAGGTTCTCACCTCGAAAATAGAGCGCGTCTCTTTCACCGCCTCCCAGCTAAACCAGTAGCTTTCGGAAATGCCAAGAAAAATATCCGCAACCTGCCGTGGGTCGGCAATGCCGAGACCACCGCCTTCTTGCTGCAACTCCGACGCTATCGCAAGCGCGGCATTCTGAGAGCAAGTAATCCAGGCGCTTGCATCGTCGCACAGCGTGTCGTCCAAATCGAATAAGACGGCGCGTGGTTGAAAAGCAATGGAAAAGTTAGAACTCGCGGGCTGCGGCTGGTTTTCTTTATTGAGCAACGGCATAGATTTTGGCATCATCGCCTACTCTATACCCACCGCTTGCTCCACCAGATGCCGGGCTTCTGCCTCGCTCGCCTGCGCGGCTTCGTCAGGCGTGTCCAGGGGCGGCAGCTCGGCCAAGCTGTCTAGGCCGAAATAATGTAGGAAGTCAGGCGTGGTGCCGTAAAGGATGGGACGCCCAGGAATCGGCTTGCGCCCGGTGACAGTCACCAAGCCGCGCTCACTCAGCGTTTTCACTACTCCGTCGGCACTCACCCCGCGCACCGCCTCGATCTCGGACTGCGTCACCGGCTGCCGGTAAGCGATAATCGCCAGCGTCTCCAGCGCGGCCCGGCTCAGGAACGACCTGCCAGTCCCGGCGGCGATAAACTTGCCGATCTCCGCTGCAAGCTCAGGACGCGTGACCATCTGGTAGCCGCCCGCGACTTTCACGATCATCAAGCCACCGCTCCGCTCGCCGTACTCGGCGAACAGCGTGGCGAACTCCTGCTCCACGAGTGAAGCGTCCAAGCCCATCCGCCTGGCGAACTCTTCTGGCCTGACTGCCTCGCCGGTGGCGAACAGGCTGGCTTCGATCAAGGGCTTTATGTTCACGCGATCTCTGACTCCTGGTGGGTCACGATATTGAACTGCGGCGCTTCACCGAAGTTGAAATCGCGGTCCGAACCGCCGTCGGCAGGCGCAAGCGTCACGGTTATCGGCGACAGCGCTCCCACCTGACTCGCCTCCAGCTTGCGCTGGCGCAGCAATTCCAGCAAGGCGAGAAACGTCATCACGATATCGAACAGCACTAAAGGGGCCGGAAAAAGGTCGGTGAAGTCCAGCCCGCCCTGCCCTGCGTCGGCGACGCGGGCGAGCATCAGACGCATAGCGAGGTGTAGGCTCAGCTTTTTGCGGTGGATACTCGTCACCTCCGGCTCCGCTTCGGCAAGCCGTTCCAAAACCCGCTCGAAAGCCTTCAAGAGCGTCTGCGGCGAGGCTTGGCCGAACTGCGCCGGAGCTTCATAAAGCTCCTCGACATCCTCCACGTTGCGCAAAAAGCAGCGCGCCCGCTCCTGCTCCCATTCCTGCAGCATCGGCACCAGCGATTTGAACCGCTCGTACTCTCTCAGCTGCTGCGCTAAAAGCGTAGTGGGATCGACGCCTTCCAGCCCGTCGGAGTCTTCCAAGGCAGGCGGCGGCTTCGGCAGCAGCATCCGGGTCTTGATTTCCAGCAGAGTCGCGGCCATGACAAAAAATTCACCCGCGATCTGCAGACGCCGCTCCTCGGCCTGGGCGATAATCGCCAAATACTGGTCGGTGACCAAGACAATGGGAATTTCCGCGATATCGAGCTTCTGCTCCCGGATGAGGTGCAGCAGCAAATCGAGCGGGCCTTCAAAGGCGGGCAGATTGACGGTAGGCGGAGCAATAGTCGGCATAGGCTCAACACATGATAACGCATATTTGCTGGCGCGGCATCATCGGCGGAAACCATGCGCGAACAAGCAAAGAGCCTGGAGGCGTTTGCCTCCAGGCTCTTTGCAATCGGTATTCCTCAGATGAGGAAGCGAGCTGACTTAGTAGCGGTTGCGTCCGCCGCCATTGCCGCCGCCGTAGCCGCCACCGCCGCCGCTGCGTCCGCCGCCACCACCACCGTAGCCGCCACCGCCGCCACGGCTGCCGCCGCCACCGCCGCCGTAGCCACCACGGCCACCCTCTTCGCGAGGACGGGACTCGTTGACGGTCAGGGTGCGGCCATCGGCCTCACGGCCGTTCATCGCGGAAATTGCCTTCTCGGCCTCGTCGGCGGTCTCCATCTCGACGAAACCAAAGCCGCGGGAGCGGCCGGTGTCGCGGTCGGTGATGACCTGGGCGCTGGTCACAGTGCCGTAGTCGCCGAAAATGCGGGCGAGGTCGGAATCGTTGGTCGAAAAGCTGAGGTTTCCGACGTAAAGTTTAGTTGCCATTATGGTCCTTTGAATCTACTTCTGAATTATTGCGACACGCAAGATATCTCACGCGCGCGGAAATGCCTCTAGGTCGATGTGCAGCTAGCCGTGCGAAGGGAGGTCTTGGATTCAAAAGAACTAAATCAAAGGGGCCGTAGGTCGCGAGGGATGGACTGTAACAATAACACGAGTGGCCGCCAGGGCTATCCCTGACTTCGTATTCAGTATACCTGAATATCGCCGCGATTGCAAGCGGTATCTTTCATCCCCGCCCTTTCAGGTCGCAACGTCGCATCAGGCAACAGGAAGCTGACACTGTTGCGTGTTATCTGACCTTAAAGTTGGGTAATATAAATTATGCCCTTCCAAAGCAACAATTCAGCCGATGCATCCGTGTTGGAGCGGGTTCAACGTGCCGGCGGCTCCGTAACCATCGATTACCGCACTGATGAAGTTCAGCGCGGCTATGTTCGTTTATTAGACAAGCTGACAGCGGCAGGCAAGCTGAAAAAAGTTGTGTCGGTAGGCGGCTTAGTCCATACTTTCGCTATCGTTGCCTAGTTGTTATCCTTGCGGCCAGCACTTTTCTCATTTCGACTTTACAACAAAAAGCCCCCCCGCTCATCTGAGCGGGGGGCTTTTTGTTTCAGGGCGTTTAGCTCTCGTCTTCGGTTTCGCTATCCGACGAATCGCCGCTCATCTCGGCCAAGCGGTTCAGAAGCTCGCGCTCCTCATCGCTGAGTTTGCTGGTCGAGGTTCCCGGCCCAGCTGCGGCTTCATGCTGCTCATCTACCGCCGGCAGAATCGCAGTCGCCGTCCCGTTCGATGGCCGTGCCGCCACTGCCGCGCCGCCGCGTCCGCTCGCGCGCACCTCGGCGTCCAGCCCCTTGAGATCGACTCCCAGATTGCGGTACTGCGGCAGTCCCGTGCCCGCCGGAATGAGGCGTCCGATAATGACGTTCTCTTTCAGGCCGACCAGGTTGTCCTTCTTTCCGCGAACGGCCGCTTCGGTCAGCACGCGGGTCGTCTTTTGGAACGACGCCGCCGCCAAGAACGATTCGGTCGCCAAGCTTGCTTCGGTGATACCCAGCAGCATCCAGTCGGATGTCGCTTCGGTGCCGGCCGGCTCCAGCTCGCGGACGCGAGTATTCTCGTCCACGAACTCGAACTTGTCCACCACCTGGCCCGGTAGGAAGCCGGTATCGCCGTTGTTCTTGATCTTGCGCTTCTTCAGCATCTGGCGGACGATTACCTCAACGTGCTTGTCGTTGATATCGACGCCCTGGCCCTTGTAGACCCGCTGAATCTCGCGCACCACGTAATGCTGTACGCCCGTAACGCCTTGCAGCTCCAAGACCTTGTGCGGATCGAGCGGGCCTTCGGTCAAGCGGTCACCCTGCGCGACAACCTGCCCCGGCTGAATCTGCAATTGTCCGCGGTGAGGCACCAGGTACGCGCGGCGAATCTTCACCGACGGCAACTTCGCCTCACGAATACGGCGCATCATCTTATCGACAATTTCCGAACCCGCCGCAATCACGTCTTTTTCGCCGTCGCCGCCGAAATCGACATCCTCGGCCAAAGTCTCGCCGATCAGCCCGGCGTTGCTCTCCTCGCGGACCGGCTGCTCCACATGGATAATCACGCGCCGCAGACCCTTTGTCTCGACATCCGCCACCAAGCCGCCGACTTCGGTGACAATCGCCTGCCCCTTCGGCTTTCGAGCCTCGAAGAGCTCGACCACGCGAAGCAAGCCGCCGACTTCGTCCTCGAGAACTTTCAGCAGCTGCTGAATCTCGCGGACACGCTGCCGGTCGCCGGTAGTGGTCGCCGCCGCTCCAGGAGCCGCGCCGGTTTCGTCGAAGGAGACGATTCCCTGAGCGATATCCTCGTGGATCTCCTTCAGAGTCTCGATCTTCTTATGCTCTTTGCGCATCGCGACGGACACCAGCGACTTCTGCGCGATTCCTCCCGTGTGGAAGGTACGCATCGTCAGCTGCGTTCCCGGCTCGCCAATCGACTGAGCCGCGATAATTCCCACCGCGACTCCAGGCTCGACCAAGCCGTTCGTGGCAAGATCTCGTCCGTAGCACATGGCGCAGACACCGTTCCGGGCCTCGCATGTAAGAACGCTGCGGATTCCGACACGAGTTACGCCCGCTTCGTCAATCGTCGCCGCGAGCTCCGGCGTGATATCGGTATCCTTCGCGACCACAATCTCGCCGGTCTGCGGATGCACGATATCTTCCAACGAGTATCGCCCGTTCAAGCGCTCCGCCAAAGGCTCGATAATCTCGTTACCTTCACGAATTTCCTCGACATAAATGCCGAGGTCGCACTTGCAATTCTCCTCGCGGATAATCACTTCCTGAGCGACATCCACCAGACGGCGGGTCAGGTAGCCCGCGTCCGCCGTTCGTAGAGCGGTGTCGGCGAGTCCCTTACGAGCGCCGTGCGTCGAGACGAAGTATTCCAAAACCGACAGGCCTTCGTGGAAGTTGGACTTCACCGGAAGGTCCTCGATCATGTTGCCGAACGGGTCGGACATGATTCCGCGCATACCCGACAGCTGGGTAATCTGCGAAGTCGTGCCGCGAGCGCCCGAGTCGGTCATGATATAGATCGGGTTGAACTCCTGCTGATCGAAGTTGTACTTGCCGACGTTCTTCAAGATCGCCGTACCCACCGACTTCGATGCCAGCTGCCAGCGCTCCAGCACTTTCTCTTTGCGCTCGCCGGCGGTAATCAGGCCGCGCCGGTACTGCTTGTTGTAGTTCGCCACTTCCACTTCCGCCTGGCGGATCAGCTCGTTGCGCTCTTCCGGCACTTCCATGTCGGTCAAGGCCACGGTAATACCGGACTTGGTCGCTTCGGTGAAGCCCATATTCTTGAGATCATCGAGCAGCTTGATCGTGCGCGCGTCGCCGTGCAACTGGTTGCACTGGGCAATCAGCTTGCCGAGATGCTTTTTGCCGATAGTCTCGTTGATATAGCGCATGCTTTCCGGCAGCACCAGGCTAAACTTCAAGCGTCCCACGGTGGTCTCGCGGATAGTCTTTTCGCCGGTGTTCTTATCGGTGATCCGCACCTTGATGGTCTGGTGCAAGTTGATATAGCCGGTATCGAGCGCCATAATGGCTTCGTTCGGGCCGGAGAAAATCTCCGGGTACGCCTCGCCGGGCCGCTGCATGGTCAAGAAGTACGAGCCAAGCACAATGTCCTTGGACGGCGACACGATCGGGCCGCCGTTCGCCGGCGAGAACAGGTTCTTGGTCGAGAGCATCAGCACCCGAGCCTCGGCCTGCGCCGAAACCGACAGCGGCACGTGAACCGCCATCTGGTCGCCGTCGAAGTCCGCGTTGAACGCCTGGCAAACCAGAGGGTGAATCTGAATCGCCTTACCGTCCACCAGAATCGGCTCGAACGCCTGGATACCTAAGCGGTGCAGAGTCGGGGCGCGGTTCAGCAGAACCGGATGCTCCGTAATCACCTCTTCGAGCGCGTCCCAGACTTCCGGCTTGAGCCGGTCGATCATGCGCTTGGCGGTCTTGATATTGCTGGTGTACTGGCGCTCCACCAAAGTCTTCATGACGAACGGCTTGAACAGCTCAATCGCCATCTCCTTCGGCAAGCCGCACTGGTGCAGCTGCAACCGGGGGCCGACGACAATGACCGACCGTCCCGAATAGTCCACGCGCTTGCCGAGCAAGTTCTTGCGGAACCGGCCTTCCTTGCCCTTGAGCATGTCGGACAAGCTCTTGAGGGGTCGGTTGTTGGAGCCAACCACAGGGCGGGCGCGGCGACCATTGTCGATCAGCGCGTCCACGGCCTCTTGCAGCAATCGCTTCTCGTGGTTGACGATAGACTCAGGCGCCCGAATCTCCACAATTTTCTTCAACCGGTTGTTGCGGTTGATGATGCGTCGGTACAGGTCGTTCAAGTCGGAGGTGGCGAAGCGTCCGCCGTCGAGCTGCACCATCGGGCGAAGCTCCGGCGAGATTACGGGCACGGCGTCGAGAATCATCCACTCAGGTCGCGACTTGGAGCCGATAAAAGCGTCGGCCACTTCCAAACGCTTGATGGCGCGGGCGCGCTTCGGCCCCTGAGTTTGCGCGATTTCCTGGCGCAGCTCGCGGGCAAGCTTCTCGAGATCCACTTCGGTGAGCAGCGACTTGACGGCAGCGCCGCCCATGCCCGCTTCCACCATGGTGGCGATCTCGCGGCCCGGCATCCGGTCGTCTAAGACGCTCAGGACGTCGTCGACTTTGTTCCAGTCGTCTTCCGCCAAAAGTAGCTTCTTTTCGACTTTTTGCTCGATAAAGTCCAGGCCCTCGCGAAGTCGCTGGATGCGCTCGGCGGTGTCCTGCTCGATATCTTTCTTCTCTTCGTCCAGAATCTTCTTGCGGTAAGCCTTGTCCTCGTCGGTCCAGGCTTTGACGACAATCGGCTCGGGCGGCTCTTCGCCTTCCTCAAGCTCCTCGGTCACATCCATCTCGATGGTGTGCTCTTCTTTGTGCTCTTCCAGGTCGCGGGCGTATCGGACATCGGCGTCCTCGATCAAGTCAGTGGTCTGCTTGTCGATTTCGACAATAGCGGCTTCCAGGTTGGAGCGCAAATCGGCCATCTCGTTGTTGATGCGAGCGCGGTCGACATGGGTCACGATATAGGACGCGAAGTAAAGCACCTTCTCCAGCGGTCGCGGGCTGATATCCAGCAACAGCGACAGCGGCGAGGGAACGCCCTTGAGGTACCAGATGTGGCACACGGGCGCGGCCAACTCGATATGGCCCATGCGCTCACGGCGAACCTTGCTGCGGGTTACTTCCACGCCGCAGCGGTCGCAAACGATACCCTTGAACTTCACCTTCTTG
>CAXSEA010000049.1:3329-19122 GCA_964235675.1 uncultured Armatimonadales bacterium | reverse complement strand
CCTCTAAATTATAGTGCTGCCAAAACTGCGTGTGCGCCAGAACCTGCGCGATACTTTCCGGCACGCCCGCTGGTTTGGCGATTGCCTGTTCGCCGGTGAGATCCCGGAGCAGATGCACCGGCTCGGTGAACTCGTCCTCGCCCAGCAGCATGTTCGACAGCACCGGCCCGGTGAGCGGCTGGGAATTGCTGGGGGACTGGGAAGCGGCGGCTATTTCGTGGCCGGACTCGGCGGATGCATCCATCGGACGGTGTTACCTTTGTGTCAAAGCAGTGGCAAGGGCCTTGTCAGGCCGTGTTTTACCCTAATCTGTAGCGATTCGCAGTTTTCCGGAGACGCCCGGGCCGCTGGGCCTTTTTTCTCGCTGCCAAATCGCTGGCGCAATTTGGCAAAGGTGAATAAAAGGACGCTGGTTCGGCGAAACGAACCTAATGGGCTCACCTCGGCGAACCGCGCAGCGGTTCGCCGCGTGAAAAAAGGCCCAGCGGCCCGAGCGTCTCCGGAAAAACGGACGGCAGGTAAAATAACGGCATAATTATTATGCCTACTGCCGCATTCGCCAATTTGGGCTGCAAAGTCAATCAATACGAAACCGACAAGATGATCGAGTCGTTCGCGGGGCTCGGCTTCGAGATCGCCGGGTTCGACCAGCCGGCCGATATCTATGTCATCAATAGCTGCTCCGTGACCGGGGCGGCGGACAGGAAGTCGCGGCATATGGCCCGGCGGGCGTCGCGGCAGAAGGAAGGCGCGCGGGTGGTGGTGACCGGGTGCTTCGCGCAGCTGGCGATCGATACCGGAGAAGTGGTGGACGGCGCGGCGCTGCTGGTGCCGAACCGCGAGAAGATGCGGGTCGCCGAGCTGGCGCTGGATGCGTTTCCGGAGCTGGGCGGGACGGCGGAGCGGCAAGCGCGGACTTCGGCGGGATTACCGGCGGGAGCGCGGCCGATTGCCGTGTTTCCGGAGCAGGCCGAATCGGGATTGATTCGCTTGGACCATGTCGCGCGTCCCGCCGCGCCGCTGCCGATGCGCCACACGCATACCCGCGACACTCTGAAAGTGCAAGACGGCTGCCGACATTTTTGCGCATTCTGCTCGATTCCGTACACCCGCGATACCATGGCCTCGCGCGGCCTCGACGCTGTCATTGCCGAAGCGCGGGAGATGGCGGGGCGAGGCACGCGCGAGGTGGTGGTGACGGGCGTCTGTGTCGGGGCGTACCGTGACGAAGCGAGCGGCGCGGGCCTGCCCGAGCTAATGGCGGCGGTGGCGAGCGTGCCGGGCTTGGAGCGGGTGCGGTTATCGTCGCTGCAGCCGATTGAAACCGACGAGGCACTGATCGGCGTTCTCGCCCGGTATCCCGCTGTCTGCCCGCATTTGCATCTGTCACTGCAATCCGGCGACGACACGGTTTTGAAGCTGATGCAGCGCCCTTACGATACGGCCTACTACCGTGCGCTGGTCTCGCATTTGCGGACCCGTGTGCCGGGAATCGCGATCACGACGGATATTATCGTCGGCTTCCCCGGCGAGACCCGCGCGTTGTTTGAAAACACTTTGGCATTCGCGGAGGAGATCGGCTTTGCCCGCGCGCATGTTTTCCGCTACTCCCCCCGCGAGCGCACCTACGCCGAGCGCGAGTTCAAGGACGATGTCGCGCCGCAGGAAAAAGAGCGGCGGCATAAAGAATTGTCCGAAGTCTGCCGCAGGACGCAATCCGACTTCGCCGCGCAGTTAATCGGCAAAGAAGTGGATGTTTTGGTGGAGGGTCGCGGGCGCGAGGCGGGCTGGATGGCGGGGTACACGGATACTTACGTGCGGGTTCACGTGCCCGGTGGGCGGGAAATCGCGGGGACAATGATGCGGGTGAGAGTCGGGAGCGTCACTGAGGATGGGGATGCGTCTTCCGCGATGTCGTTACCAGTAGTTGAGACAGCAGGTTAGCGGTATAGCTGATACCATAGCAAGCACAGCCCCTACGAGGCGCATCATCAATATACGGCGTATCGGTATGACAAGCGCGATTAGGCCGGCGGCAAGAATGCTTATAATCCGAATGGATGTCGGCACTGATTCTACGCTCGATAGTTCCTCTTGTTGGCTACTAAAGAGTATAAAAGTAGCAATGGGTATGACTATCGCGACGATGAAAGCCACAGCTCCCGTCCATAGCCAAGCGGCCCATTCCTTGTGTCCTCGATCAAGTAGTTGCTTTGGCATAGCTCCGTGTCTTTGCCTTCACTAAAGTCATTGCTTCAGCGACTTGGTACAGATGATATCATTTTGAACGACAGAGCAAATATGCCCGATTGTATCTTCTGCAAAATAGCCGCCGGTGAAATTCCGGTCACGCCTGTTCTAGAAACCAATGATTTGATCGCCTTTCACGACTTGAACCCGCAAGCACCGGTGCATGTGCTCGTGATTCCGAAAGAGCAGATCGCCAATATCGCCGCCGCCGAGGAGTCGCACGGGCTACTGCTGGGCAAGCTGATGCGGGCGGCGTCGGAAGTGGCGCGGAAAACCGGCGTCGCCGAGTCCGGCTTTCGCGTGGTGGCGAATGTCGGCAAGGACGGCGGGCAGTCGGTGGATCATCTGCATTTGCACGTCCTCGGGGGCCGCCCGCTGACATGGCCTCCCGGCTAAAAGCCGCCCGCCTTTATTTCAAATTAGGAGTTCTCACCCTTATGCCGGAAACGACAGTTAAAATGGACGGCCATATTCTCGACAGCCTGCTTTTGCCGAAGGTGCTCGATATTATCGTCGCCGCCGGAGCCGAGTACGAGATTCAGGAGATCCATATCGGACGCACTCGCCACGATTCCTCCCACGCCCAAATCCGGATCTCCACGCCGGATACGGCCAAGCTCCACGCTATCGTGGCCGAGGTGAAGGAGCATGGGGCCTCCGACAGCAATTTGTAAGCAATGAGCTATCTGCTGTTCATGGATGAGAGTGGGCACGATCACAAGCAGACACCTTATGAAGTGCGCGGCGGAATCGCGCTGCGCGCTGAGCGCGTATGGAAGTTCGCGCTTGTCATGCGAGACGCTGAGTTAGACGAAATGAGAGTTCACTTGCATGAGTGCGGCAGCGAACTCAAAGGCGAAAAGCTTCTCAACAAAGACCGCTTCAAATGGGCTGGGCAAATTAACAATCAAACCGGACAGCCCTATGCTTTTGAGGAAAATGAACGTCAGGAGCTTGCCAAAAGGTTTCTTGTCCGAGGAGTAGAGAACGCCGCGCGTCACAAGCGTGGCGAAGAGCCGCTGCGCCCAACACGCCGCGAGATGTCGGCATACGGGCAAGCTTGCCTACGCTTGGCCGATCGCACTCTCGATCTCTTAGACAGATTTAATGCGTCTCTATTTATCTCGACGATTCCATGCAATGCGCCAAAGCGGCAGCCCGGCGAAGTCGCCGGGTATCTGCGCAAGGATCTTGTCTACTTGTTCGAGCGGTACTATTACTTGTTGGAGCGTGAGTCTGAAACCGGCTTGCTGGTTCTCGATCAAATCGAAAAGACGAACGACAGGCGCTATGGGAGCCTGCTCGCAAACTACTTCTCGAAAACTCAAAAGGGAAGACAGCGGTCTGAGCGCTTAGTTCCCGTTCCCTTGTTTGTGACGCAAGACCTCAGCTATGCGCTGCAAGCGGCTGACCTTTGCTTGTACGCTATGAACTGGGGCTGCCGATTCCACAAAGACATGACCGAGCCTGCCCGTGAAGAGGTTAGGGATCGCTACGAGGAAAAGCTGATGCGGCTCCGCTTTAAGACGCGGCTTGAGTCAGGAGAGCTGAGCTTCAGCTTTGTTCATGTGCCGAATCCATTTGGACCAGGTGAACAAAAAATAGGAGACAACGCACAAGGACCGTAGTCGCAAGGCCGAGTCTCCGTAATTATTATACCAAACTGTAATAAAAAGTTACAGCACTACTGTAATTCCCAATCGCCCCAGGCTGACACAACCATTATTAATATGCAATTACTCCCACCCCTCATCCCCCGCGAGATTCTCTTCGGCAACCCGGTGAAAACTTCGCCGGAGATTTCGCCTGACGGGCTTCATCTGTCTTATGTCGCCCCTTTGAACGGGGTGCTGAATGTGTTTGTCGGTGAGATCGGCGATGATCCCGAGACGTTTAGGCCGGTGACCCGTGACACCGAGCGGGGCGTGCGGCTGTATTTCTGGTCGCAGGATAGCCGGGAAATTTTGTATCTGCAGGATGCGGGCGGCAATGAGAACTGGCGATTGTACGCGGTGAGCGCGAGCGCGTTCGGAGGCGACGAGCCTGCGCCGCGCGATTTGACGCCGTTCGACGATGTCCAGGCGCGGGTGATCGCCACGCATAAGGACTATCCCGACGAGATGCTGCTGGCGTTGAACCGTGACGACGCGCGTCTGCACGACGCTTACCATCTGCGGCTCTCCACCGGAGAGCTGACTAAGATCGCGTCGAACCCCGGCAACTTTGTCGGGTGGCTGGTGGACGCCGACTTCAAGCTGCGCGGCGCGAGCGCCGCCTTGGGCGACGGCGGCGAGCAACTGCTTCTGAAAGAAGAGGGCGAGGGAAACGACGATCCCGGCAGCTGGCGAGTCATCAAGGAATGGACGGTGGAGGACGCGCTCGGGAGCCGTCCAGCGGGCTTCAACAAGGCAGGGGATGCGCTTTACATAGTGGATTCCACCGGCGTGAATGCCGGGCGATTGAAGCTGCTCGATATCGCGAGCGGCGAAGCGCCACTGATTTACGAGGACCCGGCGCAAATCTACGATATCGGCGGGGTGATTTTGCAGCCGGATACGCGGCAGCTTCAAGCGGTCACGATGAACCGCGAAAAAGTCGAGTGGCAGTTCTTCGACGAGGCGATGCAAGCCGACGTCGAGCGTCTGGGCAGCGTTCATCCGGGCGAGATTTCCGTGGTCGGACGCGACCGGGACGACAAGGTGTGGCTGGTCGCTTTCAGCGGCGACACGAGTACGACGCTTTATTATATTTATGATCGCGCGTCGGGCGCGACGAGGTTTTTCTTCTCCACTCAGCCCAGCCTGGACGACTACACGCTCGCGCCGATGCAGCCGATCAGCTTCGAGTCGCGCGACGGGTTGACCATCCACGGCTATCTCAGCACGCCGGTCGGTCCCGAGCCCAACGATCTGCCGATGGTCTTGTTTGTCCACGGCGGCCCTTGGGCGCGGGATTCCTGGGGATTGAACGCCAGCCATCAGTGGCTCGCCAACCGGGGCTACGCCGTCTTGTCGGTGAATTATCGCGGCTCTACGGGCTACGGCAAGGAGTTTCTCAACGCGGGCAACCGCGAGTGGGGCGCGAAGATGCACGACGACCTGGTGGACGCGGTTATTTGGGCGGTGCGGCAGGGCGTCGCCGACGAGAAGAAAGTCGCTATCTACGGCGGCTCCTACGGCGGGTACGCCGCGCTGGTCGGCGCGACCTTTACCCCGGATTTGTTCGCCTGCGCGGTGGACGTGGTCGGGCCGAGCAATCTTATTACGCTGATCAATACTATCCCGCCCTACTGGCACGCGATGCGCTCGCAGTTCACCCTCCGAGTGGGTGACCCCGACACGGAGGCCGAGTTCCTGGAAACCCGCTCGCCGCTGTTCAAAGTGGATCAGATCAAAATCCCGATGCTGATCGCTCAAGGCGCGAACGACCCGCGTGTCAAGCTGGCGGAATCGGACCAGATCGTGGAGGCGATGCAGCGGCATGAGATTCCATGCGAGTATCTGGTATTCCCCGATGAAGGCCACGGCTTTGTGCGGCCCGAAAACCGACTCAAGTTCCAAGCCGCCGCCGAGCGGTTCTTGGCGGAGCACTTAGGCGGTCGCTACGAGGAGCCTGGGGCGTCGCGGGAATAATGCGGGTTCATCGCGCTTTCATTTACGGTAAGTACAATGCAAAGCGCAACTTTTTGGAAGTGGAAAGCGTTTAACAAATATGAACTCGCATGCAAACATTCGGAAGTATTGGGCATCGCGCGCCGGTTTGGCGCTGATGCCCGCCGCGCTGGCGCTCCTGCTCGCCGCTTCCAGCCTGCGGGCGCGCGCCGATTTCGATGCCCCGCCACTGGCCGATACGCAGCAGTCGCCGTCCGACCAATCGCAATCGTCTGACCCGAACAATCCGAACGCGAAGTTCGACCCAGCCAAGTTTCCACATGATCCCGAGTTGGCCGACCCGACGCCCGCTCAGCTCAAGGGCGAGTCCAAGCAGCAGATCGAGGAAGAAAAAGAGGGGCGCGACGCCGCGCGGGATATCGCCAAGCACGAGAAGCTTGAGCACGGCACCCCACTTGTGTTAAAAGTGCAAGCTATCGGCGCGAAAATCGCGGCGGTGGCCGACACGCAGCGTGTCAAGGCAGGCTTCGGCACCGACGAAGTTCTGCCGTTCCACTACACGTACCACGTGATCGACTCCAAGGATATCAACGCCTTTTCGCTGCCCGGCGGTTTTATCTATATTTACACCGGCCTACTCAGCCGCTTAACTTCCGACGACCAGATCGCCGGGGTGCTCGGCCACGAGACCGCGCACGCCGCGCACCACCATGTGCCCGCGCTGGAGCATCAGGCCAACAAAATGGGGCGCGACATGGTCGCGGGGCTGATCGCGGCGCTGGTGCTGCATGTGCCCCCCGCGGATATGGCCAACGGCGCGGCGGCGGCGCAGTATGTCGGCGAGGCGCAGCTCAACAACAAGTTCAGCGAGACCGCCGAAGAGGACGCCGACCATACCGGCATGGTTTTCATGCAGAAAGCCGGCTTCAATCCGGTCGGCATGTACTCGCTGCTTCAGCAGCTCAAGAAAGTGGACGACGCCAGTCCCGACGTGCAGGAAGGCTTTCTTCAGGACCACCCTTTGACCAGCCAGCGTCTCGCCGCCGCGCGCAGCGAGCTGGCTATGCTGGAGGTACCGGTCGACGCGCATAATCTCCGGGAAGCGTCGGGCACCATGCTCGCCAACGTAATCGACGACGGAAGCAGCAACGCCACCACCGCCGATGTGCGTCTTGGCTCCAATCCCGTGTTCCGGGTCAGCGCCGCCGACAAAACCGCCGCCGAGCAGGCCGCGAACCGCTTGAACGACCTCCTTGATCATAATTTGCAGCTCTACGAGGTAAAAGCCGACGGCCCCAATCTAATCGCGCGCGGCGAGACCCTGATCGCTTTCAGCAACGCCGACGCCGCCGCTCAGGCCCAGCCGGGCGCATCGCCCGACGCTCTCGCCGCCAGCGCCGCCAAAACCATCCGCGACCTGATCTGGAGCCAGACGGTCACTACTCCCACGGATAAAACCATCGAAGTGGGACAGGATAATTCATCCGACCCTTACGCGAACGACGAGTAGACTCTTTTCAGAGACGCTCGGGCCGCTGGGCCTTTTTTCGCGCCGCCCTGTTACTGGAGTAACAGGGCGGATATTATAATTAAGCGCTGGGATAAGCGATCTCGGCGCTTGTTTTATATCTGCCTCAATGCACTAGCATTGAGGCCTGAAAAAAAGGCCTTGCGGCCTTGGAGCAATCCGGAAATCTTATGGACGACGAAACAGCTTTGCAGGCAGTCCTTGATGCCGCTCGGCGCATTCCGTCCGGCAAGGTAATGTCCTACGCGCAAGTGGGCGACGAGGCCGGCGGCGTCTCGCCGCGCATGGCGGGATGGGCGATGTCGAACGCGGTGGACGGCAACGGCGATGTCCCCTGGCAGCGCGTGGTCGGCAGCGACGGCTACCTGCGTATCGGACGCCGCTCGCCGGAATTGCAGGCTGTCCAACGCCGATTGCTGGAGCGGGAGGGTGTTGCGTTTCTGGCAAACGGCTGCGTGGACATGAGCCGCCACCAGGTGGGATTTGTCGAGCCGGCGCAGGGGGCAATGGAAATTTAGGCTAGGTTATAGAGCACCTATCCGTCACGCGCGGCACGTGACGGATAGGTGCTTCGGAACCATTTACGGACCCGCTTTGTTGCCGCTGTCAGTTTGCGGGCGGCTTAGGAGCGGCGTTATGGCGCGAGTTTGGCTGATTACGGGAAGTTCCACGGGGTTCGGACGCGCTATCGCGGTGGCGGCGTTGGGGCGCGGCGAGCAAGTGGCGCTGACGGCTCGTAATCCGGCGGCGCTGGCGGATATTGTCGCCCGCTTCCCCGATAACGCGCTGGCATTGCCGCTTGACGTCACCCGCCCCGAGCAGATTAGCGCCGCCGTCGATGAGGCGCAGGCTCATTTTGGCCGAATCGACGTGCTGCTCAACAATGCGGGCTATGGCCTGATGGGCGCGCTGGAAGAATATGACGACGCGCAGATGCTGCGCTGCATCGAAACCAACTTCATCGGCCCGCTGCGGGTCACCCGCGCGGTGCTGCCGGGCATGCGGGCGCAAGGCTCCGGGCATATCGTCAACATTTCGGCGATTGCCGCGTTCAGCAACCATGTCGGCTTCACTGCCTACGGCGGCGCGAAAGCCGCTCTCGACGCCGCCAGCGACGCATTGGCGCAGGAGCTTGCCCCGCTTGGCATTAAGGTGACCGTAATTTCTCCCGGCCCGTACCGCACCGATTTTATCGGGCGCTCCCTGGAGCCCGCCGCGCGACATCTTGCCGAGTACGATAAAACCAGCGGCAAGTTCGCCGCTTACCTGGAAAAGATCAACGGCAAGCAACCGGGTGACCCGGACAAGGCCGCCGCGATGATCGTGGAGATGGTGGTGGACTCCGGGAAAGCCCCATTGCGCGTCTTTCTGGGCGCTTACGCGCTTACCACGGCGCAGAAGAAGATCGCGTCTATCGGTAAAGAGCTGGCGGAGTGGGATGAGGTCTCGCGGGCGACGGATTTTTAGCGGAACGGAACCCATCCGTCGCTTCGCGCCACCTTCCCTGTAGGGAAGGAAATATAAGATGGCGCTGCATTTTAAGACGGCCTAGAATATGGCCGTAGACTTTTCCTTCCCGACAGGGAAGGTGGCGCGAAGCGACGGATGGGTTCCGCGCCGCCTGGGTACACTCGCCGGTATGGAACAAACCGAAACGCCGGAGGGGCTGGTTCGCCGGACGCTGGTCAAAGACGACGGGCGATTCCTCAACTTCTACAACACGCCGGGGGAGATGCAGCCGATCAATCCCGATGCCGAGCATACTCAGGCGAGCCACGCCGAGGGGCTTGCCAGTACCGATCAGCCGGGACCGATTGCCGGAGCTGCGGAGTCAGGTGGCGCGGCGTTTAATGCCAATGTAGGCAAAGGGGCTTAACGAACATGTCAGAGCTTCGATGGCATCCTCTTTTAGGGCAATGGGTGATTACGGCCACCCAGCGTCAGGACCGCACGTTTTTCCCGCCGAAGGACTATTGTCCGCTTTGCCCGACCAAGCCCGGCCATTTCCCCACCGAGGTGCCCGCGCCGGAATATGATATCGTCGTTTTCGAGAACAAGTTTCCCTCGCTGCGGCGTGAGCCGCCTGCTCCGGCCGTGCAGCCGACTTCGTTGTCGCCGGTTCGCCCTGCCGAGGGTGTCTGCGAGGTGGTCTGCTACACGTCCGACCACGATTCCACGCTCGCCCAGCAGCCACTCTCGCAGATCGCCAAGCTGGTGGACGTCTGGACCGACCGGGTGCGCGTGAACGGCGCGCGCGAGGACGTGAAATATGTCTTTATCTTCGAGAACAAGGGCAAGGAGATCGGAGTCACCCTCGCCCACCCGCACGGGCAGATCTACTGCTATCCGTTTATCCCGCCGGTTCTGGAAACCGAGCTGAAGCAGGCGCGGGAATACTACGAAAAAACAGGCGAGAACCTGGTGATTGCTGTCGCCAAGCAGGAGATCGAGGATGGGCGCCGCCTGCTCTTCGCCGACGAGCATTTCGCGGTGTATATCCCATTTTTCGCGCGCTATCCGTATGAGACTCACATCACCGCGCTGCGTCCCGGCGCGATCCGGCTGGACCGCATGACTGCCGACGAGCATGCCAGTCTCGCCCGCGCCTTGAGGCGGCTGCTGGTGGGCTTCGACCATCTCTTCGACATGTCGTTCCCGTATATCATGGCCCAGCACGCCGCCCCCACCGACGATGCCGAGGACTACGCGGCTATCTACAATTTCCACATCGAGTTTTATCCGCCGCTGCGAACCAAGGAAAAGCTAAAGTATCTGGCCGGCTCCGAGGCAGGCGCGGGGGCGTTTATCAACGATACGCTGGCGGAAGAGAAAGCGGCGGAGCTGAGGGCGAAGATTCCAGCGGAGGCCTAGAAGATAAGCCATCTTATGCGTTTAGCACGGTAGAATACGTATGAGGTTGCGCAATGAACAAAACTAAAGATACGCTAATTAGCTCCGCAGCCAAAGGGAGTCATGAATCCGAAGCCGCTCATGCTAAAACTTTGCTCGAGAACAGCAATCTAAATGCTGGTAGCCATAGTAGTTTCGCGTCTGCGAACCCTCTCCTCTCGCAAGCTGGCATTCTTCGTGACGATCCGTTTTGGAATGAGATGATGGCCGCAATTCGCGCTGATCGCGAAGAAACTAATGCTGCACAGAGTTAGCCTTGTACCTGCTTGATGCTGATACCTACTCGCTACTTTGGCGCGGTAACTCCAACATAGCTCGCCGCATAGGTCAAATGAGCGTGTCCGAGATTTTCATATCAGACATTTCGATCGCGGAACTTCTTCGAGGACGACTAGCCACAGTAAAGGCAACTGAGCGCATGGGTGGAGAGCAGCTTATTTCCGCATACCGATACCTGCGTGAACTACTTGAGGCAGTGCAATCCGTCAATATTGCTGCATACTCGCGGCAATCCGATATGATCTACTCGTCCTACGATTCTAAGATAAGGCGCATAGGCACCAACGACTGCCGCATCGCCGCCATAGCCCAGACGCTTGGCTTCACCGTTATCACCGCTACTGCCCGCCACTTCGATGCGATTGGCTGCGCTCACGAAGACTGGTCGATATAGCCGCAACTTAGAGGGTGTAGAAAAACTCGGCTTCTCACCCCAAGAAATTTCCGTCGATAAATTGACACCTTCCCTGCAGGGAAGGACTGACGATCAGCGTTATGTGCGCGGCTATTCCTTCACTTCAGGGAAGGTGGCCTGAAAGGCCAGATCGGTCTCCACGAGGTGTTTTTCTACACCCAGTTAGCTTTCTGCGCCGCCGTAGCGCGGCTTCATGCCGATTTCACAGAGCAAGCTTAACCTGAGTTAAGGACTAAGCGCCCAGGCTTGCGCGGTATGCCACAATACTATTGGTACGCGCCGCCGCTCACGCTTGCTTGCTTGACGGCGCGCATCGCGATATTTACGGCATCGGCATGACCGCATGGGCGCGGGAAACTGCCGGCTCAAAAAAATAATTTCGCGACAAGCAGGATTCGTAGTATCCTGTGTAGAATACTCTTCCGAAACGGTTTACAGAACGTTTTTGAGACGACCCGTGAAGAGTAGCCCAAGCGTTTGGGGTGCGTGCTGCAACTTTTATACTCTTGCCCGCTCTAAGGATAGTAAACCAGCAGCATGGATACAAGTGATTTCCGCAACGGCATCTCGATTCTGCAAGACAACGATATCTACACCATCGTAGAATTTCAGCATGTAAAGCCCGGCAAAGGCGGCGCGTTTGTTCGCACCTCTCTGCGCAACGTTCGCAACGGGCGCACCATCGACAAAACTTTCCGTGCCGGGGAGCGGATGGACCAAGCGGTGCTGGAGCGCCGGCAGTTGCAGTATCTCTACAACGACGGCGAAGAATATCATTTGATGGACAAGGAATCGTTCGAGCAGATTCCTGTGAAAAAAGAGCAGCTTGGGCCGGGCGTCAAATATCTGAAAGAGAATATGGACGTCCAGGTGATGACCCATCGCGACGAGATTATCGGGGTGGAAGTACCGACGTTCGTGGAATTGGAAGTGACTGACACCCCTTCCAGCGAGAAGGGCAATACCGCTTCCGGCAGCTCGAAGCCGGCTACAGTGGAAACCGGCGCGGTCGTCCAGGTGCCGTTTTTTATTACCACTGGAGAAAAGATTCGGATCGATACCCGAACCGACCAGTATCTGGAGAGAGTAAAGTAGTCCTAGGCAGCAGTAGAAGCGGCGTTGGTGAGGGCCGGGCCGCATTTTAGCAATTAGCTGTGGCAGGAGTATTAGCTTTCAGTTAGATCAGATCAGATCGGTTCACGAGTCGCTGAGTTGCGATGCAGATTGCCAATGAGGCTTGAGGCGAGCGCGGCAGCGCCGCCGCGAAAAGCTCAAGACGCGCATGACTGCTCGGCATTGTTGAGGCACATTAGCAAGTTCATTACTTTACTGCTTAGATTCAGGAACTGACCCATGCCATTCGATCTGTCCGACGATTCGGGAGCCAACGAGCCGGTTTCGAGCCAAGTCACTCAGACGCAGCCCGCCGGGGGACGCGCCTCCGACATGCTCCGCCCCGGCGGCGCGCCTCCCGGCGGAATAAAAGCCGCCGGGGCTCTGCCGATGAGCAATAGCCTGCCGTTCATCGTCTGCGACCGCCCCATCACGCCCGCCGACGGCGCAATCAAGTCGATTACCGCACTGATTGTCACGGCCATCGTTTTGGGCACGGTTTACCTGCTGTTTGCCCTCTGGTCGGGCCACGCGGCCAATCCCACTTTTGCGAACGATCCCGGCGGCATCGCCGATCAGCACCGTATTCTCGGCAACCTGGCGCAGGTGGCGCATATCGTCTCGATATTGTCTTGGATCGCGGTAATCGCCACGGTGTTTTTGTACTACGATATCGCTACCACCGGCTATGTCATGGTTTTAATCGGGGCGATATTCACCTTTGGCGTGCCGTTCCTCACGCAGGCGGTGTTCGGCATCGAGCATGTGCAGGCGAGCAAGGCGACCAACCTGCTGGTGACTTTCCTCAGCGGTCTTGGCTGGACTCCCGGAGTGCCGGGAATCCTGCTGCTGGTGCTCGAAGGCGCACGTCGTATCCTGTTCGGCTTGCAAGAAGCGAAGGTGCGGCGCTCCAAGTTCCGGTTCGGGCAGAATGTCGCCGTGCACGCCAAGCGGCGCAACGTTTTTCTCGGCTCCTGCTGGAATATGCCGTATTGCCGCGAGGCGATCCGCGACAAGTGCCCGGTGCATATCGCGAAAAAAGGGCCTTGCTGGCGGCATAAGCGCGGCTGCATGTGCGAGGAGTCGATCGCGGTTCTCGCCACCAGCGCGGGCGATTGGAAGTCGAAAGTTGCCGGCGCGGTGGACAAAATCGAAGGCCGGGGAACGCCCGCCGTCGCGGCCGCCGGAACGCCGCCCGCGCGCTCCAGCAATCCTCTGCTGAACTTCACCGATCCGTCGGGGCGGCCCAACCTGACCGACGCCGAACGGGCGCAGCGCTGCCGAGAATGTGTCATCTACAACACGCATCAGGAGCAGAAGTATAAATTGCTGGTCGGCGCGCTGTTTGTCGGCGCGGCGGCGCTGGTGTATTTCGCGAACGGCTCGCTGATCAAGATCATGGGCGCATTCTATATGCGCATGAACATGACCATGAGCCAGTACTCATTCGGCCCCAGCACCGCCGGGGGATCGACCGCGCTGCCGATTTCGGCCAGCACGGCAGTTCCCATCTCCTGGTTTATTATCTCGATTGCGTTGATCTTGATTGTCTCGAAGATGCTGCAACTGGTAGAATACTGCTGCTTTAAAATCAAGATCTGACGCCTGTGCTTGTATTACCATCCGTGCGGTCGGCGTCGGGACGCACCCACTCGTAGACCTATGGCGGTATTTGAAAACTTACAGGCGTTGATTGACCTGCTCGACGATTCTCCCGATGTCGCCGAGCTGACTTTAAGCCGTCCGGGCGGGGAGCAGATTACGATTAAGCGCCCCGCTCGTCCCGCTTCTGCCATGCCGCAGCCTCAAGCCGGCGGCTCGCTCCTCCCGGATGAACTCGCGTCCAGCGCGGCGTCGCTCAGCGGGCAGCAGCAGCCGTCCTCTTTGATTTCCATCTCTGAAGAGGCGCGGCAAACGGCGAAAGCTTCTGCCGCGCCTGCGTTGGCGAGCGACATTCTTGCCAACCGTGTCGGTATCTACCATTCCGCCAAACCGCCGATCGAGTCCGGCACTGAGGTTGGCCTGGGCCAAATTATCGGCTACATCGAGGCGATCAAGCTGATGAACGAGGTCCGCGCCGCCTCCGAGGGCACGGTATCGGAGCTTTATGTCGAGGATGGAATGCCTGTGGAGTACGGCCAGCCGCTTTTCAAGCTGACGGCGTAGTAGCGCCGCCTTCTTCCTCGACCCGCGCATGGACGCGCCCTAACCAAGTAGGAAAGCCGCAGAAATGTTTACAATGCCGTCCTTGACGCGCCGAATGCGCCGCGCGTCGCCGCGAAGCCGTAGAGGCACCAGCGGTCAGAGCTTGCTTGGCTTGATTATCGTGATCGCGATTATGGCGATTCTGGTCGCGCTGCTTTATCCGAAGATGGTGGGACGCAACGAGTACAACGCCGGAGGCGGCGTACAGGGCCAGTCGACGCCTATCGACAGCGCCAACGACGCTGTCTGCACCGAGTACATGAGCCAGGTCGCTCAAGCGGCTAACATGTACCGCCAGACCAACAATGCTCCCCCACCCGATCTGAAAGCGCTGAAACCCTACGGCGTCACCGACGAGATGGCAAACACGCCCAACTGCAACTTCGGCATCCCGAAAGACGCCAGCCAGCCGCAGCCCGCCACCGGGGTGACTACGGTACAAACCGCGCCGCAGGTTCCCTGGCAGCAGGGGCAGCAAGGTCAGTCGGCGCCGCAGCCGCAGCCGCAGCCGCAAGCGCAGCCGTCCGGCGTGGATGCCGCGTCACAAGCCGCGCACGACGGTATTCCGATGTCTGGAGGGCAGTAAGAGACCTCTCCGCCCTCTCGGGCACCTCTCCTAAAGGAGAGGAAAAGTCTACAGCCCCGTTTGGGTCCGACTACACCTCAGCGCTATCCTATATTTCCTCCCTTTTAGGGAAGGTGCCCAAAGGGTGGAGAGGTCTCTTACTGCGTCGCCTGCTTTACCGCCGGGCTGTCTAGAAACGCTTTTATTTCCCCTGCCGCTTCATTCGGGTACTGGATAAACAGGTAGTGCGACGTGCCCGCCGGGTAGGCGATTACTTGGGCGTGCATCTGGCTTTTCGCGGCGGCGATTGATTGATTTTGCCAATCGTTCGCGCTCTGCGCGGCTGCGGCTGGAAGGCCTTGCTTTTCCATGTCGGCCGGCGATGGAAAGGTGGCGAAAAGGCATAAGGCGGGAGCTTTTACCTGCGACTCGTCGGGATGGGCGGTAGCGGTGGCGATCAGCAGCTTGCCGGTGACGTCGGCGGGCGTTTTCTCGACGATGCTGCCGTCGGGCTGGATTGTAATCCGGTCGCGCATGTTCGCGTCCGCCGCCGTGCTCCAAGCTCCCTGGGTAATTTGCTTGGAGTACGCCGTGTAGGCGTCGATGCTTTTCAGGGCGGTCGGCGGGGTGGAGGCGATCAGCGTCGCTTGAGCGGGCGTGATATGGGCGAAGGCTCCGAACGGGCCTTGCGAACGGTCATAGGCAGCCTCCAAATAGACCAGGGCAGCGACGCGCGCTGGGTATTTCGCCGCGAACGCCGTCAGCTCGTCACCTGCGAGCGAGTGGCCGATGAAGATTGCTTTCTTGATTTTTAGAGCGTCCAAGAAGCCCGCGAGATCGGCGACGCGGCTGTCCGTGGAATAGTCGCCCGACGCGCTTTTGTCCGAATCGCCGCAGCCGCGCCGAGTGAGCGCGTA
>CAXSEA010000049.1:0-3319 GCA_964235675.1 uncultured Armatimonadales bacterium | reverse complement strand
AAGTGGGATAATCACGCCGGAAATGGGGCGCGAGATCGTCGAAGATGTGGGCGGTGTCTGTTAGGCCCGGCAGCAGCACAATCGCGACGCCATCGTTATTGGCATTGCCGCCGTAGTCAAGATAATTCAGCTTGAGCGCACCGACCTGGACGAACCGGGAAGTCGGCGGCGGCACGGCCTTGACGAGAAACCGCTGCGGGCCGGACGCCGGGATCGGTTGGCTCCCGCCGGCAACCGGAGCAGCCTGCGGCGTGGCGGCGCTGGTTTGGGCTGACGCGAGCGTGGCGGGCAGCGCGGCGGCGAGGACGAAGGCGGTAGTCAGCAAAAGCTGTGACTGCGACAAAGGCGACAATAACGGGCGCATGATAAATCCTTTTGTAACGGGGCAATTGGCTGTCTTGCCTGATCTGACGGCATCTTTAGAGAGTTTAGCAAAAGTCTGCAATGACGGTTTTCTCATCCCCCTCCTTGGGCAAGGCTGGGGAGTTTAATCCTCTTGGGGCATTGAATGGTGAGATATTTCTCGAATGGCTCGCTCTCCCGTGGTCTCCGGCGTGGTTGCTGGCGGGCCGTCGACAATCCGGCGTAGGGCTTGCACGTGCTCGTCGAAGGCGACCCGGCCTGCCGGGGTCAGCGAGAGCCAGGTGCGCGCCCGCTTGTTCTCGAATACTTTTTCAATCGACAGATAGCCAAGATTCTCCAGCGCGCCGAGGTGCTGCGAGAGGTTGGACTCCCCGACCGCCAATTGGTTGCGGATGAAGGCAAAATCGACGCGGGCGGAGTACGCCAGGAAAGCCATGATGGAGAGCCGCACGGGCTGATGGATAACGTCGTGGAGATCGTGGCGCGGGTGGCGCGGCGCGGCATCGTCGGATTCCAGGGGCTGGGCGCTCATATTGCGTTGCCGGACGGACGAAGTTTTTGCCGCTGTGTCCAACCAATTATCAGCAGCGGAGCAGCGTCGATTAGTCCGATCACGGTGAAAGCAAACGGTGGAAAAGTATAGCGGTGGAGCGCTCTCATAGAGACTGCCACCAAGAGCGTGCCGATGCAGACTACGGCAACATGATACGCAACCCACATTCCTTTGCCATAGGTGAGAGAGCTGGCCTGAGAGCGCTTGACGAAGAGCCAGCGGTTGCCGGGCTCGCGGACGGTGACTGGCAACCGCCGAATATAGCGTTGGGTCCAAAGAGCTGCGCCAAGAAGCACTGGCATCATGAAGGGCGGCCATATCAAAGAGATATAGGCAATGGGTAGTTCCACTCTAAAATAGCGCGTCGCCAGTAATTGGGAAAAGTCAAGGCCCGCAAAGACAACGAGTATGACAACGCCCCAAACCAGCAGCACGGTGCCGTTGTTCTGGCTTTGCCTGGCGGCAGCGAATTGCGCCTCTTCTATTGATTGAAGCGTTTCCCGCGCTTGGTGAATTTCCATGGCAGCATTCTCCTCCTTATTCAAATTAAAGGCGCTAAACTACTTTAGCATGACTGAAGTATAGAGGTGCGGCTAGTTGTTGTCAATCGGCATCTTTTCGACCTTGTTAGGGATTTAGGAAAGCTCCAGAACCCATCCGTCGCTTCGCGCCACCTTCCCTGGAGGGAAGGAAAAGTCTACGGCCATGCTATAAGCCGTCTTGAAATATAGCGCTATCTTATATTTCCTTCCCTACAGGGAAGGTGGCGCGAAGCGACGGATGGGTTCCGCTACTTCTCAGGTAAAGAGCTGGCGCACTCGGAATGAGAGGTAGTCCACTGCGTTGACCAGCACGATCAGCAGGAGCAGAATCGCGCCGGCGTCGAGCAGCTTGAACAAGCGGACAGCGTTTTGCAGGTCGTAGCCGAGGCCGCCCGCGCCGACGATGCCGAGGATGGCCGAGGCCATGATATTGAGCTCGAAGGCGTACAAAGTGGCCGACAAATAATTGGGGAACACCTGCGGCAGCATGCCGAAGACATAGGTCTGGAGCGCGTTGCCCCCGGTGGCGCGCACCGCTTCCACCGGGCCGAGCGCGACGCCTTCCAACGCTTCGGCGTAGAGCTTGGTGAGCATGACGGTCGAGGCGAACGCGACCGCAATCGCTCCCGAGGGCGGCCCCAGCCCGAAGGCGGCGACCAGCAGGATGGCGTAGATAATGGTCGGGATGGCGCGCCCGATATTGAGCACGGTTTTAATGGCGACGCTCAGAGGGCGGAACAGGGATGTCGTCCGCGCCGCGAAAAACGAGATGGGGAACGCGATGACAGCCCCGATCATCGTGCCGAAAAGCGCCATTTGCAGAGTCTGGATGAGCGCGCCCCACTCTTCTTTAAATATGGCAATCTCATGCGCCCGATCCAGCGCGTTATGTGGAAACAGCTCCGCCAAATAGGTGCGGGCTACGGGAAGTCCATCGCGCAGATTGCTGAAGTCGAACCCGATGCCGCGGTACGCCCAGACGACGGCCGCCGCCAGAGCGATAAAAATAACGAGACGGATGATGGCCGCTCCCCGGCTTGGACGGCTACGCGGCATAATCGGGGCCGAACCGCTGCCGCTGGGCGTTGTTTCTTCCGCCGGATCGATGCCGAGGTCTGTTCCTGTGGCGAGGCCGACCGTGTCCGCCGACAGGGCGGAGTCGCCGTCGTTAATATCGTCTGCGGGAGTGCTCACGAGCGGAGGGAGTCTTTCATCTGTTCAGCCGAGAAATCGTCGGTGGGGCCATCATGGACGATTCTGCCGCTGCTTAAGGCGATGGTGCGCGGGCACCAGCGGCGGGCGATTTCCAGATTGTGCACCGATAGCAGCAGCAAAGCTCCGCTCGCGGCGGCGTAGTCGGTGAGCAGGCGCATGACGTCGTCGGTGGTACGGGCGTCCAGATTGGCCGTGGCCTCGTCGCCCAAACTCATCTCGGAGCGCTGCGCGATGGTCCGCGCGATGGCTACCCGCTGCTTCTGGCCGCCCGACATCTCCCGCACGCGGGTCCATTCGTACCCGCTGAGTCCCACCTGCGCGATAGCGTCGTAGGCCAATTCAAAATCCTGCTTCGGAAACAGATGCAATGCCGACCGAAGCGTGCTCGTGTAGCCCAGCCTACCCACCAGCACGTTCTTTACAGTGGTCAGCCGGTCGATCAGGTTGAACTCCTGGAAGATCATCCCGATGCGTCGCCGCACCGCTCTCCGGCGACGCTCCGGCAGCGCCGGCATCGCCTGGCCGAAAACTTCCAGCTCGCCCCCGGTCGGAGTCAGCAGGCCGTTGATGCAGCGCAGCAGAGTGGATTTTCCCGCGCCCGACCGTCCGATGAGCGCGATCACCTCGCCCCGCGCCGCCGAAAAAC
>CAXSEA010000048.1:0-19537 GCA_964235675.1 uncultured Armatimonadales bacterium | reverse complement strand
CTGACGGTCGATCTGATTGACCAGGTCGTCACGGACAGCCAGGGCTTTCAAGCCGCCTTCGAGGTCGATCCATTCCGGCGGCATTGCCTCCTGAACGGCCTTGACGACATCGGCCTCACGCTGCAGCACGAGCCGGATATCTCGCAATTCGAGCAAACGCGTCCCGCCTGGAAGCGAGGCGCTCGAACAAAAGCTGAGCAGTCGGCGTATACACTAGCATGAAAATCATCCATCTCGCGGGCAAATCGTTTCGGTCTGCCCAACGCGCCCGAATCTGTTTCGCCTTCACTGTCGCCGTAGCGGTCGCGTGCCTGCCCGCAGCCGCGTTCGCCCAGACGACGATCAGCCATTCCACACCCGCCGTCAACAATCCCGCCGCACCCACAACCGTGCCGCCTGCCTCGTCGCCCAGCCCGGTTCCCGCGCCGCAGGCGGCTCCGGCGACCGGCTCGCTGAAAGGCAGCCTCGTCAGCAACGACGGCGTCCCGACCAACACGAATAACTTTACCGGCGGCGTCGTCATCACCGGCGTTCGTCGAGACAGCGGCGAGACATTTACCGCGAAAAGCGACCCGGCCTACGGCGGCTTGTTCACCGTCGATCATCTATCCCCCGGCGTCTACGACGTCACCGTCCCCGCCAGCTACATCGGCTCGACTCCCTACACCGCCGAGCAAATCAACGACGTCACCGTCACAGCCGGCCAAAGCACCGCGCTCAACATCACGGTCTATCCCGGCACCCGCCAGCTCACCACCGGCGCGGCCGGCAGTATTGCCGTCCCGGTAGCCCAGCAGCTCGCCATGGACGACCAGTACATCCACCAGTTGGAGCTGCAAATGGATTCCTTGCGCACCCAGTTGCAGCAGCTCCAAGCCCAGGTCACAGCCCTCCAAAGCCGAACCGCGTCCCGCTAATCGCGAATTATTTGCGATCCGATGCTTGACAACGGGCAACTGCGTGTGCTAAGCTGCTCTCCACATCCACCCGCCGGGTCCGACCCGGCATTGATTGAACAATGACGACGCTTTCGCAAACAAATACCCATAGCAATATGAACCGGCGCTCTGAACTCCAGAGCCTGGTATTTGTTGGCGCGCCCATCGATTCGATATTCGACGGCGACGCGAATTCAATTCATAAAAGCGCGGTGAGATGTAGACCTGATCTATCCAAAAGCGACGTTTGCTAAATAAGCAAATCGCTTCAGCATAGTTCATAAGATTAACCAACTCCCGCACTCGATTTTCGAGGCGGGAGTTTTTTTGACGGAGAAAAAAGAGAAACCATGCAGATCATCAACAACATCCCGGTCTGGGGGGAGCCGGTCGACCCTGGCGCTTTGAGCCAGATCGAAACCTGCGCCCGCACCGCCGACCATGTCGCCCTGATGGCCGACAACCACAAAGGCTACGCCGTCCCCATCGGAGGCGTCGTCGCCTACCGCGGCAAGATCAGCCCCTCCGGTGTCGGCTACGACATCGGCTGCGGCAACAAGGCCGTTCGCCTGAACATCCCATCGGCTGAGGTGAAAGCCAACATCAAAACCATCATGAACGATGTCTGGTCGAACCTGGAGTTCGGTGTCGGACGCAACAACGCCACCCGCGTCGAGCACGCCCTGTTCGACGATCCTGCGTGGCGCATGAATCCGCTCAAAGGCATCATCCAAATGGCGCGCAACCAGCTCGGAACCATCGGCAGCGGCAACCACTACGTGGACGTCTTCGTCGACGAGCTCGACCGCGTCTGGGTCGGCGTTCACTTCGGCTCGCGCGGCCTCGGCCACCGCACCGCGACATACTTCCTCGAAAAAGGTGGCGCGAAAGACGGCATGGACGTCGAGCCGCTTGTCCTGGAAGTAGACACCGCGCTCGGCGGCGACTACCTGGAGTGCATGCGCGTGGCGGGTGAGTACGCCCACGCCGGACGCGACTGGGTCTGCGCCGAAGGGGCGCGCATCTTGGGAGCGCAGATCGTGGAAGAGGTGCACAACCACCACAACTACGCTTGGAAGGAAACGCACAACGGCGAGGAGCTTTATGTTGTCCGCAAAGGCGCGACACCGGCGTTCCCCGGCCAGCGCGGCTTCGTCGGCGGCTCGATGGGCGACATCTCCGTCATTCTCGAAGGCGTCGAATCCGACGAGGGCAAGCTCTCGCTCTACTCCACCGTACACGGAGCCGGACGCGTGATGAGCCGCACCGCCGCGCGCGGCAAAATCAACCGCGCCGGCGAAGTGATCCGCCCCGGCGCGGTCACCCGCCAGATGATGTCCGAATGGATCAAATCGGCGAATGTCGAGCTGCGTGGCGCGGGTACGGACGAATCGCCGCACTGCTATAAGCGCCTGCCGGACGTTCTCGCCAGCCATAGCGACTCCGTCCGGATTCTCCATACGCTTACTCCCCTGGGAGTCGCGATGGCCGGCGAAAATGAGATCGATCCTTACAAGGATTAACAAACAGGTCCGACACGCGTTTTACCGCGTCGGGCCTGTTTGCGTGTGTCACTTTTGATTATCAAATGCAATTAAACGCCAAAGACGTCAATGCGCTTCGGCTAAATTCACCCCGGCGCGACCCGCGATCACCTTAACGACGGCAGCGTAATCCTCGTCCGCGTAGTTCTGCGCAATCGCCTCGACAAAAATCTCCTGTGCGACGCCGTTCAGCGGCAGCTCCACCTGATATTCCCGCGCCGCTTCCGCTCCAAGCCGCAAGTCTTTCAGCAGGTTCGGCACCGTGAAGTTCGGCGGATACTCGCCCTTCAAAATCGCCTGCCCCTTAGCCTGATACTGCGGAGCCGCCAGAGCCGATTTCCCGATGATATCCAAATACTCGCGAGGCTCCATCCCAAACTTCTTCACGAACGCCAAGGACTGCCCAAGGCCGACAATCATCTGGCCCATCAGCATGTTGCACGCCAGCTTCATCGCCGCCGCCTGACGAGCGTCGCCGACAGCCCACACCTGTTGGGCAAACGTCATCCAAACAGGCCGGCAAATCTCCACCTCGCTGGAATCGCCACCTGCGATAATGAGCAGCTTGCCCTGCTCGATCTGTGGCCGGCTGCCAAGCACCGGCGCTTGCACATAACGCAAAGACCTTTCTTGATAGGCATTCGCAATTTCTCCGGCAGCCTGCGGTGAAATCGTGCTCATCTCGGCGTGCACCGCGCCCTGCGGCAATCCGCCGGCGATTCCGCCGTCTCCCAGCGCGACGGCCCGCGCCGCATCGGGATCGGTCACCATGCTAATCGTCACGTCCGACTCCCGCGCCGCATCTCCCGGCGTATCGGCCCAGCGAGCGCCCATCGCCAGCAACGGGGCCGCCTTCTCTCGTGTCCGGTTATTCACCGTAACCTGATGCCCGCCTTCAACCAGCTTCGCCGCGATAGCTGCCCCCATAATGCCGAGGCCAACGACTGACACTTTCATATAATCTTTTCTCCAAAAGCGGCGGTGCCCGATTCGACAAAAAGCCGCCTGCTCCGGTTTTCCCAGAGAGGCGGCTGCTTAACCGCGCCGTATCAGTCGCTTCGCGCGGAGCTACCGTTTCTCAGCGCCGCCGCCGCTACCGTCGGCCAGCTGGCTCATCGTCACGAACCGATACCCTTGCCGGCGCGCTTCGGCGACAAACTGCGGCAGCGCCTGAACGGTTTGCGCGATGCCGTCGTGCAGCAAAATAATCGCTCCCGGATGCAGATTAGAGTTCAACCGCTGCAGCAGCAGCGGCACGGCGGGCTTGTTGAAATCCCCCGGATCATCCGTCCACAGCGTCGTGATATACCCCCGAGCCGCCGCCGCCCGGACAATATCTTCGTCGCAGTCGCCGCCCGGCGGCCGAAAGAATCGGGGCGCGGCACCGAGAATATGCCGAAGCACCGTATCGCATTCATCGAGCTCGTACATAGCCTCGTCCACCGGCAGCTTGGTCAACGTCACATGGTCGTAGGTATGGTTGCCGACCTCGTTGCCGTCCAGCACTTCGAGCTGCACGATCGACGGATACTTCACAGCCTGCTTGCCGACCACGAAAAAAGTCGCCGGAACGTCAAGCGTTTTCAGCTCGTTCACCAAATCTATCGACTTTTGCCCATGCGGCCCATCGTCGAACGTCAGCGCGATCTCTTTATCCGCCGGATTTCCGGAAACAAGCTCCACTGCGCGGTCGCCCCGCTCGCGGCGGAAATCGACGAGGGCATGCCGGCGGACGGCGCTCTGATACGCCGATGCAAAGTTCGGCTGGGTCACCAGGCCATGCGTCACATATGGCTTCACTTCAGCCAAAGCGGACTGCGTATCCTGCATCGGCGACGTAAACCCGGCCGCGCCCGGATCGGCGAGCAGCGGCGCTTTGAACGGCAGCAGCGGGTGAGTCACCACCGCATGGTTCACCAGTCCCGCTCGGAGAGGGATTAGCAACTGCCTGCCCGACGACTGCTCCGCATGCGCCGCAGCGCACATCGAACTCGAGCAAGCCAGTGCAACCGCCGCAGCCCGCGCAATCCTACAAAAACGATTTAGTAATTTGCTTCTCATGTGTAAACTTTGGCGGCAACTATAACTCGCCTTCGCTGAATTGTAACACGTCAGATCGAACCGCGCGAATCAAATGCCGCAGCCGCGTATACAATCAAAAATCAACGCCAACCATCAGACGACTGCAATATCGTCTCTGTTCCTGCGACAGGTTCCCGGCATCAAGCCGGCAGCTTCTCAATCGCGTCGCAAGCGGTGATAGTTCCATTTTCCTCAGCGATAAGCCTGCTTGCATTCTCGGCATTCGTCCTATAATCTGGATCGCTCAAAAGCCGCGCGAGTTGTTTTGCTGCCGACGACGCGTTGTACTTGCCGCGCGGCAGCATCTCCGCCACGCCCAAACGGACGCAGCGCGCAGCGTTGTCGAGCTGATCGTGCGCGAACGGAACAACCAGCATCGGCTTGCCCGCCCGAAGCGCCTGCCCTGTGGTTCCGATACCGCCTTGGTGAATATTCACCGCGCCCAGCGCCATCAGCTCGCGGTACGGCGCATAGTCGGCGACAAAAAAGTCCGGCGCGGCCTTCAGCATCGCCGCGTTCCCGGTCTCCACTCCCGTCAGCAGCACGGCGCGACGGCCTACCCGCCGCGCCGCATCGATGCTTTGCTCGAAGAAATTCCCCGCGTGCCGCACCGCCGCCGTTCCCAGCGTAAACACAAGCGGCGCATCCCCAACCTCAATAAATTCGCGCAACTCCGCGCTCATCGGAGGCTGCATCGCGTCATAGCTGTCATAAAACGCGAATCCCGTCTGCACCGTACCGTCCGTCCAGTCGGAGGCCGGCGGTGCCAGCGCGCGCGAAAACAGCGCCAAATTCAAAAACGGTGAGTATTGCCCCCGCAATATCGGATTGCCCGACGGAGACGGCGGCAATCCAAGCTCCGACCGCAGCTTGTAAATCGGCTCCGCCCAAGCCTGGTATGGCCGCATGCCCAAATCCATCAAAACTCGGTAAGCTTTCGCCCCAAAGACGCGCCGAAAGCCGATCGCCCAAGGCACGTTCGGCGGCACCGACGCATCCTCAGCCGAAAACAGGATCACCGGCTGCAACGCCACGAACACCCACGGAATCCCCATGCTCTGCGCCACCATAGGCGACCCGTAAGTCAGAGCATGCGAAACAATCAAGTCGCACCCTACCGCCGCTTTTTGAATATCCTCGAAGCTCTCCCGCAGCGAGCCAAGCGCCAACTCCCGAATCACCACTTCCGTGCCGTGACGCTCATGCATCACGCGCCGCGCGAAATCCCCGGCGTCCGCCACGCTCGGTAGGTCCGGACGCAGCGGCATAAATTCCAGCCCCGCCGACTCCACTTTCGCGCGGTACAGCTCGGAAGTCCCGATGATCGCCTGATGCCCCCGCGCCTGCAACTCCAACCCGAGCGCCATATAAGGATGCAAATCGCCGAACGACCCAAACGTCGTCAGCAGCACGCGACGCTTGCTCAAGACGATTCCACGACCAGCCGCTTGTCAGGCTGTCCGCCGGCGCGATCCACCGTGCGGGAGCTATAGCGCATCATCATCGCCCCATTCGGCAACTGCTTGCTTTCCAGCAGGCGAAGCGGGCGCTCAAGCTCGATAGGCGTAAAAAGAGGCATCCCTCTCCCAAGCGCCACCGGCATCATCGTCAAGTGAATTTCGTCGATTAAGTCATGATGCATGAACTGCGCATTGGTTCTCGCCCCGCCCACCAGCCACGCGTCATCGCCGCTATTTGCATGCACTTCGTCTGCAATCGCCCGCACATCGCCTTTGTAGCCGCGAACTCCGTCAATGGCCATATTCTCGATGCGCCCGCCGTCCCGCGTTAAAACCAGCGTTTGCTTTTTCCCATACGGCCAGTCGCCGAAGCCCGTCACTTGATCGAAAGTAATCCGCCCCATAATCAGCGTGCCCACGGAACCCAAGAATTCCGCGAAGCCGTAATCCTCGCCAAAAAACGCGTCGAGCCAGGTCACCGAGCCGCTGGAATCGGCGATATAGCCGTCCAAGCTGACAGCCGTATACAAAATGATGCGTCCCATAAAGTTGGTAAACAACGCTCAAACATGATTGCCGCCCGAGTACACTCCATCTGTACTAAGTCTGGCAAACGATAATTTCAAGGCGAAGGAATACGATAAACGAGACTAAGCCCGCATTTTCCTCGTTCACACTCCATTATGGTCGATATTGCTTTACTTTCATCCCTGCTCGCCATGGACAGCCCCGCCGGAGACGAGCACCGCATGGCGGACTGGCTCATCAGTTGGCTGGAAACTCATGCACCCGATTGCGCGGTCACCCGGCTGCGGGATTGCCTCGTAGTCGCCAAAGGGGAGCAGCCCACAACGGCGATCTTCGCGCACATCGACACCATCGGCTATACGGTGGCATACGCCGGGGACGTCTACCCCATCGGCCACCCAGCGACACCCGAGGAGCACAACCGCGTCCGCGTGCTCGGCGCTGCGAACGACCAGTTCGGCACCTTGAAAAAGCGCAAGTCAGGCGAGTGGAAGCTGGACGGCCTAGACTGCGCGCCAGGCGACCGCCTGGTCACCGCCGCTTCGCCCATTTTCGATGCCGAAAACAAAACCGTCACATCCCCGTATCTGGACAATCGCGGCGGTATCTACGCGGCCCTTCAAACGCTGCTTCACGCCAAACAAGTGGTCGTGGCCTTCACCACCGGCGAGGAAACCGGCGGAAGCGGCGCGAAGCTCTGCGCCCGCCATATCTACGAAACATTAGGCGTCGCGAACGCCATCATCTCGGATATCACATGGCACACCAAGCACGTGCACTGCGGCAAAGGAGTCGCCATTTCCCGCCGCGATTCCGGCATTCCCTCGCAGCGCTTTCTAGATAAAATAGTACAGCTCGCAAATGCCTCCGGCATCTCCTATCAAATCGAGATTGAATCCAGCGGCGGCTCGGACGGGCAGGGGATCGAAAACAGCGGTTATCCCATCGATTGGGTCTTCATCGGCGCGCCCGAGAAGCGCCCGCATACTCCCACCGAGCAGCTCGATCTCGCCGACCTCGACGCCATGGCTCAGATGCTCGTCACCCTCGCCGACCGAATCGAGCGATAAAAATAGCCCGGCACCAGTAAGTGCCGGGCTACAGCAATTTATCTAAAGCAGCGCGTCGATACGCTCCGCGATAGCGATTTTAGGAAGCGCGCCATTCAAGCGGTCAACCGGCTGGCCATCCTTGAAATAAATCAGCGTCGGGATGGTTTTTACCCCGTAGCGCGATTCAATCTCGGCTTCATCGTCGACGTTCAGCTTCACTACTTTGGCTCGGCCCTCATACTCCGACGCAAGCGCGTCGATCGACGGCGCGATTGCGCGGCACGGCCCGCACCAGGGAGCGTAAAAGTCAACCAGCACGGGCACGCTCGACTGCAAAACCTCTTGCTCGAAGTTGTCCTTATCGACCAGCGGCGCGTGTTGAGCGCCGGTTGCGGTGTTAGACATGGTTGTTCAGCTTCTGCGCGATTGCGGATTTGGAGGCGGCTCCAATAATTTGATCGGCGACTTTGCCGCTCTTGAACACCGCAAGCGTCGGGATGCTTTGGACGCCGTAGCGCGCCGCGATCTCCGGCTGCTCGTCCACATTCACCTTGAAGACCTTAGCCTTGCCTTGAAACTCGCTGGCGATTTCGTCCACCGCCGGGCCGACCATACGGCAAGGGCCGCACCAGGGTGCCCAAAAATCGACCAAAACAGGAACATCGGACTGCAAAACGTCACGGTCGAAGGTGTCTGTCGTGACTGCGGCTGCTGCGCTCATGGAACTCTCCTTTAAATGCAAATCGGACTATCGCGTTCTGCATTCTATCTACCGGCTACTTATACCTCGTTAAACAATGGAACTTCAGTGCGCGTTCCACTTTCTTTATGCGGATGCCCGAAGCCGCCGCGCGATTTCCAGCGCATGGTACGTGATAATCATGTCCGCCCCCGCGCGCTTGATCCCGGTCAAGATTTCCATCGCCACGGCGTCCCCGTCGATCCACCCGGCATTGGCCGCCGCCTTCACCATCGAATATTCTCCGCTGACGTTGTAAGCCACCAGAGGCAGCGAGAACTCCTGCCGCACAGCCCGAATCACGTCCAAATAGGCGAGGGCGGGCTTCACCATAATCATGTCCGCGCCCTCGTCGATATCCGCCCGCACCTCGCGAATCGCCTCCCGCAGATTGCCCGCGTCCATCTGGTAGGTCCGTCGATCGCCCTGCGCCGGAGCGCTGTCCGCCGCATCTCGGAAAGGCCCGTAAAACGCCGACGCGTATTTCGCCGAATACGCCAGAATCGGCGTGTCGATAAACCCGCGCTCATCCAAGCCGCGCCGGATTGCCGCCACCCGAAAATCCATCATATCCGACGGCGCGACGATATCGGCTCCCGCCTCGGCATGGCTGATCGCCGCCCGCGCCAGCAGCGGCAGCGTCTTGTCGTTATCGACAGTGGCCTCACCCAAACGAGTCGTCGTCAGCACCCCGCAATGCCCGTGCGATGTATACTCGCACAAGCAGACATCCGTAATCACCAGTAGCTGTGGGAACTCGGCTTTAATCGCGCGGACCGCCTGCTGCACCGGAGCCTCCCGGTCCCAGGCCGCCGATCCGATCTCGTCCTTGCCATCCGGCAACCCAAACAGCAGCACTGCCCGGACGCCCAAGCTCACGGCAATTTCGCACTCGCGCACCGCGAGCTCCACCGATAGCTGGAAAACACCAGGCATCGAAGCGATTTCCGTCTTGCGTCCTATCCCCGAAGTCACGAACAGCGGATAGATTAGCTCCCCGGCGGAAAGCCGCGTCTCGCGCACCATCTCCCGCAGCGCCGCCGAGCCACGCAATCTCCGCCCTCTGACCGCCGAACCCGTCATGATTGATAAATCAGTCAAACCGTCATCCTTCTCGAAAGCAGCCAGCCATAGCAGCCGGCAAACGCCAGCATCAGCGCCATCTGGGCATCGGCCAGCATCACATAGCCGTGATGAAGCTGATCGAACAGCCGCATGCGCCCAAGAATCCGCGCATGGTCAATCGCCGGGAACAGAACTAATGCTTGTACTGCGGTAATCGTCAATACCAGCGCCGGTAGAAGCGTCACAGCGAAGCGCCCATACATCGAGTGAAAGGCACCAACGCTCAACCGCCACATCCGCGCCGTCAGCCAAAGACCGCAGACAGCCGCGATCACATTGTAAACCCGAAGCGACCCGCCCACAACCGCGCCGGCCAGCGCGTTTTGCCCGGCGACCCCGCCGGCCACGGCCGCCGAGTGCCGGATCACGCCAAATGCCACAGGCGCAACCAGACCCCCAATCAAGACAAGCCCGCCGAACCACAAGCCAAACAGCAGCAAATCCGCTGCGATCAAAGCCGCATTGCCGCGCAATTGGTCACGCTCCTGCAGACGGGGAAAACGACTCGTCTCCGTCACCGCTTCGCCGGGCGCGCGCTCTTCGATCATATCGAGCCTGATTTCTTACGCGGCGCATTCTGCAGCCACGCCAAAGAAACGGCAACGCAGCACAGCAGGCCGATCTGCGCATAAGTCAGCAGCACCATCCGGTGCAGCAAGTCGGCAATGTCTCGGAACCCGCTTGTATATCCGGCGAACTGCATGTGATTAGCCGTCACGATCAGCGCAAGACCGATCACCGTCGCGGCGCAGGGAAGATACGAGACCAGAGGAGACCGCCTCGCGTAGTAGCCCTCGCGCAGCGTCGTCAGCAGCAGCAGAGCGGCGCAAACCGCCGACATCAGCGCCAGCTCTCCCGCGATCATCGGCAGGAGCGCGTAAGACGCGCCTATCTGCGCCCGAGCCGCCGGAGCATACAACCCGTAGGTAGCCGTCACCGACAAGGTCGTGGAGTAGATCATCGCCGTGGCGGCCTGCCCCCCGAGCCAGAGGCCCAGAGCGATCATCTGCACCGCTCGCGTCACATGCGCCTCGGGCATGGCCCGCGCCCGCAGCGGGTCGTCGGCGTCATTGAACGCGCCCGGTATGCTCGGTGACAAGTTCGCGTCGTCCACTTCCGGATCGTACGAAACGGCAATCGGTTTAGGTCGCGCCATAACGCCAAGCTTTTCCGCGGCTACTCCGCTGCTTTGCTACGCTTCCACCGCAGGTAGGCATCGACAAAGTCGTCAATTTCCCCGTCCATCACCCGGACGATATCTCCGGTCTCGTTGCCGGTTCTGAGATCCTTCACCAGCGTGTACGGCTGGAACACGTAGTTGCGGATCTGGCTCCCGAACGCGATTCCATGCTGCTCGCCGCGAATCTCGTTGATATCCGCCTTCTGCTGCTGCCGAGCGATCTCCAGCAAGCGCGACTTCAGAATCTTCATCGCCACCTCTTCGTTCTGGCGCTGAGACCGCTCGTTCTGCACCGAAACGACGATATTGGTCGGCAGATGCGTCAGCCGAACCGCGCTCGACGTTTTATTGACATGCTGCCCGCCGGCTCCCGAGGCGCGGAAATAATCCGTCCGCAGGTCTTTGTCGTCGATCACGACGTCGCCGACTTCTTCCACTTCCGGTACGACGTCCACGCCCGCGAAGCTCGTCTGCCGCTTGTTGTTGGCATTGAACGGCGAAAGCCGCACCAGCCGGTGCACGCCCGCCTCGCCCTGCAGATACCCGTAGGCGTTGCGCCCGATCACCCGCAGCGTGACACTTTTGATGCCCGCTACATCCCCCGGCACCTCGTCGAGCATCTCGGTTTTGAAGCCCCGACGCTCGCACCAGCGTAGATAAAGCCGCAGCAGCATCGAAGCCCAATCGTTGGCCTCGTCGCCGCCCGCGCCGGCATTGATTTCCAAGAACGCAGTGGCCGCATCGTGCTCGCCGGATAAAAGCGTCTCGCTCTCCAGCCGGTCGAGAGTCGCGGTAATAGAGCGCGCCTCAGCGCCGATCTCAGCGGCGTAATCCGCCGAGTCCTCCTCCGCCGACGCCAGCTCCGCCAGCACGCGCGCGTCCTCCAACTGACTCGCTACCGCCAGCCAGGGAGCCACAATGTCCCTATGGCTGTTTAGCTCCTGCATCTTCAGCTGCGCCGCTGCAGCGTCGTCCCAGAATCCGGCCTGCCCGGATTCGCCTTCCAGTTCATTGATAACCGCCGAATGACTCGCCAAGTCAAAGGTGATCCCTCAGATCTTGGTAGCGTGTCTCCAGCAGGTCCAACTCGCGAATCGAGTCTTCCAGCAAGTAGATCACATCCCTTCTTTACGCCTAAAGTATACCTAAGCGCTTCTGCAGCCCTGAAACGCGCGAGCGAGGTTTTCCATCTCCAACAATCAGGTAAACTCGCCGAAGCGACTGATTATCCCGCAGAAACAATCAGCTTAACTAAGGGGAATTAATTTTGCATGCTTAATGCGACTCAATGGTGGCGGCAGTGGACGGGCGCGGAGCGGCCATGGCTGATTTTGGAAAACGGCGAAACAATCGCTCGACTCGACGAGTTTGATATTAGCCCGTATGCCACCCTGGCGATGCCCGGCATCGATCATCACCTTAAAGTCGATGCGGCGTTTGTCACTGCGGAAAAGATCACCGACGAAACGCTGCTGAAATCCCTTGCCGCGCAAGCGCACTTTCTACTCGTGCCGGAAGTGCTCAACTCAACCAATCTTATAGAAGCCGTCCGAAAATCCGACACGCTCACCAGCCTCGACCACCATCTACGGCTTATCAGCTATCCACAAGATGCATTCCAAGGCGCGCCGCCTTTCCTGACCGACACCGCGCAGGCCCTCTGGCTGCTTGCCTGGCTTGGCGCGCGCAACATTCGGACCCTTGGCGTCGACTACGGCTTCGCTCCCACCCCGGAAGCCAACCAAAAGCGCGACGGCATCGCGGCGGCCATACAAAAGTTTGGCCTCTTCAGCGGCCCGCTCACCTGCGAGGTGCCCGCGCGCATCTATATTGGCACCGACTCCACCCAGGATATCGGCGCGAAAATACTCGAATACACCGTCCGCAAGCACGCCACGCTCACCACCGAGTTCGACAGCATGTACAGCGTGCAAGCTCCCACGCCCCGCGACCCCGCCAACCAGCCGCGCACCGAATTCTCCTTCAACCGATTCGCCATCCCCAAACTCGCCGGCTACCATGGCAGAGCCATGTACGTAGATGCCGACATGATGGTCTTCGGCGACCTGCGCGAGTTGTGGGAAATGCCTTTCGGCGACGCCACCGTGATGTTCGTTCCACCGTCGCACCCTTCCCGCTCGAAGCAGACCAGCGTCATGCTAATGGATTGCAACCGCGTTACCTGGGATCTGAACAAGATAGTCCAGGACTTAGACGACGGCAAATACGGATACGGCGATCTCATGCGCGAGATGGTCATCGAGCCGCCCGGCAGCGTGCAAGATACTATCCCCGTGGACTGGAACATGCTCGAAGAGTACCGACCGGGAAAAACCCGCTTGCTGCACTACACGGACATGCAAAAGCAGCCCTGGGTCAGCCGTAAAAACAAGCTCGACTACCTCTGGCTGGAAGAGTTCCAAAACGCGCTCAACGACGGCTTTATTACGCAAGCCGAGTACAAGCAAGCCCTCCGCGACGGCAGTATTCGCCCCTCTCTGCCAAAGCAGCTGAAACAGCCCCCAAGCAAAATGAGCTTCTTCCGCTCTATCGTCGCCCCCCTACTCGACCTGCGCCACAAGCCACATCAAGGTTTGCAAACCCGCCTGAAAAGCTTGAAGGGCGGCAAACCTTAATACGCCGAAATTCATAATCAGGGCGGCTATACATGACTAATGCGGACGTTGGCGACGCCTAAAGGATAATCTTTGCCATACGCTATTATTGGGACAGGGCGAAGCGGGACGTCGATGGTTGCCCGCATGCTGAATATATGCGGCTTGTATTTGGGCGACGAAGGTGATTTGTCTACGTCCAGCAAGCTCAATCCAGCCATGAACCCCAGCGGCTACTGGGAACACGCCGCTATTCGGGATTTGATGGATCGGATGTTCGACGCTCTTGATGGCACTTGGGAAAATCCGCCTATACTCGCCCCTGAATGGGAGCTGAAGCCGGAGATACTGCCGTTCTACGAAGAAGCCCGCTTGCTGCTGGAGCGCATTTTCGAAGGACATGCGGAATGGGCTTGGAAGCTCCCAAAAGCCAGTGTGACTCTTGCATTCTGGAAGAGAGTAGTCCCAAACTTGCGCTTTATTATCTGTGTGCGCAATCCCCTGGACTTCGCTTCTTCTTTGGGTCAGTACACGTCGGTCAGTCGTTCGCATCTTTACGCGATGTGGCAATATTACAACTACTATGTCTTGTGCCACACCGAACCCAACGAGCGCTTTCTCACAAACTATGAGAGCTACTTTCCTGATTATTTGCCGGAACTAACATCATTGTTAAATTTTTGCGGCTTGGATACTCCACTGCCGGGGAGCGCCGAGGCTGCCAAGATAGATGCATTCATGGACGTCGATCTAAAGCATTATAACAGTCACTTTGAAGACGTAATAATGGACAAAAGGGTCCCTTATACCGCAAAGGAACTCTATACTCAGCTGCTCGCATCGCCAAGAGCGAATGGCGATTTATATCTCCTGCGTTATCGCGAGCTGCTTTTGCCGCTCCTTGAAAACTCTGTAGTTGCGGAAGGGTCACTTGACTCGACTAACGTCGTGCCCCGCGCTGAATATGACAAGCTTAAAGCCAAGTATGGAAGCTTGAGATCTAAGTACGACATAGTAACCGCCATTGGACGCCGCATTCGCAAAGCCGTCAGTAAATCAAAAGAATAATTTTTAAATGATATTGCTGGTCATTCAAATCGAAGTCAACTCGCGGTTATTACGCTTAGCCAAAGTGTCAATATAGAGAGATGACACGGCCTCATAAACAGCTTCAACAGGTATGCTGGTCAAACAGCAAAGAGGCGAAGACAAATTCCTGCAATCGTAAGATTCGCAAGGGCTACATGGAACGACGTTCTGAACTGCAACCCCTATAGCATTTTCTGGCTTATACTTCTCGGGAGCGGTTGCCCCAAATATGGAAACAAATGGTGTGCCGACTGCCCCCGCCACGTGCATGGGTCCGGAATCACCGCTGACAAGAAGCGTGCACTCGCTAATCAGCGCGCTCATTTGGCGGAACGTGAACAGCCCGGCAGCCGCAAGGGGTTTCGTCTGCATCGTGTTTGCAACTGCGTCGATACCGTCCCGATCTTTCTGACTGCCCAACAAAACAACCTTGCACCCAAATTGCAATGACATCTGGTCTGCCACCTGAGCGAATCGATCAGGTTGCCAATTTTTTGTGACCCAAGTCGTTACCGGCACAATTACGATAAACGATTCATTGGAATCGATACCGTTTTGTCGCAATATTAGTCGCGCCGCATCCAAATCATCTTGAGTGAATCCCATCGTCATGCGCTCATCAGTAGGCTCATCCAAGCCGAGGTATTTCATTACGGAGAAATATTGCTCGGTTCTGTGTCGCGGATGTTCATGCTTAGTAATTTTATAGCTGTAGAGAGCTTGGATTCTACGCAATGTATTCGGCTTGATTATTTTGAAGTTAAAGTAATCGAAGAAGCCGATTTTTACCGGCGCGTCTATCATTTTGGTGAGCTTAGGCCATTCTTCCGCTTGGTAGCTGATAAAGGTATCAAATTTGCGCAGTCTTAGTTCTCGTCTCAATGATTTGAGAGTTCTAAAGTTTACAAGCCATGCTTTTAAATTCCGGGATCGACTAAAATCATCTCCATTCCAGACGAGAACCTCGTCGAGGTGTGGATTCGCGTCTAACGCTTGGCGCTCAGTGTGAGCCACAATCCAGCAGATCCATCCATCGGGGTACGAATTCCGCAAAGCCGCGATCAGCGGTGTCCCCATCAAGATATCGCCGAAAGCGCCAGTCCGCATAATCAAAATACGGCGGCCGGCGTCCTGCATGGATGTCGAACAACGCTTCTCGGAAAGGTTTATCGGTTTTTCAGGCGTCGCAAAATGCGATGTAACTTTAGATTTCATCACACGCATTTTGTCTTCACTCCAAACAACGGTTCGCGCTTTACCTTCGTTGTACTTCGCTTGGCAGCATTTATTTACACCGGTTGCGCTCACGCCAGTCACGCAGTGGATCAATGCGAAGATATTGTCTTATTTTGTGCCAAGCCGTCAAAAAAGCCAATCGTTTGTCGCTTGAGTTCAAGGGATGGAAGTCCATCCGGTAAGTCTTCACGGCCCTCATCATCGCCTTGAACTGCAAATCGTAAGTCGGCATGCCGTTTGCCAGACGCGTTCGCTCGGCCATATCGGCAAACGAGCCGCCGTAGGCGATCCCGCCGTCCACTCCTAGCGTCCTCACCCGTTTCGCCCCCATCTCCCCCAGCAAATTGAACAAGATACACACGCTGAACGGCCCGTTGGGAATAGCCGGCGATCCCGGCGCTTGCGTATCGACATCGATGTTGTACCAGACCAGCCGCCGCTCATCCGAGAGCTTCCGAAGCGCCGGAATACGCTCGAAGTAGGTTTCCAACAGTTCCGGGGCGTCGCCTTTGATCGTATGCGGGTAGCGCGGCATCAGCAGATAACTGCTATTAGCGTAAATCGCCTCCGCGCACTCGGCGGCCACGTCAAAATTGACGGCGCTCACCGCGAAAACCGGCATCTGCATCACGACGTGGTTGATCGCCAGCGTCGTATACTCCGACAGGTCATATTCCCCACGCGTCTCGAACGATGGCCCTTTCCCCAGCACCAGCCAAGTCCGCTCCGCCCCGCCAATCTCCCGCCACCACTCAGATAGTTCAATCATAGAAAGACAATTTGCCAACTAGCTAATTCAACTCTCAGTTGACTCTAAAGCTTGCTCCGCCGCTTATCCCTGACTCGTGTATACAAGCGGGCAATCAGCCCTGAAATAATGAGGGCTCCGCCTGTAATAATTAACAACTGCCCAGTTGTTGCATGGATTAACAAATTGCTGCCCTTCTCATCTCCTTCAAGGATGCTAACAGGTAAGGGTTATTCAATTATGCTCGTCAAACCCGGCGCAAGGCTAACCTTGGATTAACTCTGCCACACGTTGGATTGCTACAAAAAGTGCCTGCGCCATTACTCTCCAAACCGGGAAAGCGGCACAGGCACGCGTAAAGCGGGATTGATCAACTGGCAACTACATCGAATCCGTCCAGTGACGCTTCGGATGCACCTCGCCGATCAGCGCCGTACTGGAGGCCGGCCCCCATGTTCCCGCCGCGTACTTCTGCATGGTATCCGATGACGACTCGGCCCACCCGCGCAAAATCGGCGTGATAAACGCCCATTCCGCTTCCACTTCATCGTCGCGCGTAAACAACGACGCATCCCCCAGCATAGCGTCCATCAGCAATCGCTCGTACGCGTCATGGATGCGCTGGCCGAAAGCGCGGCCGTAGGTAAAGTCCAAATCCACCGGCTGCACGCGTGTCCGCTGCCCCGGCGGCTTCGCCCCAAGACGCATGGTAATGCCTTCATCCGGCTGGATACGGATCGTCAGCCGGTTCGGCTCCAAGCCGCGCGGCGCCATGCTGGCCAGCAGGTTCTGCGGAATCTGCCGGAACTCGATATTAATCTCGGTCAGACGCCGCGCCATCCGCTTTCCAGCACGGATATACATCGGCACCCCGGCCCATCGCCAGTTCTCGATATTCATCCGCATGGCCACATACGTCTCCGTCTGTGAGTTGGCGGGCACGTCCGGCTCTTCGAGATAACCGGGCACTGGATGGCCCCCGGCGTACCCTTCCGTGTACTGAGCCCGAACTATCGCGTCGTCGACATGGTCCGGCAAGATCGGCGTCAGCGAGCGCAGAACTTTTACCTTCTCGTCCCGAATCGCGTTGGCGTCCATCGAAACCGGCGGCTCCATCGCGACTAGGGTCAGCACTTGCAGCGCATGGCTTTGCACCATGTCACGCAGCTCCCCCGACTTGTCGAAATATCCTGCCCGTGTCTCCACACCCACCGTTTCCGACACCGTAATCTGGATATTGTCGATAAATTTGTTGTTCCAAATCGGCTCGAATATCGCGTTGGCGAACCGGAACACGAAAATATTCTGCACCGTCTCCTTGCCCAGATAATGGTCGATTCTATAAATCTGGTTTTCGCTGAACACGCTCTTCAACTCGGTATTCAGCTTCCGCGCCGTCTCCAAATCAAACCCGAACGGCTTCTCGACAATGATGCGCGCGAAAGACTCGTCCTGATGCGGGACAGTGCACTGCGTCAAGCCAGATTTTTGCAACTGAGCGATAATCGTTTCATAAGATGACGGCGGCGTAGCGAGATAAAACAAGCGGTTGCCGCACACACCGGACTTTTGATCCATATCCTGCATGCGCTCTTTCAGCCATTCGTAGCCGCGCGTGTTGTCGAACTCGGAGCGATGAAAGATAATCCTTTGGCTGAACTTGCGCCAAGAAGATTGGGCTTCTTGCCACAATTCAGGCGCGAACTCTTGCATCGCCTTCTTGATGTCTTCGCGAAAACTGCTGTCTGAGTACTCCCGGCGCGCGAAGCCGATAATTTTGGTGTTTGAAGGGAGCAGATTCTGCGCTTCGAGGCTGAACAGCGCCGGCATGAGCTTGCGATGAGTCAAATCGCCCGTCGCGCCAAATATTACGATGTTGCAATCGGGGAGGGGACGCTCAACTAAGCTGCCATCGCTATCGTCGTGCGGCATCACCTTCGATTGAGTGGTATCCTGCTCGCGAGTCGCCTGCCCGTTGTTCGTCGCTCGCGCCGCCGGATGATGCGCCGTGGCGGACGCGCTTTTTGCCGCATCCGGCGCGGGGGCGGGAGAGGGAGTTGAATCCGCCGCCGCTGCTTTAGAACCGCTGGTGTCGTCAGTCTTCATGCCTAAATTTATCCGTCAATCTGCCCATGCCGCGCCGCTTTGTTAAGCGGCGCGACTTATAGAACTTATATTAGCCCGCGTGCGTCTCAGCGTTCGACGTGCCCGTTTCCACAGTAGACGAACCAGATCCGGTGGCGTCACCCATGTCCTCAGCCTTGACCGCGTGCCCGCCGAACTGATTGCGCAACGACGCGATAATTTTAGCCGAGAACGATTCCGGCTGCCGCGAATGGAACCGCTCGTACAGCGACAAAGTAATCACCGGAGCCGGGACGTTATGGTCGATCGCTTCCTGAATAGTCCATCGCCCTTCGCCGGAATCCTCGACAAATCCGCGCACCTTGGTCAAACCGGGGTCGGCCTCGAATGCGTTCACCAGCAGATCGAGCAGCCACGAGCGCACCACGCTGCCATAACGCCATGCCTTCGCGATTTCCTGCAAATTCAGCTTATACTCGCTCGCGCCCAGAATCTCAAAGCCCTCGCCGTAGGATTGAAGCATGCCGTACTCGATGCCGTTGTGCACCATCTTCGTCAAGTGCCCCGAGCCCGACGCGCCGGTATAAACCAGACCGCCTTCGGGAGCAAGCGTCAAGAAAATCGGCTCGGCCTTCTTGTAAGCGTCCGGATCGCCGCCCACCATCAGGCAGTAACCGTTTTTTAAGCCCCAAACACCGCCCGACGTGCCCGCGTCCAGGTAAAAAATGCCCTTCGACTTCAGCGCCTCGCCCCGACGTACTGTGTCTTTGTAGTACGAGTTTCCGCCGTCGATGATAATATCGCCCGCGCTCAGATGCTCTTCCAGCGACTGAATCGTCTGATCTACCGGAGCGCCCGCGGGCACCATAATCCAGACGATCTTGGGCGAATCGGTCAGCTGGCTGATCATGTCGTCGAGCGAAGTCGCGCCTTTGCCGCCCTTGCTCTTTAGCTCGTCCAGCTTCTCGTTGGACGTGTCGAAGCCGACCACTTCATGATGGCCATGCTCGACCAGACGCTGCGACATATTCATGCCCATTTTGCCAAGGCCGATCAATCCAATTTGCATGCTGGAATCTCCCTATGTCCCGCCGGGAACACTTTCATTTCAAAATA
>CAXSEA010000047.1:0-19906 GCA_964235675.1 uncultured Armatimonadales bacterium | reverse complement strand
GAGCCGATTCTAAGACCTCTCGCGGCAAGCGGCGCTGGGAATAGCACAAAGGGGCAGGGTGGCGTCAGGATACACCGCGAGACTATTGCGGCGGAGATCGGTAAGAAAACGCCCGCCGTCCGCGCCACGCGCCGGGCCGCGCGATTCGGGCAATCGCTCTCAGGCGCGCGCGCACTGACGCTGGAATGGGAACAAAGCGCATCGAGCGACAACGCAAGCCTTGTAGTGTTGGAAAAAACATGGATTTCATACGGTCAGCCGCTCCCGCCTCACGAGCTGCAGTTTATCGGCCGCACTTTAGGAGCGCCTTGCCTGCACGCGGAGCGCCATCCAGGCGGGCGATTGACGATTATCGTCAGCGGGCAGCTGCCGCTGTTCAGGCAGCCGCCCAGGAGTGCCGGACCATTATTGATTCTGGAGCAGAGCTTACGCGCGAAACAGATTGCCATCGAATCGTCGGCGCGCTACGACGGTCTGCTTTGCGGGTTGATGAGTGCCAAGGGCGAGCTGCTGGGAATTGGCATCGTCACTGGAATCGACTTTTTACGGCGCTCGGTATCGGTACTGACTCCGGTGCGCGCCGCCGGGGCAATCGCGCGGGTCGCCCTTGGCGACGTGCGCTTGAAACCGGATGGCCGCGAGCTGCCTCAGCTGCCGGAAGAGACGCGCCGCTAGGGCGCTTGCGCAATCAGGATGCGCGGTATGGCGGCAAAATCGTTGCGCAGCTCGGCGGAAGCGTAGCCGCTCTCCACGGCATCGGCCAGTGCTTCTTCTCCTTGATGGATGCCGATTTCCACCGCGATCCATCCTCCCGGCGTCAAGCACTGCCGCGCCTGCTTCAAAAGCCGCCGGCGGAGAGCGCGCGGCAGATCAGAAGCGGCTTGACCGGGTTCGCTGCCGTACAGCGCCAGCGCCGGCTCGTAGTCGCGCACCTCCGGAGCCAGCGTGGCGGCGTCGGACGCGGGCACATAAGGCGGGTTGGAGACAATCATGTCGAACCGCGCATCGCTTGCCAGCGGCTCGCACAGATCACCCTCGCGCAGCTGGACACGCTCTTCCACTTCGTAGCGGCGGACATTCTTCGCGGCAATCCGAAGCGCCAGCGGGCTGATATCCACGGCGACGACTTCAGCCTGCGCCAGCTCACAAGCGATCGACACCGCCACACACCCGCTGCCGGTGCCAATATCGGCGATTCGCGGCGCGGCCAATAGCGCCAGCTTCTCCAAAGCGAGATCCACCAGCATCTCCGTTTCCGGTCGCGGAATGAGAACCGCGCGGTTTATCTTAAACTCGCGCCCGTAAAACCATGCTTCGCCGGTGATATAAGGCAGTGGCCGGCGCTCAACGCGAAGGGCGACGGCCTTCTCGTAAATCAAGCGCTCCCGCGCGCCTACTAGATTCTCCGGCGCGCGCGCCATCTGCTCGCGGCTCTGCCCGCCCAAAGCCCAGCCGAGAAGCAGCTGCGCGTCCAGGCGCGGCGTATCGACACCCGCGTCTTCAAGCCGGGGAATGGCTTGCCGCAACGCATCGGCAATTGTCCAGGGGCTTTCCCGGAGACGCTCCAAGGCCGTTGGGCCTTTTTTCTCAGCACTCATTATTATTGCGATCAGTGCGGCTCGCTTGGTGGCAATTCATCGTTTAGCCTGATGCAGCCACGAGACCGACTTCAGCCGTGCAAAAAGCGCAGCGCCGGGCGGCGAGGGGAATCTTGCTGAGGCACTCGGGGCAATCGCGGGTAGTCTCCAGTGCCGGCGTTCTGGCTTTCGCGTGATCCATCAGCCAGTTCACGGGCTTGACGACAAACACGAAGATGACGAGCGCCAAAATGACAAAGCTAATAACGACGTTGATAAAATCGCCGTAATGGAAAGTTCCTCCACCGGCGGCGAACGATAGATTTTCAAAGTCGATGCCTTTCGCGCCGGAGCTTGCGATTGTCGTCAGCGGCGTCAGGAAATCCCTGGTCAGCGGCGTCACGACGCCGCCAAACGCCGCGCCGATGACAACGGCGACAGCAAGGTCGACGACGTTGCCTCGTAAAATGAATTCTTTGAACTCTGTTGCAAATGACATGAGAATTTTATAATGGCGTCGCTCTAAAGCGCGCTTTCCACTTGAATCGGCTCTTTCCTGCTGCGCAAAGTTTACCTCACGCTCCCGACGGGCATACCGCGACCGCGAAGCCGCCGTTTATCAGAAAGCGCGGACAGGTTTTATCAAGAAAGGCACGTCTCTCCATGCCCGTTACACTGACCAGAATTCATCACACCGGATTCATCGTCTCCAGCTTGGATCAGTCTATGCTGTTTTACAACCGTCTGCTCGGCATAGAGCCAAAACTGCTCGGCCATGTGCATAACAATCCCGCCTTCGACGCCCAAACCGAAGCCCCCGGCAGCGACGCAAGGATTGCCTTCTATGAAGTCGGCGATTCCGCCCTTGAGCTGATTGAATTTGTCAGCCCAGCCGTGCCGAAGGACCAAGTCTCGCCCCATACGCCAGGGAGCAAGCATCTCGCGTTCCAAACCGACGATCTGGAAAAGACTTACGCCGCGATGCAAGACGACGGCTACAATTCGTTCCTAGCGCCGCCGGTGCATTTCGGCGCGAGCGACGGAGCGCTGGCCGGTGGGGTATTCGCGTACTTCCGCGACCCCGACGGCAATTTGATCGAGTTGTTTGAAGACCCAAGCAAAAAGGGCCTACTTGCGAAACTAACGGCTTAACAACACACAGCCTTTTGTTGAGGCTGGTCACCACATATTCAGCGCAATAAATGGGTTTTTGTGAAGTTGCCGCAGACTGGGGCAATTCTGTTTTGCGTAGAATGCGTCTGGGTATCGTCGGCATGGATGCTCGTCTTTATTTATCAGGCAAAGCATCGGCTTGTAAATAAGCGACTCTAAAAAATCAATCAAGGATTATAAATGAAGAAGACTCAACTTTTGGCCAGTCTAGTCGCGGCATTGAGCTTGACGACGCTGGGACTAGGAAGTGCCCGCGCTAATGCAGACTCGGTTTCGGTGAATGGCGCGACGATTCACTATGTCGTCACTGGTCATGGACCCGCAATGATGCTGATCCATGGGTATCCGCTCTCCGGCAAGCTGTTCTCTAAAGTGTCGCCGATCCTTTCGCGCCGCTACACCGTTGTCTGCCCGGACCTGCGCGGCTTTGGGGCAAGCACCACGCCGGATTCGGACGCGTCGGTATCGGTTTACGCCAAGGACATGCTGGGCGTCATGGACCACTTGAAAATCAACAAGGCGATTATCGGCGGCATGTCGATGGGCGGTCCCGTCATCGAAGAGATGTACCGCGAAGCGCCCAGCCGCTTCCGAGGCATGATTTTAATCGATTCGACCACGTCCCCCGCCGCTCCGCCGGAGATGATGGAGTGGGAAGGTTTCGCTAAAATGGTCGCCGCCAAGGGCGTTGCCTCTCAAATTCCGGCACTGCTGCCCAACATGCTGACCGGCGTTAGCCGAATGACCATGCCGCAGGACGTCGCCGGCTTGACCGCTATCGTCAAGCAGGGAACGCTGAACGGCTCGCTCGGCGGCTGCAAGACGCTGGCGAATCGACCCGATTCCCGCTCGACCAAGTTCAATGTGCCGGTGCTGATTTTGACCGGTGTCGAAGACCCGCTGTATCCCTACGAAATGGCGCAGAAGATGCACCAGGATATTCCCGGCTCGCGCCTTGCGCTGATCCCCGGTGCGGCGCATGCGGCTATCTACGAGAAGCCAACCGCTTCGGCTGCCGCGATTATGTCGTGGGCTAGCACCGTTCGTTAGGTCGCAGTTATAGCGTGTCATGAGAAAGCCGTCTCGAATAGAGACGGCTTTTTTGTGCGTCATGTTACGCCCGACTTAGCGCGCGGGCAAAGCGGGCCGTAATTTGTTGCGGGCGAGTAATCGCGCCGCCGACCACGACTGCCGTCGCTCCAGCCGCGAGCGCTTGGCGCACCTGCTCTGGCTCGGCATAGCGGCCTTCCGCCATCAAAGGGTACTCTGGGCCAAAAGCCTCTCTGAGGCGTACAACAAGATTGATATCGGGTTCTTCCCGCTGCGGACTGTATGGCGTGTACCCGGACATCGTCGTTGAGACGCAGTCCGCTCCGGCTTCCCGCGCGGCCAACCCTTCCTCGAACGTCGAAATATCCGCCATCACCAGCCTTCCGGTCTCTTGTTGAATTTGCTGAATAAAGCGGTTCAAGCTACCTTCCGGATGAGGTCTATCCGTCGCATCAATGGCGATGACGTCAGCGCCGGCATTGACGACTGCGACAGCGTCGCCGACGCGCGGCGTGATATACACATCGTATCCGGGCACGTCCACTTTGTAGAGCCCGATGATCGGCAGATCGACCGACGCTCGAATCGCCGCGATATCCTCCGGCGTGTTCGCCCGAATGGCGCAAGCGCCTCCCTGCCGCGCCGCGACCGCCATGGCCGCCATAATCGCGCTTCCGTACAGCGGCTCGCTCGGCAGCGCCTGGCAGGAAACAATCAGCTTGCCTTCGCGCAGCTTGGAGAAGAGTTCGGCTGAAGTCAACTTTCGGGTCGTGTCACTCATGCCGCAGAGTGTAGCGCGGCGGACACAGCCTGTCAATTCATCAAGAGTCTCTATCGCCGTAGGTAAAATAAGCCGAAATGCCATGTATCGCCATCGACTCGATTGACCTTAACAATACATGAAGCTAAACCACATTAACCTGCCGGTTGTCGACGTTGCTTTGTCGCAGCAGTTTTACGCGAAATACTTCGGAATGAAGACTACGCTGGAGCTTGCCCGCAACACGATGGTCATGATGGATGACGGCGAGGGAATGGTGCTGAATATCTCCAACTTCCAAAAAGCGACGGAAATCAAGTATCCGGAAGATTTCCATGTCGGGTTCTACTATCCAACCACGGAAGAAGTGGATCAGCTCCATGCCCAAATGGTCGCTGACGGCTTAGAAGCGGAACCTCCCAAAAAACAGCCGGGACGCTACGGGTTCTACTACCAAGTGCCCGGTGGAGCGATAACCGAAGTCGCCTGCCTGAGCTATTAATGCCATGTCGCCCTTGATCGGACAATCTTCAGCTCTTCAAGCGTCGAAAAATCGATCAGCCATTCCATACCAAGCTTTGGTTTGCATCGGTCTGCTAGTGATTGCGCGTTTGTTGCCGCTGCCCGACCAACATGGTCAAATCGCGCATCTTCCCGATTTCTGCCCTTTTTTTCGACTCACCGGCATTCCATGTCCCGCTTGCGGTATGACACGGTCTCTCGTCTGCCTGATGCACGGTCGATGGGCCGAATCGTGGAGCTACCATCCTCTAGGCTGGGCCGTGGCGGCGGCGCTTTTGATATGGAGCCTGACCGAGGCTGCGCGGTGGCGCAGCGCGGCAGTGGCATCTCCACTCCCGAAGAGCGTCACTGCCGCGCTGCCATATGCCGGGATAGCGGTCGTGCTAATTGTCTGGGCGGCGCGGCTGGCAGGTTGGGATTCGTTGCCCCGCCCCTAAAAAACGCAAAAACCGGGGCGCATCACGCGCCCCGGTTTTTGCTTTGATACCGAACCAGCGATGCCGATTAAGCAGGCTTGATTTCGACGGATGCGCCTTCGCCCTCGAACTTGGCCTTGAGCTCGTTGGCCTCGTCCTGGCTGACGCCTTCCTTGACGGCCTTCGGCGCGCTCTCGACCAGGTCCTTGGCTTCTTTGAGGCCGAGGGCGGTCACTTCGCGGACGACCTTGATAACGTTGATCTTCTTCTCGCCGGCGGCGGTCAGAACGACGTTGAACGAGGTCGGGGCTTCGGCGACTGCGGGGGCAGCGTCACCGCCGCCGCCGGCAGGGGCCGCGGCCACGGGAGCGGCAGCGGAAACGCCAAACTCTTCCTGAAGCGCCTTGACAAGCTCGCTGAGCTCAAGGACGGTGAGGCCTTTAACGGCGTCGATAATTTCCTGTTGCGTTGCCATTGTTGTTTCCTATATAACTGAAGTTGTTTTTATCTGGCGAATAGCTCTCGAATCGAGAGCGGAAAGTGATTAGCCGGCGGCCTCGCCTTTTTGATCGGCGATAGCTTGCAGCGTGTAGACGAAGTTCGAGACGATTCCGCCCAGGGTGCCCACGAACGCGCTGATCGGCGCGTTGAGCTGGCCCAGGAACTGCGCGATCAAAACTTCCTTCGCTGGAAGCTTGGACAAAGCGGTCAGCTGGTCGGAGTTAAACAAACGGCCGTCCACGACGCCCGCCTTTAGCTCCATCTCCTTGTGGTCCTTCATGAAATCCAGAAGGGCCTTGGTGGCCGCCACGGCGTCGCCTTTGGCGAACCCGATGGCGGTGGGGCCGGTTAGATGCTGCTCCAACTCGCCCATCGGCAGTTTGCCTTCGGCGGCCCGCTTGAACAGCGTATTCTTGACGATGTGGAACTCGGCATCCACCTCGCGAAGCTTTTTGCGCAGCTCAGTTACCTCAGACACGGAAAGCCCGCGATAATTGGTGTAGAGTGTGGCGTTAGAGGCCTCGATGGTCTCGGTCAGTCCCGAGATAACGTTTTCTTTTTCAACTGTCGGCATAAATTTTCACCTCCTTTTGTTTGCCGGTCGCCCGGCGGCGTTCTAGTAAACTGTTTGGCAAGCAAAAACGCCTTTCGGCTGCTTGCTCGGCTTGACTTCACCCGTAAAAAGAGGGAAGGATGCCGAACGCGCGCCGAAAGGCGTTTGTTCAAGTGCGATCACTTCATCCTCGGCGGGGAACGCTGTTAAAAGCGTTTTATGCTCGGAACCCGCTGTCAGTGGCGAAGCTAATATATATTTGTGAAGAACCCATCCGGCCTTTCAGGCCACCTTCCCGGTCGGGAAGGAAAAGCCTACAGCCGCAATTAGAGTTCCGGTGTTAACTAAGCGCTATCTTATATTTCCTTCCCGACCGGGAAGGTGGCCTGAAAGGCCGGATGGGTTTTTACTTGACGACCTTCTGCGCGTTCGTCGGATCGATTCCGACAGCGGGGCCCATGGTCGCCGAAATGTTGATCTTCTTCAAATAGCGTCCCTTCGCGGCGGTCGGCTTGGCTTTGACAAGCGCGTCCATCAGCGAATGGAAGTTCTCGGTGAGCTGCTCGGTGGTATAGGATACCTTACCGATAGGCGCGTGCACAATCCCCGCCTTGTCCACGCGGTACTCCACGCGGGCGGCTTTCTTGACATCGCTGACGGCTTGCCCAATATTCGGCGTGACGGTCTGCGCCTTGGGGTTCGGCATCTTCTGCTTAAAGGTCGCGCCGAGGCGTCCCACCTGGCCCATCATGTCCGGGGTCGCCATGATTAAGTCGTACTGCTTCCAGTCCAGAGTACCCTTTGTGACCTGCTCGATCAACTCTTCCGCGCCGACCAGATCGGCTCCAGCGTCGATAGCGTCCTGCGCCTTCGGCCCCTTGGCGAACACCAGCACCCGCCGCGACTTGCCCGTACCGAAGGGCAGCGTGGTCGTGCCGCGCACCATCTGGTCGCCGTGGCGGGGATCGACGCCAAGGTTGACGGCGACATCCACGGTCTCGTCGAACTTGGCGTTGGCGAGGGATTTCACCTTGGTCAAAGCCGCTTCCGGCTCCAACAAATTGGTCTTGTCCGTTTGAGCCGACAGCGCCTTAAAGCGCTTGGATTCTACGTGCTCTCTGTCTTGCTTTCGCATTTTATTTTCCTTTGCGGTATTAACGGGGTTCAGCCCCTCCCGCATTATCTCGTCAGTTGGCTTCAATAAGCCTTGAACGAATGTTTATCTGTCTACTCTAAATATGTCGGCAGGTAGGCCTTTAGCCAGCCTGTGTTTGACAAGAATCTTAAGCGCAAAGTTCACCGAAGCTGTTACGTGTCTGGCCGAAGCCATATAGTCTTCGGCAACCTCTTGCGGGGCTTCTTTAGATGCAGCAATTAACAACTCAGCGTATGAAATTGCCTTTTTACCAACTCCCCGATATGCTTCCTTAAACTCAAGAAGCGGAGATGCTAGAGTATCTAGCCAAACAACTATTGCGTTATCCAGTTCTTGCTCACTTGCATCAAGTTCTTCTCGACTGATACTCATAAGTAGGTCTTCGGCTCAAATTTGCGACTCAATTAGCCCACGGTAATACCCATCGAACGCGCCGTGCCCGCGATAATCTGCATCGCGCCGTCGATATCGTTGGCGTTCAGGTCGGGCATCTTCTGCTCGGCGATGGCGCGGAGCTGCTCCTGGGTGATGTTGGCGACCTTGGTCTTGTTCGGCACGCCGGAACCCTTGGGGATGTTCAGCGCCTTTTTCAGGAGGTCGGCGGCCGGAGGGGTCTTGGTGATAAAGGTAAACGAGCGGTCGTCGAAGATGGTAATCTCGACGGGAACGATCGTGCCGATCATCGACGCGGTGCGCTCGTTGTAGCCCTTGATAAACTCCATCATGTTGATGCCGTAGCTACCCAGAGCCGGGCCGATGGGCGGAGCCGGGGTCGCCTTCCCCGCGTTGATCTGGAGCTTGACGACTCCCACTACTTTCTTAGCCATTGTTCAAACTGATCCTTTTCTGATGTGTCTCCCTCGCTCGACTGTAGCATCGCTGCCGCCGGGTTGAGGTGTATGTGACGTGCTCCCGAAAGGGGAGGAAAATCTGACCTATCCGGGCTCTCGCCCACCTTCCCTGAAGGGAAGGAACTCTATATAAAGCTGAGACTATCTATAGCTGACGCCTTTAATTGGTAAGCCCATCAAGCTTACCGAAGAGTTCCTTCCCTTCAGGGAAGGTGGGCGAGAGCCCGGATAGGTTCTTAAGCGTTCTTCTCGATCTGGTTTAATTCTAATTCCACTGAAGTCTCGCGGCCAAATAGGTTGATATTAACTTTGACCTTGTCCTTGGCGGCGTTGATTTCTTGGATTGAGCCTTCCAGGTCGGCGAAGGGGCCGGACGAGACGCGCACCGATTGGCCGGCCTCCCAGACCTGGCGGATCACCGGACGCTTGTTCTCGATATTGTCCTTGATCTGCTGAATCTCGCTGGTTTTCAGCGCGGTCGGCTTGGGATCGCCAACAAACTTAATCACGCCGATGGTGTTGCGGACAAGGTGCCAGGTCTGCTCATCCATGACCATGTCGATAAAGACATAGCCAGGGTAGACCTTGCGGTCGATCTCGGTCTTTTTGCCGGCGCGGGTCTTGGATTCTTTTTCGGTCGGCAGAACGACCTCGAAGATTTTGCGTCCGAACATATCCAGCGACTGCGAGCGCCGCATGATATTGGTTTGGACCTTTTTCTCGTGGCCCGAATAAGTGTGGATTGTAAACCAGTTGCGTTGCATGTTGTGTATCCGCCGCTAATGGCTGCCTGTTTCGTAAAGCAGCTTAAATTCCGAACAGTGGCTTGGTGGCCGTATCTAAAAGCCTGCCGATGACGAATTCCCACAGCGCGGCGGCGAAGATAAACGCCAGGACGATCAATGTCGATTTGGTCAGAATCTGCTGGTCGGGCCAGGTGGTCTTTTTCAGCTCGGACCAGGTGTCCTTGAAAAAGCGCTGAATTGATTCGCCGCTCATGCCGGCGCCGCCCTTGGCGGCCAGCTGCGCGCGCTTTTGCTGGAGCGCGGCGACGCGCGGGTCTTCGCGCGAGCCGCTGCCCTTGGTCTTGTTGCTATTGTTATCGACAGCCATATTCGTCTGTATACTCCGCCGCTCGTCTGCCAAGTTCCGGACGCGGTGCCGAACTCCGGGCTTCCACCTTGGCAAAAAATATGAACAGGGGCGGAATGCCCCTGCTCAAAAAGCTAACGTATTATACAACGCCCTGCCGCGCTTTGTCAATTGCGCGATCAGGCGGACTTAAGCGACTCGCGTGTGCTCATGGCTGACATGGTGCACGCCGGTGTCCACCGCTTCGGCGCGGAGGTGCCGGATATCGGCGTCGATATGGCTGGCCTCCTCGGCGGGCAGCGGGCGGTCTTGCCGGAACTTCTCGATCACTTCGTGCGCCGTTTCCACGTCCTGCCAGCCAAGAACATTCGTCTCCTTCTCTTCCAATTCTTTGTAGATATCGAAAAAGTGGACAATCTCTTTCAGGCTGTGGCCGGGGACGTCGGCGAGGTGATGCACGTCGCGGAAGCGCGGGTCGGCGTCGGCGACGGCGAGAATCTTCTCGTCGGGGCCTTTGTCGTCGCGCATCATCAAGACGCCGAGCGGGCGGGCGACGATCAAGCAGCCGGGGAAAGTGGGCTGAGACGTAATCACCAGAATATCGAGCGGGTCGCCGTCGTCGGCCAGGGTTTGGGGGACCCACCCGTAGTCGAACGGATAAAACATCGGCGAGTAGAGAGTGCGGTCGAGCTTGAAGATGCCAAGCTCATGATCGTACTCGTACTTGTTGCTGCTGCCCTGCGGAATCTCAACAATCATGTTGACGACGCGGGGCGCATTTTTGCCGATGGGGATAGCTTCGTAGGGGGACGTGTTGTGCTGCACGGTTTTTAGGTTTGGCATAATTTGTGCCAAAATCGGCCCGCTTCAATAAGCGAGCCGATTTTGTTCTCATCTGTCGATTTGATTATTGGCAATTTTGCCGCGTCTTACACCCATCGGTCGTAAATATTACGCGGCCTGCACATGGATGCCGCACTCCGTCTTGGCGCGTCCCGACCAGCGACCGGCGCGCTCGTCGTTTTCCTCGCCGGGGCGGATCGCCCGTGTGCAGGGGAAGCAGCCGATACTGGTAAATCCCTGATCGTGCAGCGGGTTGTAGGGCACGTTGTTCTGAAAAACGTAGTTCCAGACATCCTTGCGCGTCCAGTTCGCCAATGGGCTGATTTTAACGAGCTTGAACTTTTTGTCCCACTCGATAATCCGCGATTTGGCCCGGTTCTCCGACTGCTCACGCCGGATCGAGCTGATCCATGCTCCGTAGCCTTTCAGAGCATGGCTCAAAGGAACCACTTTGCGGATTTGGCAGCACTGATCGGGATCTTTGTCGTAAAGGGCGCCGCCAAAGCGGGCTTCCATATGGTCGACGCTTTCCTCGGAGCGGACAAACTGCACAGTCAAGCCGTAGCGCTGCCGGAGGTTGTCGCGCAGCTCCAGAGTTTCGTTGAACTGGTAGCCCGTATCGAGATTGAACAAATAAGCGCTGTCGTAGCCGGGGATTTGCGACATCATCGACAGCAGAATGCACCCTTCCACGCCAAACGCGGTGGCAAAAGCTAACTGAGGTCCGAACTCTTTGATAGCCCAAGCAAGAATTTGCTGAGGGGCCCAAGTCTCCATCTCCAGATTAAGCGCCGCGTATTTCGCGGCTGGGTTTTCGGCTTGGCTAAGTGGCTGTCGAGACGTTTCTGAGAGCGTATCGCTTAAACTCGTTGGCATCTTTTCTAATTCCTATAGCCATAGTAGGCTTTTTATTATTATACCAACAATGCCGGCGTTCTTACAGTTCCAATTTGTTATCGCAGTCATCCGGCAAGCAAAAAACCGGCTCGCGCAGAATAAGCGCGAGCCGGTTTTTCTTGGATAAGACGCGATTTATACTTCTACTTCGTCGGCTTCCGCTTCGTCCGCGTCTTCCGCCAAAGCGACGCCTTCAATCTCTTCGTTGCCTTCGCCATCTTCATTATCGTCGCTGTCGTCGCGGATGACGTCGATCTCCTGCGCCTGGAACAAGCGCACTTTGAAGCCGTCGTCCTGCATCTGCTCCATGATCTCCAAGGCTTCCTCGAGATCTTCGGTCAGCTCAAAAGCGACTTCCTCGCTCTGCTCGCCGTAGGCGATATAGATCATATCGTCCGGATTAGCGTCGCCGTCGCCGTCTTGGCCGGGCACAAGCGGAAGATCGATCATGCGGCCCTTCGCCTTGACGGTATTGCCGACAGAGCCGCCTTCAGCTTGATCGTCGATGTTTTGCTCATCACCGGCCTGGTAGTTTTCGGGCTCGTCCGATGCCGCCATCGTGGACTGTGGCTGACGCCTGGGCTCGCGGTTGCCGTTCGGTCCGCCGCCGGCGTTCGGGTTGAACGCTCTTGGGCCGCTGCCGGCGCTCGGGCCGCGTCGGTCACCCTGATCGCGATTGTTGCCGCGATTTCCGCCGCCATCCCGGTTTCCGCCGCCGAAGTTATTCCGATTGCCATCGCCGAAGCTGCGGTTGCCATCGCTGCGGTTTCCGTCGCCGCGATTGCCGAAGCCGCCATTACCGCTGTCGGACGATCCGCCGCCGAACGTCGAGCCAGGGCGACCGTCACCGACATTGCCTTGGTTGCCGCGATTTCCGCCGAAGCCGCCCCGGTTGCCGCTCCCGCCGGAGTTGCCGCCGCCGAAGCTGCCGAACCCGCCGCGATTTGCGCCGCCACCGCCGCCAAACCCGCCGCGATTTCCACCACCGCCGCCGAATCCGCCGCGATTGCCTTCGCCGCTACCGCCGCCGCTCGGATTGCCGCCGAAGTTGCCCCGGCTCCCGCCGCCGCTGTTGCCGTAGTTGTTTCCGCCGCCGAATCCACCGCGGTCACGATCTCCTCCGCCTCCGGAGTTGCCGCGGTCGCGGTCGTTGCCGCCCCCGCCGCCAAACCGGTTGGGGCCGTCAGCGCCGCGTCCAGGACCGCCCGGTCCGCGTCCGCCCGGTCCGCCTGGACCGCGAAAGCCTCCGCCACCACCACCGCCGCCGGGTCCGCGTCCAGGACCGCCGGGTCCACGTCCGCCGCCACCAGGTCCGCCGAATCCGCCGCGTCCGCCGCGAGGAGGGCCGCCGCCATTGCCGTTGTTATTAGCAGGCATGTGTAAAAGTCTCCATCAGTGCTGTCTGAGTATCTGAAGTCATCGCCATCGTGGCGTAGAAACCCGCTTCGCGCAGCCGGCGCTGTGCGGGATGTGTGAGTAGATGCGCTTTTCCGCCGGACGCGGCAATCGCCGTTTCCGCTGCTCTCAGCGCAAGATTAATCGCTTCGGCGCGCACGCGCAAAGCGTTTGTTTTATAGGAATCGGCATCCATGCCGCTTCCGAGCGCCCGGCTGCCGCTCCACGCGATACTTTGCGCGCGGCAGTCCGCTATCTCCGAATTGAGGCGCATGGCCGCTTCGCTTGCCTGCGGCTGGTTAGGCGCTAAGCTGGCCAGGTACTCCGCGCTGCCCCGAGCGCAGCCGAGTGGCAGCGTGACATGGCTGGTGATGCCCGCGAAATCGCTGCGCTGCATGTAATCCGCATCGCGACGCTGCAAGATATATCTCGCAGGAACGACCAGATCCCGTATCTTTAAGCTGATGGTATCAGCGGCGGTCATGACCGCGAGCTGCATCGGCTCCGATGCTTCGACGGCACCAGCCTCTGCAGCAGAGCGCCGGTCCACATAGCAAAAAAGCATCTCTCCCGTGCTCTCGATGGTAGCTCCGAGAATGAAAGCATCGAGAAGCCCCCAGACGCTGATCCAAGGCGCGGCCCCGTTGATTAAGAACCCGCCTGAGTCATCATCCAGCGGCGCGGCCGTGACCACAGGCTTACCCGATCGCCGCAGGTGAGCAAACGCGACTCCGCATAACAAAGAGCCGTTTGCCAGGACCGGCAGCAATTCTTGCTTGACTTGCTCGTCCGATGCTCCGGAAACGAACGCCCCGCCCGCGTGCAGCTGGTTTTGCGCGAACGCGGTCGCTCCGCATGCCGCCGCGATTTGCTCGACAGCATCCCGACGCTCCGCTTCCGTCAGGCTTAACCCGCCATACGCCGAAGAGATTCCCGCCCCAAAAAATCCGAAGCGGGCCAGACGGCGCACGTTATCCTGAATCAGCTCGCCCATGGGGCCGCCGGTGTCCACGGCGGCGGCGCGCTTCGCAAACAATAGGCAAAGCTCGTCGAACTCCGTGGAAACGAAAGCCGACGACTCTTGCTCCGCCGAATCATCCGTGTGTATCTGAGTCGCCGCCGTATTCATTCGGGCGGATTATACCCAAGCTGCCGAATTCGACTCAGTTTGCCGCCCCTGAAAGCCAATTGGCCCGCATATTTGCCACAATGAGGCATGAAAGTTCTCGTCACCGGCGCGCGCGGAATGCTCGGCCAAGATGTCTGCGCCGCCTTCCAGCAGGCGGGAAACGAAGTGATTTCCATGGGAAGCGCCGAAATGAACGTCTGCGACCCGGCTCAAACCCGCTCGACGATTATCGCCGCCCAACCCAATATAGTCATTCATTGCGCCGCCTACACGGATGTAGACGGCTGCGAGCGAGACCCGGATATGGCGTACCGTGTGAACGCTGTCGGCGCGGGCAATGTCGCCTCGGCCTGCTACGCCGCCGGCGCGCGGCTGATCGCTATTTCCACCGACTTCGTTTTCGACGGCGGCAAAACGGAGCCGTACACCGAGTTCGATGAGACGCGCCCGCTGGGCATTTACGGCGCGTCGAAGCTGGCCGGCGAGCAAATGGCGCGGGCGGCGTGCCCCGACCATAAGATCGTCCGCACATCATGGCTTTTCGGGGCGCACGGAAAATGTTTCCCGAAAACCATACTCAACGCCGCGAAAACTCGCCCTGAGCTGCGCGTCGTCGCCGACCAGTACGGCACCCCGACCAGCGCCGCCGACCTCGCCCAGGCTCTGGTGACGCTGGCGAGCATTCCGCTGTCGGGCACTTTCCACATCGCCAATTCCGGCGTCTGCACCTGGCGCGACTTGGCGGCTGAAACCTTGCGCCTGGCGGGCCAAGACAATGTCAAGCTGACGCCGATTCGAGCCGAAGAGTGGCCGACACCCACGCAGCGCCCCGCCTATTCCGCCCTGCGGCCTTACCTCTGGGAGTTGCTTGGATACGCGCTATTCAGGCCATGGCAAGAGGCTTTAGCGGAAGTGATGGAGATATGGTCACCAAAGCCTTAACCAAACTCTCTGTTCTACTAAGGTGCGCCGATTACGGGCAATGCCTCAAAAATAGCATCAAGCTGTGCTAAAAGCGGGGGCAGAAAACTTTGATCAGAAACGATTTGAAATTTTAACGCCGATTTCGTTCCCCCTCCAACCGGGTGCTCGAGCGTTACGGCCCATGTTAGTCTGCCAAGCCGATCAATTTCCGTAACAATGTCAATAAACGCCTCCATCACAGTCAAATGTGCTCTCCCTGTAAGATTAGCGTACATCGATTGCAACTCCCGATGCCAACTTACGAGTTCGGGGAGATGGATGGAGTTCCAAAACGCGGCGCGGAACCCTTCGGTATTCGCTTTAACTTGAACACTGCACCAATTACCATCCCAGTAGTCCTGCGCTTCAGTATGGGACCGCCTCATAACATTTAATGCTAAGTTTGCTCCATCCCCCTGGATATCTATCGAGTACCCCCAGTCCATTACTGCTCGAACGCCTCGACATGAACATCGCCGCCGCTGGTCTCGCCTTCGACTACGACCAGATAAACGCGCCCGCTGTTCAGCTGCAAAGTCGTGGGCTGACCGAAAGTCTGGTCCGGGCCGGCTCCGGCGGGAACTGAGCTCCATTCGTAGGGCAGGGCGGCGAGGGGAATAAATTCCGAGCGATGGCCGTACGCGACGCCCTTGAATGCGACGATGCTATTCACCAGGATATCGATTTTGTCGCTGCCCGGCGCGGCGTCAAAGACGGCCACCATCGCTTTGCCGCTTTTCGCCGCTTGATCGCGCGCGTCTTTGTCCAGTTTCGGGGCGCTGAAAATTTGGAGATGGACTGAGTCCGACGAGCTCGCCGCGCCGTAGGCAATGGCTGTGTAGCGCTTGCCGCTTTCCACGTTCACCTGAGTGGACGCGACCGGCGAAAAGCTGCCGCCCTGGGCGGATGTTCCCACTTGAACCGAGTAGCTGCCCGGCTGCGCGCCGTAAAAATCCGTGTCCGACGGCGACAGCACCTTGTTTGGAAGCGCGACTCCGTCGATGCGCGCCTGCAGCGAATCGCCGCCTTGCACCGCGTCCACGATTCTCACCGCCGACGGAGAATCGTCGATATCGCCGCCCTTTTTGCAGCCTGCGACCAGTCCTAAAGCGGGCAGCGACGCCGCCGCCAGCAGCGAAAGCGCGCGCAATAAACTCACCGGCAGCTTTTTCATCGTCAAAACCCGTTTCTCACGCTGCTACGCGTGGCTTCGTTTTTAGCAGTCGGTCGATCAGCGAGCGGACGTCCTTATCCTCGTTGTCGTAGATGCCCGCATGGCTCCAGCGGACTACGCCCGATTGATCGATCACGTAAAGGCTGGGCAGCACGTCGGCATTGTACGCTTCGCCGATAGGAATATTGCGCTTCGGACCAACTAGGATCGGATAGGACACGCCAAGGCTTTTCACGGTCGAGGGCACCCGAGCGGCCGTGTCGGCAGCGTCCAGCGAGACGCCGACCACTTGAACGCCGCGCGCGGCGTAATCGCGCTGAAGCTTGTTCAAGGCAGGCATCGCTTGCTTGCACGAGACGCACCAGGTCGCCCAGAAATCCAGAACCACCACTTGCCCATGCAGCGCGGACAACTGGAATGCACGCCCGTTCAATGTCTGAGACTGGAGGCGCGGCGCTTTGGTTCCGGACGCAAGCGGCGGCGGAACGGGCGGCGGCGCGGCCACGCCGAACTGCTGCGCTTTCGCCCCTGGAGCCGCTAGCAAAATCGGCAGCAGCATCGCAATGATCCATGCCGCGAAGTTCAGGCCGCCCGAAGCCCTGCTGCCAAAAGGGCCTCGCGCCATGAAGCGCTTCCGATGAATCGAGTTGTTCAGCTTTGAGCGTTGCATCTTAGCGGTAGAATAGGGGCGCAGTCAGATTTTATTATCCTCAGAATCGGAGTTTTCAAGCCGGATGAACCAGAAAAGCGTGCTGAACTGTATGGATGGCCGCAGCTATAGCCTGACAATGAGCTGGAACGAGAAGATCAAAGAGACCGAAACGATCTTCCCGATCAAATTCGAAGCCATCGACCGCGAAAGCGGGCGCGCGCTCAAAATGCCGCGCGAGATCGCCACATTCGCTATCGGAACCCCGCTGGAGACGCTGGGCGACCGTATTCGCGGCGAGTATGGCGGCTCAAGAGATCAGATGGTCGCGCACTACCTGGAAATGGCGTACCGGCGCGTCACCGACTGGATCAATCGTGGACGTTAGCCTATCGCTAAGGGCAATAAGCATAAGGGGGTGAGGCGATATCGTCTCACCCCCTTATGCTTATTGCCCGAATTGCTACGGCTGGCTCAAAAGCTTCCAGTCGTCCGTTCGAAACGGATAAACGGGCAGTCCATCCTTGCCGTACAAGTTCAGCGGCAGCCAACCAGCCCAGGCGTAGCGGACGGCGACAGGGTTGGGAACGCCCGCCGAGGTCAGAGTGACGGTGTTCCCCGAGAGCGTCGCGTTCGCCCGCGACCATTTATGATCCGAGCCCGCGAGAGCAAACCCGGCGACAGGCTTACCGTCGCCGACAACCAGCCCGCCCTTGGCGTTATTGAACGTAATTTTTACGGTGTTGCCCTGAATGCGCATCGACTTGAAAGTTGGGCCGGAGTCGGCAGCATCTTTTATTCCGTACACTTCTTTCTCCGCAATCAACGCCAGTCGCCGCCCGGTCTCCTGCTTGTTGGTAGGGTGGATAGTCTGCTGGTCGCCGATATCGATTGCAGTCGCAAGATAGGCATTCGGGACATGCTGCGCGGTGTAGGCTTGCGCGTCGCGCACTTCCGCGAACCCATCGTCGCCTGGATTAGCGGCGATATCGGCGGGGACATCTTGCCATCCGGCGAGTTGAACGATTAAAAATGGCGTGGAGCCTTCCATCCAGCGCGCGCGCCAGTCGTCGATCAAGGTCGGCAGAAGTGTTCGGTAGGCATAGCCGCGCCCGCTGTTGGCTTCGCCCTGGTACCAAGCAAACCCCTTCACACCGTAGGGGATGAGCGGGTTGATCATGGCATCGAACAGCCAGCCGGGCAAATTTTGGGCAGAATCGGGATGCGCCTGTACATTGGCTTCCCGCTGAGGCAAGTCGGCGATCAGATCGGGCGTCTTGGCCTGCAAAGCAGGGATCGATGTCCAAGCCTCCGCGGGCGTTCCGCCGACGGACGTACTCACCAGGCCAATGGGGATATGCGTCGCTTTGTAGAGATCGCGGCAGAAGAAGTAGCCGACCGCCGTGATTCCGTTCCAGGAGCCGTCCGCTTTGGCGGACTCAGGGCTGCAAATATCCCACGGCCCGCCTTGTATCAAATCCTGCGGAGTTTGTGAACTGGCTTGCTTTACATAGAAGAAGCGTATTTGCGGGTAGTTGGCGGCGTCGGCGATTTCGGCATCGGCATTTTGGGCATTGCCGATGCCGAACTGCATATTCGACTGGCCGGAGCAAACCCAGACATCCCCGCTGAGTACGTCGCTAAAGGTGACCGACTCAACTTTAGAACCTTTAACGTAAATTTGATAGGGTCCGCCGACCGGCAGCTTAGGAAGCTTTGCCGTCCATTTGCCGTCGTTCCCAGCCGTAGCCGTTGCGGATTCCATCATGGGACGATTGTGGTCGCCTCCCGTGGTGACGACGAGCACTAAGGTTCCCGGCTTGCTCCAGCCCCAAATAGGGTCGGCCATGCCGCGCTGAAGCACCATGTGGTCGGTAAAAATCGGCGCGACGAACGGCATCGCCGGTGAATCCGCCGCTTTCGGCGAGGCTGAGGAAAGCGCCGAAGGGAGTGTCAGAGCCGTTTGCGCTTGAGCCGGAGTAAACGCAAATGCCGACAGCGCCGCGCAGGTGAGCGCGGCAATCAATCGAGAGACAAGGCCAAAGGGATTCGAAGAGTGTATCGTCATATTGTTGGACGTTTCCAGTCAAGAGAGCTGCTGGTGGAACGTGCGCCTTATTGGTGCGATGAGCCACCGATTTCAAAATAGGGCTAGTCTGTGGGAGCGTTGCAGAGAAGGGCAGTGTTATAAGCGTGAAGCCTGCTGGTTTGACACCCTGTTAAGCCGATAGGTATTATATAAAACTTACGTAACCGCGCGGGTTACTCCATCGCCGCGCTTTAGTTAACAAGGAGACTCCTCATGTTGCAGGCACCGCTGCCTCCCGAATACGTCGCCCTCAGCGAGTCCGAAGTGGATTCGCGCATCGGCGCATCCCGCGCCCGCCTCGGCGATAAAGTGGTTATACTCGGCCACCACTATCAGCGCGACGAGATCATCAAGTACGCCGATTATCGCGGCGACTCCTACAAGCTCGCCAAAGACGGCGCATCGTTCACGTCGGCTGAGAATATCATCTTTTGCGGCGTCCACTTCATGGCCGAAAGCGCGGACATCCTCGCCGCCGACCATCAGCGCGTGATTCTGCCGAACCTGACGGCGGGCTGCTCGATGGCCGACATGGCGAGCATCCACCAGGTACGCGCCTGCTGGCGCAGCTTGGAGCGGATGGGCCTCACCGAAGGCGCGGTGCCGATTACCTACATGAACTCGGCGGCGAACCTGAAAGCATTCGTCGGCGAGAACGGCGGCGCGGTTTGCACGTCGTCCAACTGTGACAAGATTCTGACGTGGGCTATCGAGCGCGGCGAGCGGATTCTCTTCTTCCCCGACCAGCATCTGGGTCGCAACACCGCCCTCGCGCTCGGCTATTCCGAGGCTGACGACATGGTGGTCTGGGATCCGTTCGCGACCGACGGCTTCGGCGGCAACACTGAGGAAGCTCTGCGCCACGCCAAGTTTATCCTCTGGAAAGGCCACTGCTCGGTGCACGGCCGCTTCACGGTCGCCCAGGTGGAGTACGCCCGCAAGCGCTTTCCCGACGTGAACGTGATCGTACACCCGGAATGCCGCCGCGAGGTCGTGGAGGCCGCCGACGATTACGGCTCCACCGAAAAAATAGTCAAAGTAATCCGCGCCGCCGCGCCCGGAACGAAATGGGCGGTCGGCACGGAAATCAACCTGGTGAACCGCCTGGCCGAGGAG